>NZ_JASCOZ010000089.1 GCF_029960115.1 Stenotrophomonas sp. PS02289
CCCGCGGGCCGGCCAGACCCAGGCGCGCTTCCTTCCGGGCCACCGGAACCGGCGCGGCCGCGCCGGGGGTGGCCGGGTCGGCGGCCGGCACGTAGGTCAGGTCGTTGGCCACGATGGAGAAGCGCAGGCTGGCATTCTCGCGGTCGCTGAAGTCGGCCTTGCCCTGCAGCCGCGCCTGTCCGCCAAAGCCTTTCACCACCAGCGGCGACACGGTCAGCACCTGGTCGGCCAGGCCGACGTTGGAGGGGGCCAGTTCCACCACCAGATCCCCCTGCTGCACGCGACCCTGCAGATGCGCCTGCCCGCCCTTGCCGTTGGCCTGGAAGTCCAGCGACAGCGGCGTGCTGGTGCTCGCGTCCATGCCCGGTACCAGCAGCGCAAGGTCGAGTGCGGTGCTCTTCGCGCTGGCCTTCCACACCGGATCGTCGCGCCCCTCGAACACCAGGCTGGCCTGCAGTGGCTCGGGCGCGTAGCCGGCCACGGCCACTTCCATGCGCGCCAGATTGCCGCGTGCCACCAGCCCCAACCGCGCCGGCGTGCGCCCACGCGGAGCGGGCATCAACGCGCTCACGGTGATGTCGGTGGAGTAATCGTTGCGCGGCACGTAGCGGCCGTCGACACGGAAGTCGCCCATGTCGCTGTCCACCACCAGTTGCTTGGCGCGGAATTCGCCATTGGCCATTTCCAGCCCGCCGCGCACCTTGTCGATGTCGATCAGCGGCTCGCCGGCCTGGGTGATGCGGAAGCCGTCGATGGTGATGGTGTCGACCTGGATCGCCAGCGGCATTTCAATCTGCGGCAGCGAACCCGGCCACGATGGCATCTCGAACGGCTCGTCGCTCTTGGCCAGGTTCAAGCTGGCATCGGTCAGCTGCAGCGCATCCAGCTGCAACTTGCGGCCCAGCAAGGGGCGCAGGTCGGGGTCGAGGTAGGCGCGTTTGGCGGTGAAGTGGATATCGTCGTAACGGAAATCCAGGTCGTGCAGGACCAAGGGCCCGGCCAGCGGTCCGTCGACCTTGCTCCACTGCAGGGTGGCCCCGACCGGCAGGCGTGCCATCACCTGTGCCAGCAGCACATCGCGACCGGCCACGGTCTGCAGCAGCCAGTACAGCAGCAGCAGGAACAGCAGCCCCAGTCCCAGCGCGGTAAAGCCCGACCACGCCCAGAAGCGGCGCTTGCGATAGAAGCGCACGCGCGGCGCGGCGATCTTGTTCTGCGGCGTGGGCGTAGGCGTGCTCACAGGTCCGCTCCGATGTTCAGGTACAGCTGGAACTGCGAATCCGGGTTGTTCAGACCATGCGCGATGTCCACCCGCACCGGGCCGACCGGCGACTTCCAGCGCACGCCGAAGCCGACGCCGGTGTGCAGGTCGATGGTGTTGTCGAACGCACTACCGGTATCCACGAACACCGCCGCGCCCCACGGGCCGCCCTTGAAGTAATGCTCGTACTCGGCCGAGCCGACCACCAGGTTCTTCGCGCCCAGCGCGTACTTGTCCGGCTCCGGGGTGCGCGGACCCACTTCGCGGAAGGCGTAACCGCGGATGCTGCGGTCGCCACCGGCGAAGAAGCGCAAGCTGGGCGGCATGGCCACCAGGTCGCTGGTCCAGGTGGTGCCGCCTTCGCCGCGCAGGATCAGACGGTTGCTGTCGCCAATCGGGATGTACCAGCGCAGCAGCACATTGGCCTGCACGAAGCTGGTGTCCGAGCCCGCGCCTTCCACGCCGCCGCGCACGGTGGCACTTCCGCTCACCCCTTTGCGTGGGAACAGATTGTCGTCGACGTTGACGTAGTCGGCGACCAGCTGCGGATACACCAGGGTCGAGGTGTTGTAGATGGCGTTGGTGAACTCGGTCCCGGAGGCGTAGCGCCAGCGCTCGCGCAGTGCGTTGACCGACGCGATCAGCGTCCAGTTCTCGTTGAGCTGGCCGCTGCGGCTGCCGATCAGCTTGAAGTTGCGCAGGTCGATGTAGTCGGTCTGCTCGTCATACGCGCTGGCGGTCAGCCCATACCAGCCATCCAGCCAGCGGAACGCGGGCACCCGATAGCTGACCACCAGACTCTTGCGCTTCTGCGCGTAGTCCAGCTGGGTGTTCATCTTGTGGCCGCGGCTGTTGAGGAAGCGGCGCTCCACGCCGCCGCGCACACCGGCTCCGCTCTCGCTGCCGTAACTGACACCGGCGGTGTAGATGGTGCGCTTGGCACGAGTCAGGTTCACATCGACCGGCACGTTGCCGTTGTCGTCGGCCTGGTCCGGGCGCGGCTGGATGTCGATGGTGCTGAAGTAGTCCAGCTTGGTCAGCGACTCACGCAGGCGGTCCAGCTTGCCTTCGTGGTAATAGCTGCCGGTGTCCCAGTACACCAGCGGGTCGAACAGCCGGTCGACGAAGTAGTCCTGGTTGAAGCGGATCTCACCCATGTTGTAGCGACGACCGCTGTCCCAGGTGAGATCGATGTCGGCGGCGTTCTCGGCGCGGGTGATCTCCACCCGGCGCTCGGTGTAGTCCGCATCGAAGTAGCCGCGTTCGGCCAGCCGGCGGGTGATGACGATCTTGCTGGCTTCGTACGTGGTGTGCTCGAAGCGCTGTCCCTTGCGCGGACGGAAGTTCTCCAGGTCGTCCTGCAGGTAGGAATCCAGCTGCGCGGGACCGGTGATGTCGATGTGCTCGCGGCGCACCAGGGTGGGCGGGCCCTTCTCGACATGGATCACCACGCGCAGGGTGTCGCCTTCACGCGGACTTTCCACCGTGATCTTCGGGTTGTAATAGCCGAACGGCTCCAGCGCCTGCCGGGTCTGGCGCTCGGCCTGCGACAGCAGGTACTCCAGCCGCGACTCGCCCTGCACCTGGCCGATGGTGTCGTACAGCGACAGCGAGACCTCGATGTTCTCGATCATCTCAGCGTCGTCGCCCTTGTCCAGCCCCTTGATGTCGACCTTCTCGATGGTCCCACGCGCATGGGCCACCGGGATGGCGGCGAAAGTGAAGAGGAGAAGCGTCAGGACGTATTTCATGGGCGGCATGCCCACAGGATAACGGGAACGGGCTGAAAACGAAGCCCGTTCCCGAAGGCGCGGCATCACACCATGTTCACGTAGGTGGCAGGTGTGCGAGGAAGGTGTGCCAGTCCTGTGCCGCCGACACGTAGATGTCATACGGCCCGTCCGTGTCGTTGCCTGATTCGATGCACAGGGTGAAGAACATCAGCGCGTGCTGTTGCCTGCAGCACAGGTAGTAGCAGTCGCCGCATCCCTGGTTGTCCAGGAAGCCGAACACCCGCATGCCCTCGCGCAGCAGAAGCTGCGCGTCGGCGTGCCGGTATACGGGACCCTCGGCAGCATCGTCGCTGAGGGTCCCGTACTCCAGGTAGGGGGCCAGTGCACGGCCCCATTCGTCACGGATCGCCTCGCGGATCAGCGGATCCTGTGCACTGCCGAAGGACAGGAAGGCACCTTCCCGCGCACGCAGCGCGTCCTCCTGCGCTGCATCCAGCAGCGCTGCGGGGGTGCCCGGTTGCGGCGCACCCGGCGGCGGCGGAAGGGGGTTGGTCGTATCAATGCGCATCAAGCACCTCCAGTTCAGTCCTCAGGCTACCGCGCCCACGCGTGCGTGTGCTGGCACGGTCCTCACAGCCCGACACTGGGTTCCCAGAGCCGCGGGGCCGGCAATGCCAGCGGATGCTCCAGCAGGTGGCGCTCCAGCCAGTTGACCACGTCGGGCTTCTTCATTTCCTCCACCGCTTTGGCCTTCATCCAGGCATCGAGGTCATCGCCCAGCACCGGATTCGGCCGGTTGTCGTACAGCCGCTCCCAGTCCGCGCGATTCTTTTCAACCAACCGTTCGATCCTGCCCTTGGTAATCCACTCCTTCCGTGCGAGCGGGTCCTTGAAGCGGTAGAAGACCCGGATGTTCATGTCGGGCAACCGCTCGATCACCTCGGTCAGGCGCGGGTCGCAGCTGATGTTGCAGGGGTCCATATCCGAGTAGATGAACAGCTTCCCGGTCAGCCTGTCGATCCGCGCGGCGCTGGATCCCCACAGCAGGGGAACCAGCGTCGGCTCCGCCTCCCCCAGTGCCTTGAACACGCCGCCCAGGATCTTGCTCTCGCTGCAGGACAGAATCTGGTACATGCGGTAGTCACCGGGCACCAGTGCCTTGGCGTTGGTCGGAAGAAGGCGCGCTTCGCCCATGTACTTCTTCAATGCGGGCGACATGTGCCGGCCCTCGACGCGTTTGATTTCCGCGTCGGTCAGTGCGTTGAGCGGCTTGGCGCTGCTCCATTCGTCCAGCTTCACCTGCAGGTCTTCGTCAGTGAACGTGATCTTCACCGAGCCTTCGCCGGGTTCGCTCAACGCACCCTGTGCCGGGCGCAGGTCGGCACCGGCAGGGTAGTCGGTCCGGAACATCCCGCGCATCGTCGGGAATCCATTCGCGTCTTTTACCGGGACGAAGACACGACGGATCGGCTCGGGGTAAGGGATGAATTTCTCTGGCCCCATCCAGTCGCGAGGGGTGGTGCTCAATGCGGTTCCCTTCAACGGGAACCATGCAGGCCACTTGACTTCGGTGCCCTTGTAGCAGACATCCTCCAGCTCGAAGGTGGCGAAGTTCATGCTCTCGTGGCCGATGAGCGACCTGAAATTCTTGTGCGACAGTTCGCGCAGCCGCGCTGCGTCCTGCGCGCTGAATACCGCACCATTCTTGCCGCGCTTGAATTCCATCTCTCTTTTTGACAGCGCTTTGTACTCGATTTCCAGCTGCTTGAGCTCGAAGTACGCGGCATCGGCTTCAGCGTGACGCTGGTCCAGCAGTGCACCGAGTTGCTCACTTAACGCCACCTCGGACCTGGCGACCTCAACGCCTCGCGCCGCTTCCGCGCCGTTCGAAGGTCCGCAATCGGCCACGTTACGCTTGCCCCTGCCGGTGCCCTTCTTGCCGATCCGACAGGTCGAGCCGATCGGAGCCTCTTTCATACGCTCCAGGACCCCTTGTCGAAGATCGGCGGGACTGCGCAAGGCGTGGCGCTCTTGCTCGCCTACCTGCTGATACACCCCCTGCTGCCAGCTGTCGTAGGGCGTTCCGTCGGCGTCGGTGACCGATGCCGCCCCGTTGCCGGGGAAGACAACCTTGGCCTCGGGGTCACCCGGCTTGTCGGCTTTGATCACCAGGGCAATGCCATTCGTGCCTTCACCGTGGACGGAGAAGCGCCGGTTTGGCAGCGCAGGCTGCAGCTGGGCGGCCAGTTGCTGTACGTCGCCCAGCGTGCCGAACGCGCCGTTGACCACCGCCTCGCGCTGCTGCCGCTCCGAACGGCTGGCGAGGGCGTCGGCCACGGCGGTCTGGACCTCCTGCGGGAAGTTCCACTGTTCCAGTTGCCGCGTCACATCCGGCCCAAGACCGGCGACGATCTCTTCGGCCTCGGTCTTGGTCAGCGCGCGGAAGTGCTTCACGAGATTGTCTGCCGCCGCCGGCAGGTCGTGCCGCGCCGCCCTCCAGTTCTGCCAGGTGAGCAGACTCTGCTTGGGGTTGGCCGTGATCACGGCGGCCAGCTCTTTCCGCGCGGTGGCCACGATCTCGTCGCGGCCAGCATCGGGCGTCAGGTCCAGACTGCTGCGCAGTGTGTCAAGGTTGCTGGCATCCACCAACGCCTCCACGCCCGGCAGCGCGCTGCGGTCATCGACACGCACCATCACGCCCACCGGCCCGGCCCCGATGCGCGGACCGAAGATCTGGTTGTTGTTGTCGTCATCGACGTAGGTCTGCACGGCCCGGCCGTTGCCCAGGCGCCGGCTGTCCGCCCACGCCCGAGGGACCAGGGTTCCGTCGCCTGGCA
Organism: Stenotrophomonas sp. PS02289; assembly: GCF_029960115.1. Taxonomy (GTDB): domain Bacteria; phylum Pseudomonadota; class Gammaproteobacteria; order Xanthomonadales; family Xanthomonadaceae; genus Stenotrophomonas. Next base: position 5,832 of record NZ_JASCOZ010000089.1, read on the forward strand.
GGCCCAGGGTCGAGGGGTTTTTGATGATCGCCCGGATGCGCTCCTCCATCGCCAGCTGGCTGACCACGTTGAGGAGGTCGGCCCCGGGGCGCGCACTCAGCGCCGCAAAACCGAAGGTGGCTTCCAGCATCTCGAGAGAGGCGGGCGACAGCACGTCTGCTTCCGGGATGTTGGCCACCCAGGACGGCTTCGCGACGGGCACCGGGGTGGTGCCGCCTGCGCGCGGCGGCAGGGCGTCCATGCGTCGCCAGTGCCCATCGCGGTACTCCACCGGCGGGCCGACATCGCGTGGGTTGTGCGGATCGCGCAGGCGCAGGATGCCGTTTTCATCCTGGCCGGCCTGCACGAAGGCACCGTCAACCTTGAGGTAGTCCTGTCCGCCCTGCTTGTACACGGTCGCGCCGCCCGGCAACACCTGCGGGAACATCGGCGAATCGACAATCTGGGCGGGGGAGACGGCGAAGGCCTGGTTTACCCTGCCGCCTGCGTCAAAGGCCCGCGCCTGCGCCTTGAACTGGCTCAGCGCTGCAGCGGCCTCCTGAAGTCTGTGGAGTGCGGCCCTGCCCAGCCGGAACATCAGCTTGCCGATCGCGCCGATCTGCAGCGCGTCCACCGCATCAAGCAGGCTGCCGCCGACCGATGCGATGCCGTCATTGCGGTCGCCGCGCTCGAAGTGGTCAATGGCCTGGACGATGCCGTCCGCCACCAGCGCCAGCGACGCCGCCGCACAGAGGCCGGCTCCGAGCCCGCCGGTGGCCAGGCTGCACACCAGCGCCGCGCTCACCGAACCGGCAACACGCAGCGCCTCGGCCATCTGTTCGAGCGGCGTCAGCGAGATCTCCTCCACATCGGAAATGCGTCCTTCGATCAGGGTGCGGCCGGCCGCGTCCGGTCCGCCCGTCGAACGGAAGCCGACCGGAATGCCGTCCCGGGTGTCCTTCTTGGCGAAGGCCTGCGCCAGCTTCTTGTGGTACCGGAACAGCACGTGTCTGGGGAACCGGGCGTAGGAGGTGGATTCCCTCAGCCAGGTCTTGAACGCGGCCACGTCCAGCACCCGGTCGTCGCTGCCGTTTTCGCCCGACAGGAAGATCCGGAACTCGTCACCGTCGTGCAGGGCCCAAAGCCCGTCGATGGGCACGCCGTCCAGCGTCACCACATGCAGCGAGGACGCCCGGCCGTTGGCGGGGTCCAGGCGCTCCAGGGCATGGACCAGGCCGCGATGGCTGTCCGGGTTCAGCGTGCCGTCCTGGCCCGCCACCGCCACCATCCAGGCCAGACCCGTGCGGATGCGATCGCCCAGCGCCTTCCCCAACTGGGCACCGGCACGGCTGCCCGGAATGCCACGCAGGTAGCGGACGTATGTCTCGGCCAGGCGGTTGTCGTTGGCGTAGGTCTCCAGCCAGCCGCAGAGCTCACGGCGCAGATCGTGGTCTTCCAGCGCAGCGGTCAACGCCGCGTTCTTGACCGGCTTTCCGTCCGCGTCGGGCTGGTAGGCGGTGATCCTGATCGCGTCCAGCTCGCTGGCACTGGGCCATTCCGGCACCTCGTAGCGGACGTTGGGCGGCAGGCCGAGGTCGGGCGGGAAGTCCGGCTGCACATTGGACAACGCCGGGCGGCGCAGTCCGTCCGTCTGCCAGCCGTGGGCGGCCCAGGCGGTCAAGCTCATCGTCACACCGTTCCAGGTCAGCTTCAGCTGATCCGGATCGAAACCTGATGCCTGTACGTCAACGCCATGTTTGGCCAGTACCCCACCGAAGTTGCGAAGCACCTCGGGGTGGGCGTGCACGTACAGGCTCTGCACCACCGAAGCCAGCTGCTGCTGGTAGACGCTGTCGGCCTTCACCTTGGCAATGCCCAGCGGGTTCCAGCGCAGGGCGTTGCGCGCCTGCGCCTGACGGGCCAGTCCTTCGCTGTGCGAGACCAGCGCGGCGGCCCATCGCTCCGCGTTGTTCATGGGCCCCACGGGCGTGAAGTCCAGCTGGAAGCTGGTGCTCGGGTTCCAGCCGTTCGGGTCGTCCTTCCGTTGCTGGTGCAGGTAGTAACGCTCGGTCCATCGCTTGACCAGCTCGGCCACAGTGGCGCGCTGCGTCGGGTCGGCCGCATTGACGATGTCCGCGGCCAGGAGGGTGTTGGCTGTGCCGTTGTTGTTCACGACCCCCGTGCGCATCCTGTCGGCGTCAAGGAAAGCGCGAAGCGATGTGTCGTCGCTGAAGAACTGCACGTCGGACAGGTCCGCCCGGTACAGCAGCACGCGCGGGTCACCGTCGGTGGCGCGCAGCACCAGGTAGTTGGGCAGCGTGAGGGAGACGGTCCGGCCGTTCGGCAGGCGGTCCGCATAGGTCAGCACCGAACGCTCCACGCCCGGCTGGCCCTGCAGGAACTTCACCAGCAGCCCCGCGCCGTGCCGCTGCAGCTCACCGTTCTCATGGTGGTGCGACTTGGCCTTGATCCCGTCGATGACCAGACGGGCGCGCAGCGCGCGGTTCAGCAGCGGACGCAACGCCTCGCTGCGTTGCCTGACATCAGCGGCCAGTCCACGGCAGGCGTCGCTGTTGACGAAGTCCTGCAGGCGCTTCTGCGTCGGTGCGTCCAGCGGTACGCCGGCGCGCGTGAAGGTCGGCAGGGGCACGGCGTTCGGGGTGGACGCGGCGCGCCGCACCAGGCAGTACTGCAGCAACGGCAGGCGGTCTTCGGCAATGACGCCGGCCACCGGTTGCGATGGCAGCTGCGCCTCGATGTCACTCCACTCGCCCGTCCACCCCGCCGCCGTCAGCGCCTGGCCCAGCAGCGTCTCGGCGCTGTGCTCCAATGGTGCCATCTGCAGTTTCAGCTCGCGCAGGGTGTGCCATTGCAGCGCCACCAGTGTCTGCTCGCTTTCCGGAAGCCGTGCGATCCAATCCCAGTCGGGCAGGCGGCCCATCTCCTGCGCGACGACCTGGGCCCACAGTCGCATCGACTGCAGCTGCGACTGCAGCGGCTGATCCATGCGCACGGCGTCCAGCTGTGCGTTGTCCAACCCCAACTGCGTCGCGGCGGAAGGCACGTCCGTCGGGGTGGGCGCGGAGGGGGGGGCGTCCGCACCGAACAGCGCACGACGGACACGCCGGTGATGCACGGGCGCGGTTTCTTCGACCGTGTTCAGCCCCTGCAGGCCGAGCAGCTCGTCCAGGCCCGCATGCCAGATGCCGTTCGGGTCTTGAACCACCGCGTCGATCGCGCCGGCGGCCAGATCGGTGGGCGTGGGTGGCGCTGCAACGGGCTGCCCACTGCCCCGCAGGTACGCCCAGGTTGCGAGCGTAAGGGTGCCGAACGCCGCGGTGCCGCCGAGTATCAGTTTGCTGGCGCTGTTGAGCGGGCCGCGCCTCAGCACGCCCGTGCTCGCCGCCCCCCCACTCGCCGCCGTCGGGACCAGCGGCGTGCTGGCACTGGGGCTCGTCGTCGGAACGCCCATGTTTGTCATTTCAATGCCCTCATCCGGGGCGACTTGCTGGAAGTCGAAGCCGCGCAGGAACCCGATGCCCGCCGTGAGCCAGGTCCACCAGGAAGTGACCGACCTGCCGCCGGCAGACGTGGCCACATCGTCCGGCGCAGGCGGTGGCTGCGCGATCGCGCCACCGCGTACCGGCGCGCCGGGAGCGGATGCGGCCTCGAACGGCAGCTCGGGTGTGCCGGCAGCCGCAGGGAGTGGAGATGTTTGCGCGTCGATGACCGGAGCGGGGGCGTTGAAGTCCGGAAGGTGCTTCCGGTCTTCCCACCACTTCTGCGCGGCAAGCTTAGCTTTCTCTTCCGGTGACAGTTTCGGGCGGACGGAGGGCAGCGCATCCTGCAGTGACATCAGCTCAGTGCACGTATTCACCGGCGCGAACAGGCCGGCCCCGATGCGGTCCAGACTGACCAGCCGCTGCCAGTTCCGCGGCAGATCAGCAATGAACCGGCCCAGCCCGCTCAGCTGCCCTGAAGGCGATGGCAGCCGCTGCTGCACGTACCAGAGCAGCGCCACCACCGCGAGCACAGGACCGAGCTGACGCAGGTCGAGCGCCGGCGTGAGCGCGTCGTCGCTCTGCTGCACCCACTGGTGCAGTGCTTCCAGCTGGGTGCGCAGCACCTCCGGCAGGCTGGCGACCATGGCATCGATCAACGGGATGCTGCGCAGACTGGTCATGTCCGGCGGCAGCGTGACCACGGTCATTCCGACCGTGGTCAGCGCCTTCGCCACATCTGCCCAGGTGCCCTGGTACATCGCCCGCGCAAGCTGCATCAGCGCAAGGGCCCCTGTTGCACCCGGGAACTGGCGCGCGAGCGTGCCCCAGCGCATCTTGTCCAGCGTGGTGTTGGTGATGCCGAGCATGAGGTCCTTCAACACGGTCAACTCGAATCCGCGTGCGACCAGGGCCTCTTCGACCGCAGCCACGGCGGCCTCGAGCTTGTCCGGCGAAGCTCTCTCGATCATGGCGATGAGGCCGGGTGCTTCCCCGGCATTGCTGCGTCGCAGTGCGTCTACCACCGTCTCTTTGCGTACCTGGAGCGTCAGCCCGGCCCAATCCAACGGCACATTTCCCACATCGCTCAATGTAGGAATGGCCTCTGTTCCCTGTGCTGTTGCGTTGGTCGGCAGGGAGGAAGACGAAGACGGAGCAGCATTGTTCAGCGCAATAGCAGGGAGCGTCATGGGGAAGCGTTCGCAAAGGGGGGAGGTATCGGCCACTGACGCATTCGCATTGCGCGGGCCGATTCCATCGGATATTCCCCAAAGTGCTGCCCGTTTCGAATGCAATTTCTTATCGATGTGTACGACGCGCGCAAAAAAAACGCCCGGCAGTGCCGGGCGTCGATCAGGTGCGCGTTTGCATTCCGCGTCAGCTGGACAGATGCTCGATCGCCGCCACGCTGCCCAGGCGGTCGCCCAGACGCTTCAGCAGCGCCAGACGGTTGCCGCGCAGCGCGGGATCTTCCGCATTGACCATCACGCCGTCGAAGAACGCATCCACCTGCGCGCGCAAGCGTGCCAGACGCGCCAGCACGCTGACGTAATCCTTCTGGTGCAGGCTGGCGTTGCTGTCGTCAATGGCCGCTTCCACAGCTTCGGCCAGTTCGCTTTCAACGGGCTCAGCCAGCAGCGACGGATCGACCATGCCGGGGATATCGCCTTCTGCCTTGCGGAGGATGTTGCGGATGCGCTTGTTGGCGGCCGCCAGCGCTTCGGCTTCCGGCAACGCGGCAAACGTGCCGATGGCGTCAATGCGGCGGTCGAAGTCGTACAGCGACGCCGGCTTCAGTTCGGCCACGGCATTGAAATGCGTGGCCGGCACGCCCTTGTCGGCGTAGTAGCCGCGCAGGCGGTCGAGGATGAAGTCGTACACGTCCTGCGGCAGCGTTTCGGTCTTGCGCTCGGCGCTGGGCTGCACGGCGGCCGGCAGATGGCCGAAGGCGGTCATCAGCAGCGCGCGCAGATCCAGGTCAAAGCCGGACTCGATGATCGTCCGCGCCAGGCCCAGTGCATTGCGACGCAGCGCGAACGGATCCTTGTTGCCGGTCGGCTTCAGCCCGGCGGCAAAGCCACCGGCCAGGGTATCCAGGCGCTCGGCGATGGCCAGCACCTTGCCCAGCGGCGACAGCGCGATATCGTCGCCGCCGAAGCGCGGCTGGTAGGCCTCGTCGATGGCCAGCGCCACCTCCGGCGACTCGCCACCGGCCACGGCGTAGTGACGGCCGGCGATGCCCTGCAGTTCCGGGAATTCGTTGACCATGCGCGACTGCAGGTCGTTCTTGGCCAGCAGCGCCGCGCGCTTGGCCAGCACCGGATCGGTGCCGACCTGCGGCGCGATGACCTCGGCCAGTGCGACCACGCGCTGCACCTTGTCGGCCACCGAGCCCAGCTTGGCCTGGTAGGTCACGGTCTTCAGGCCGTCCCCCATCGATTCCAGGCCCTGCTTCAGGTCTTCGTCGAAGAAGAACTTGGCGTCGGAGAAGCGCGGACGGATGACGCGCTCGTAGCCCTTGGCCACTTCGGCGACGTCCTTGGACTCGATGTTGGCGATGCCGATGAACTTCTCGGTGAGCTTGCCGCTGGCATCCAGCACCGGGAAGAACTTCTGGTTGATCTCCATGGTTTCGATCAGCGCTTCCTGCGGCACCGCCAGGAATTCGCGCTCGAAGCTGCACAGCACCGGGGCCGGCCATTCGACCAGGTTGACCACCTGCTCGAGGTTGTCGTCGGTGATCCGGGCCTGGCCGCCGGCCTTGGCGGCTTCAGCGTGGGCGGCGGCGACAATGCGCTCGCGGCGCACGTCGGCGTCAACCAGCACGAAGGCCGCTTCCAGCGAGCTCACGTAGTCTTCCGGCGTGCTCAGCCACACGGTCTTGTCATGCATGAAGCGATGGCCGCGGCTCATGCGGTCCGACGTCAGGCCCAGCAGTTCGGCGCTGACCACGTCCTTGCCGTGCAGCAGCACCAGCCAGTGCACCGGGCGGGCGAAGCCATAGGCATGGCTGCCCCAGCGCATCGGCTTGGGAATCGGCATGGCCGCAATCGTTTCGGCCAGGATCTCCGGCAGCAGCGCCGCGGTGCGCGCGCCCGGGGTCACCGAACGGTGCACGAAGCGCTCGCCCTTGGCGTCGGTGGTGCGCTCCAACGCGCTCCACTCGATTCCGGCCTTGGCGGCAAAGCCCTGCAGTGCCTTGGTCGGCTGGCCGTCGGCGTCCAGCGCGATGTTGAGGTACGGGCCCAGCACTTCGGCGTGCTGTTCCGGCTGTTCCACGGCCACGCCGGGCAGCAGCACGGCCAGACGACGCGGGGTCGACAGCGGCTTGGCGTCGCCGCGCTCCACGGTCACGCCGCGCTTGGTCAGGCCTTCGATCACGCCATCGAAGAAGGCCTGGGCCAGGCCCGGCAGCGCCTTCACCGGCAGTTCTTCGGTACCCAGTTCAATCAGCAGCGGCTGCATCGTGCTCATGCCTGCACCTCCTTGGCCGCCACCGCTTCGAGGCGCTTGGCTTCATACAGTTTGGCCACCGCCTGGGCCAGCGCGCGCACGCGCAGGATGTAGCGCTGGCGCTCGGTGACGCTGATCGCACGGCGCGCATCCAGCAGGTTGAACGAATGGCTGGCCTTGCACACCTGCTCATAGGCGGGCAGCGGCAGGCCGGCCTCGACCAGCATCTGCGCTTCCTTCTCGCACGCGTCGAAACGGTGGAACAGTTCTTCCACGTTGGCGTATTCGAAGTTGTAGGTGCTCTGCTCGACTTCGTTCTGGTGATACACGTCGCCGTAGGTCACGGGCGTGCCGTCCGGGCCGTAGGTCCAGACCAGGTCATAGACGTTGTCGCAGTTCTGCAGGTACATGCAGAGGCGTTCCAGACCGTAGGTGATTTCGCCCAGCACCGGCTTGCATTCCAGGCCACCGGCCTGCTGGAAGTAGGTGAACTGGGTCACTTCCATGCCGTTGAGCCAGACTTCCCAGCCCAGGCCCCAGGCACCGAGGGTCGGCGACTCCCAGTTGTCCTCGACGAAGCGCAGGTCATGCACCAGCGGGTCGATGCCCAGCGCCTTGAGCGAATCCAGGTACAGCTGCTGGATGTTGTCCGGGCTCGGCTTCATCGCCACCTGGTACTGGTAGTAGCGCTGCAGGCGGTTGGGATTTTCGCCGTAGCGGCCGTCGGTGGGGCGGCGCGAAGGCTGCACATAGGCGGCATTCCAGCTTTCCGGACCGATCGAGCGCAGGAAGGTGGCCGGGTGGAAGGTACCGGCCCCGACCTCCAGGTCCAGCGGCTGGATCAGCACGCAGCCCTGCTGCGCCCAGTACTGGTTGAGGGTCTGGATGAGGCCCTGGAACGTGATCGGAACGGTCTTCGTGGCGGACATGCGGCGGATTCTTGCCTGCAAAGGGGGTGCGCTAGTATAGCGATCATGGATCATCGCCCATCGGTACCGCCCCTTCCCGCCGGCCAGACCGGGCCCGCACCCCACGCCGAGCGGGTGCCGTTGCCGCCGGGCCGGTTGGGATTTGACCAGGTGGCGGCGGCGCTGGTGGCCGACGGGCTGGTCGCGCCGCAGGAGCAGGAGCGGATCCGCTTCTCCGCCCACGGTGCCCGCAACGCCAGCGAGGTCCACCCGCTGGTGCTGCTGGCCAACCTCAAGCTGGCCGGAGCCAATGGCGGCGAACTGGGTCTGGAGCGGCTGACCGAATGGCTGGCCGAGCGCACCGGGACCCGATACCTGCGAATCGACCCGACCCGGGTAGATGTGCCGGCGGTGACCGCGCTGGTCTCCCATGCCTACGCCAAGCGCCACCGCTTCCTGCCGCTGGCGGTGAACAGCGAGCGGGTGCTGGTCGCCACCAGCGAACCGCTGGCGCAGGAGTGGCTGCGCGACCTGCAGCACCTCACCCGCCGCCAGATCGAGCTGACCACGGTCAACCCGCTGGACCTTCACCGTTACACCATGGAGTTCTACGGGGTCACCCGCTCGGTGCGCGGCGCGCGCAGCGACAGCCGCGGCGAGCCCAGTGGCACCCTGCCCAGCTTCGAGCAGCTGGTCGAGCTGGGCCGCGCCGGCGACGTCAACGCCGACGACCACCACATCGTCCACATCGTCGACTGGCTGCTGCAGTACGCCTATGAACAGCGCGCCTCGGACATCCACCTGGAACCCCGTCGCGACATGGGGCGCATGCGCTTCCGCATCGACGGCGTGTTGCACAAGGTGTTCGAAGTGCCACCGGCGGTGATGACCGCCGTGGTCAGCCGGATCAAGGTGCTCGGGCGCATGGACCTGGCCGAGCGCCGCCGCCCGCAGGACGGGCGCATCAAGACCCGCTCGCCCGGCGGGCGCGAGGTGGAAATGCGCCTGTCGACCATGCCCACCGCCTTCGGCGAGAAGTGCGTGATGCGCATCTTCGACCCGGACGCGGCATTCAAGAGCATCGACCAGCTGGGCTTCAGCCCCGAGGAAGCGGCCGGTTGGACCGCCCTGGTGGAGCGCCCGCACGGCATCGTGCTGGTCACCGGGCCGACCGGTTCGGGCAAGACCACCACCCTGTATTCCACCCTGAAGCGGCTGGCCACCCCGGACGTGAACGTGTGCACGGTGGAGGACCCGATCGAAATGATCGCGCCGGAGTTCAACCAGATGCAGGTGCAGACCAACATCGACCTGGACTTCGCGGCCGGCGTGCGCACCCTGCTGCGGCAGGACCCGGACATCATCATGATCGGCGAGATCCGCGACCTGGAGACCGCGCAGATGGCGGTACAGGCCTCGCTGACCGGTCACCTGGTGCTGTCGACCCTGCACACCAACGATGCACCTTCGGCAATCACCCGCCTGCTCGACCTGGGCGTGCCCCACTACCTGATCGCCTCCACCGTGAACGGCATCCTGGCCCAGCGTTTGGTGCGCACCCTGTGCCCGCATTGCAAGGTGCCCAAACCGCTCAGCGCGGCCCAATGGGCGGTGTTGGCTGATGCCGATGAAGCATTACCAGAGTCGCCCACGCCATATGCGCCGGCTGGCTGCATCGACTGCCGGCGCACCGGTTACCTGGGTCGGGTCGGCCTGTATGAGTTGCTGCCATTGGGTTCGCGGCTGCGCGGCCTGATCCGGGCCGACATGGATCTGGCCGGTTTCAGTCGTGCCGCCCGTGCTGAAGGGTTGCGAACCCTGCGCCGCGCGGGGCTTGAAAAGGTGGCGGCAGGGCTGACTACAATCGAGGAAGTCCTGTCTGTGCTGCCTCCCCCGGATGAACCACGCGCCCTTCCTGATTCTTGAAACCGGCCAACCGGTCGCCTCGCTGCGCCGGTACGGGCGCTTTCCGCACTGGATCCGGGTTGCGGCCGGGCTGGAAGCCGATGAGACGGTGGTGGTCGATGTGGAGCACGGCGAGGCGCTGCCCGATCCGGCCGGCTTTGCCGGGGTGATCGTCACCGGCTCGGCCGCCTACGTCACCGACCGCGCCGAGTGGAGCGAGCGCAGCGCGCAGTGGCTGCGCGACGTCGCCCACGACGGCCGCCCGGTGTTCGGCATCTGCTACGGACACCAGCTGCTGGCGCACGCACTGGGAGGCGAGGTCGCCTACAACCCGGCCGGGCGCGAGTCGGGCACGATCGAGCTGGCGCTGGACCCGTCCGCAGTCGACGACCCCCTGTTTGCCGGCCTGCCCTCGCACTTCCCTGCGCACGCCACCCACCTGCAGACCGTGCTGCGGGCCCCGGAAGGTGCCGCCATCCTGGCGCGTTCGGCGCAGGACAACTGCCATGCCTTCCGCTGGGGCCAGCAGGCCTGGGGCGTGCAGTTTCACCCCGAGTTCGCCACCCACCACATGCGCGGCTATGTGCGCGCCCGCGCCGAGTGCATCCGCAGCCATGGCGGCTGCGCCCGCACCGTGGCACGGGGAGTCAGCGCCGCTCCGCTGGCCCGGCAGCTGCTGCGCCGTTTCGTGCGTCAGGCGCGCAATGTTGAACGCGGTCACTGAACGTCCGGATCTTCAGGTGGCGCGCACGCAAAACAGGGATAATTGAGGAAGCACGGGGCCTGCGGCCCCCACTCCCCCTGTTCCGGACCGGTATGAGAGACATTCGCAAGCTGCCCGCCTCGGCGGGTGCCCAGTGGCTATTGGACACTTTTTCGCTGTACCGCCGCGCGCCCCTGCAGCTGGCCGTGCTCGGCATCATCGGCATGCTGGTCAGTTCGTTGATGTTCGCCCTTTCGCAGGCGCTTCCCAGCTGGATCGGCACGGCGGTGCAGATGGTCTGGCTGGCCACCGGCCCGGTCGTGTTCGGCGGCATGTTGTGGGCCGTGAGCGAGATCGACCAGGGGCACCGTGCGCTGCCCACGCACCTGTTGCAGCCGATCCGCGACCGTCGTGTGTTTCACCTGTTGCTGCCGTTGCTGATCTACTTCACTGCCATCGTCCTGCTCGGCAGCCTGCTGCTTGCCATGATTGGAAAAGAGGGGCTGGCGTCCATTGCCCAGGCGACGCTTGATCTGCAGGCACTGCAACTGGCCGATACGCCCGCCAGCAGCGAGCAGATGCAGGCGGTGTTCGACCCGGTTCCGGTCAAGCGCATCCTGCTGTGGATGGCGCTGACGTTTGGTGTGTTCGTCGCGCTGAGCATGGCCATGTTCACCCAGCCGGCGCTGGTCATGTTTGATCGCCAGAGCGGCATGCACGCGCTGCGCATGAGCCTGCAGGGCTGCATCGAGAATTTCACCGCAATGGCCGTGTTCATGCTGTTGGGCCTGATCGCCTCGGTGTGCATCAACGTCCTGTTTTTCATCGTGGCCAACATCGCGACGCTCTTCGCCGGACCGGGCATCGGGATGGCCGTGATGAACCTGGGCATGATCACCGTGACGATGCCGCTCTACGTCGGCGCGGTGTACGCGGCCTGGAAGCAGATGTTCGCGCACCGCACCCGCGGCACCCCGCCGCCGGTGCCGCCGGCGAACGGACCGAAGAACATCTTTGCGGCCTGATCGTAGAGCCACGCCCTGCGTGGCTGCGCGGTGCTAGACCCAGCCGTAGAGCCACGCCCTGCGTGGCTGCGCGGTGCTAGACCCAGCCGTAGAGCCACGCCCTGCGTGGCTGCGCGGTGCCACCTTGGTCGAAGCCACGCAGGGCGTGGCTC
>NZ_JASCOZ010000008.1 GCF_029960115.1 Stenotrophomonas sp. PS02289
CGGCGCTACCGATGCGGACATGAACGCCTGGCGTGTCGGGAACGATTCAAACCAACGTTGAGCCGCCGGTAGCGCCGGCCGTTGGCCGGCCCAGGCGATGCGTCGTCACGCCTTCCCGATCCGTGCCACCAATGCCTGCAGGGCATTCTGCGCGTCCGGCGCGAACCAGGCCTCCACGAACCGGTCCAGCTGGATCAGCTCCGGGGCCAGTGCCTCGTGCAGGTCGGCGCGGGCAATGGCGCGGGTCAGCTGCATCGGCTGGCGCGGCAGCTTCAGCAGCTGCGCCAGCCAGGCCAGCGCACGGCCGACCACCTGGTCGCCGTCGGCCAGTTCATCCACCAGGCCGATCTGCAGCGCCTGTTCGGCCGGAACCAGTGCGCCGGTGGTCAGCAGCACGCTGGCCCGATGCGGACCCACCACCCGGCGCAGCAGGCGCTGGATGCCTTCGGGAGCCACCAGGCCCACCTGTACCTCGTTCAGGCCAATGCCGTACGGGCGCGCCGGATCGACGCTGCGCGCCATCACCCGGTAATCGCAGCACAGGGACAGCACGCAGCCGCCGGCCGGGGCGTGCCCGGTAATCGCCGCCACCACCGGAATGCGGCTTTCGGCAATCGTGCGCACCGCGCCGAAGAATGCATTCCAGCTGTCCAGCAGCTTGTGCTTGTCATCACCATGCGAGAGCAGGTGCGGCACATCCATGCCGCCGGTGAAGATGCGTTCGCTGCCGGACAGGATCACGCCATGCGCGTCCTCGGCCATGGCCAGCTCAACCGCGTGGATCAGCTGCCGGCAGAGTTCAGTGTCCAGCGCATTGACCGGCGGGCGCGCCAGGCGCAGCTCGCGGATGGGGCCATGGTTGATCACCTCGATAAGCGTCGTCATGCTGCGGTCTCGTTGCGGACGGGAAACTGAGGCGATGATAACCAAACCATTCGTTGGCGTATTGTTGGCGATGTGTGCAGGCGCAGCATCGGCGGCCGAACCGGCCTGTGTGGTGTTCGAGCAGGGTTGGGTGCGGCTGCCGCCGGCGCAGATGCCCATGGCCGCCGGTTACGGCGTGATCCACAACCGCTGCGCGCAGGCGGTCACCGTGGTGGCGGCCGGCAGCAAGGCGTTCGGCGAGGTGTCGCTGCACGAAACCACCGTGGTCAATGACGTCAGCCGCATGCGCGAAGTCGAGCGGCTGCCGGTGGCGGCGGGGGCACGGGTGGAACTCAAGCCCGGTGGGCTGCATCTGATGTTGATGCAGCCGGAAGTGACGCTGACCGAGGGCAGGGAGTTGCCGTTGCGGCTGAGCCTGGAGGACGGCCGCAAGGTGGATGGGGTATTGCAGGTCCGGTAGGCAACGACCGTTGGTCGTTGCGGATCAACCGCAGGCGCTGCGGATCGCCTCCGGCAACGGTGCGCTGCGCCCGGTCTGCGTATCCATCCACACCACCACCACATTGCCATCCGAATACAGCGTGGCCTCGTTCTTCTGATCAACGATGCGGTGGCCGATGGTCACGCTGCTGTTGCCCAGGCGCTCCACGAACAGCTCCACCACGATGTCGTTCGGCCACACGATCGGCGCGCGGTAATTGACATTGGTCGCCGCCACCACCGGTGCGATCCGATCGGTCATCGACACCCCTTCCACACCCAGCATCCAGCGCACGCGCGCCTCTTCCAGGTAGGAAATGTACTTGGCGTTGTTGACGTGGCCCATGCTGTCCATGTCACGCCAGCGCACGCTGATCGGAACGCGGGCGAGGATCTTGTGCTCGTTGCTCATCAGGCCTTCTTCTTCTTGGTTTTGTCGGCAGGGCTGCTCTTGCTGGCCTTGCCGGTGGTCTTGGCGGCGGCTGCCTTCTTGGCCGGCTTTTCCGGCTTCACCTTGCGCGGCGGGCGGGCGTCGGGCTTGTTGGCCACGGCCGCCGGCTGCTCGGGGCGCGCGGCAATGGAGGGCAGCATCTTGGCCAGGAACTGGCCGGTGTACGAATCCGGGTGAGCGGCCACGTCTTCCGGCGTGCCGGTGACCAGGATGGTGCCGCCACGATGGCCGCCTTCCGGCCCGAGGTCGACGATCCAGTCCGCGGTCTTGATCACGTCCAGGTTGTGCTCGATCACCACCACCGTGTTGCCTTCGTCGCGCAGCTTGTGCAGCACGCCGAGCAGCGCCTCGATGTCGTGGAAGTGCAGGCCGGTGGTCGGTTCGTCCAGGATGTACAGGGTGCGCCCGGTATCGCGGCGCGACAGTTCCTTGGACAGCTTCACGCGCTGCGCTTCACCGCCGGACAGCGTGGTCGCACTCTGGCCCAGCTTGATGTAGCTCAGACCCACGTCGACCAGCGTTTCCAGCTTGCGCGCGATGCTGGGCACCGGCTCGAAGAGCTTCAGCGCATCTTCGACGGTCATTTCCAGCACGTCGTTGATGTTGTAACCCTTGTACAGGATCTCCAGCGTTTCGCGGTTGTAGCGCTTGCCATGGCAGACGTCGCAAGGCACGTACACGTCCGGCAGGAAGTGCATCTCCACCTTGATCAGGCCATCGCCCTGGCAGGCTTCACAGCGACCGCCGCGCACGTTGAAGCTGAAACGGCCCGGCGAATAGCCGCGCGCACGCGCTTCCGGCACCTGCGCATACAGTTCGCGCAGCGGCGTGAACAGCCCGGTGTAGGTGGCCGGGTTCGAACGCGGGGTGCGGCCGATCGGCGACTGGTCGATGTCCACCACCTTGTCGAACAGGTCCAGGCCATCGACCGACTTGTACGGCGCGATCGCGTGCGAGGCCCCGTTGATCTCGTTGGCGGCCAGCGAGAACAGGGTGTCGTTGATCAGGGTCGACTTGCCCGAACCGGACACGCCGGTGATGCAGGTCAGCAGCCCCGACGGAATGTCCAGGTCCACGCCCTTGAGGTTGTTGCCGCTGGCCCCGCGCAGACGCAGGGTCATCTTCGGGTTCGGCTTGTGCCGGCGTGCCGGAATCTCGATGGCACGCTTGCCCGACAGGTACTGGCCGGTCAGCGAACGCGGCGCATCCAGGATGTCCTGCAGAGTGCCCTGGCCGACGATCTCGCCGCCGTGCACGCCCGCACCCGGACCGATATCCAGCACGTAGTCGGCCAGACGGATCGCGTCTTCGTCGTGCTCGACCACGATCACCGTGTTGCCGAGGTCGCGCAGACGGGTGAGGGTGCCGAGCAGGCGTTCGTTGTCGCGCTGGTGCAGGCCGATGGAGGGCTCGTCCAGCACATACATCACGCCGACCAGGCCGGCACCGATCTGGCTGGCCAGACGGATGCGCTGGGCTTCGCCGCCGGACAGGGTGTCAGCCTTGCGCTCCAGGGTGAGGTAATCCAGGCCCACGTCCACCAGGAAGCCCAGACGTTCGCCGATTTCCTTGACGATCTTGGCCGCGATCTCGCCGCGCCAGCCGGGCAGCGTCATCGTGCTGAAGAACTTCAGTGCTTCGTCAATCGGCAGTACCACCAGTTCCGGCAGCGCGCGGTCGGCCACGAAGACGTTGCGCGCGGCCTTGTTCAGGCGCGCACCGTGGCAGTCCGGGCAGTCGTGTTCGCTGATGTACTTGGCCAGCTCTTCCTGCACCGCCGCCGACTCGGTTTCCTTGTAGCGCCGCTCCAGGTTCGGAATGATGCCCTCGAAGCGGTGCTTGCGCTGGGTGCGGCCGCCGGCTTCGGTGAAGTAGGTAAAGGTGATGGTCTCATCGCCACTGCCGAACAGCACCGCCTGGCGCACGTCTTCCGGCAGGCTCTGCCAGGGCGCGTCCACGTCGAACTTGTAATGCTTGGCCAGCGAGGCGATCAACTGGAAGTAGTACGCATTGCGACGGTCCCAGCCGCGCACCGCGCCGGCCGAGAGCGACAGCTCCGGGTGGACCACCACCCGCGAAGGGTCAAAGAACTCGGCCAGGCCCAGACCGTCGCAGCCCGGGCAGGCCCCGATCGGCGAGTTGAACGAGAACAGGCGCGGTTCCAGCTCCGGCAGCGAGTAATCGCAGACCGGGCAGGAGTACTTGGACGAGAACAACACCGGCTCGGCGCCTTCCACATCCAGCGACTGCACCGAAACCATGCCGTCGCCCAGCTTCAGCGCGGTTTCAAAGCTCTCGGCCAGACGCTGCTTGATGTCCTCGCGCGGGCGGAAGCGGTCGATCACCGCCTCGATGGTGTGCTTCTGGCGCAGCGCCAGCGGCGGCACCGCGTCGATCTCGTACAGCACGCCATCCACGCGCACGCGCACGAAGCCCTGCGCGCGAAGCTGGTCGAACACCTGGGCGTGTTCGCCCTTGCGCTCGCGGATCACCGGGGCCAGCAGCATGTAGCGCTGTTCAGGGTCCAGGGTGAGCACGTGGTCGACCATCTGACTGACCGTCTGCGCTTCCAGCGGGTAGCCGTGGTCCGGGCAGCGCGGGCTGCCGACGCGGGCGTACAGCAGGCGCAGGTAGTCGTAGATCTCGGTGATGGTGCCGACGGTGGAGCGCGGGTTGTGCGAGGTCGACTTCTGCTCGATCGAGATCGCCGGCGACAGGCCCTCGATGTGGTCCAGGTCCGGCTTTTCCATCACGCTCAGGAACTGCCGGGCGTACGCCGACAGCGACTCCACGTAGCGGCGCTGACCCTCGGCGTAGATCGTGTCGAAGGCCAGCGAGGACTTGCCCGAGCCGGACAGGCCGGTGATGACGATCAGCTTGTCACGGGGCAGGTCGAGATCGATGTTCTTGAGATTGTGCGTCCGCGCGCCGCGGATGCGGATGAAATCCATCGCCATGGGGGATCCGTAGTGGGGCAGAGGGCAGGCTGGAGACGCCAATCGGTCAGCCTACCGAGCTTGGGATTTGGGGGCAATCGGCGACATTGCCAGCCCCCTGTCTCACCCCGTGCGACCGGTCTGGACGGGTTCCTGAACGGGGTTCAGGCCCGGTGGCGTCAGAGCGGGGGGTGGGTTGACCCGGGCCGGGGTGAATGCGTAAAATCCCGCTTCTGTCCGCCCTCGATGGCGGCAGTCCAAGACCACAATAACTACAGAGGAAGTCTGGTCATGTACGCAGTACTGGTCACCGGCGGTAAGCAATACCGCGTCGCGCAGGGTGAAACCCTCCGCGTTGAAAAGCTCGAAGTCGAAGTCGGCAGCGAGATCAAGTTCGACAACATCCTGCTGCTGGGCGACAGCGACGGCATCAAGCTGGGCGACGCGCTGAAGGGCGCTTCGGTCACCGCCAAGGTCGTGTCCCAGGGTCGTGCTGACAAGGTCCGGATCATCAAGTTCCGTCGCCGTAAGCACCACATGAAGCGCCAGGGTCACCGTCAGTACTACACCGAAATCGAGATCACCGGCGTCGCCGGTGGCAGCAAGTAATAAGGAGAAGCAGTCATGGCACATAAAAAGGGCGTAGGCTCCTCGCGCAACGGTCGCGACTCCAACCCGAAGTACCTCGGCGTGAAGATCTTCGGTGGCCAGGCCATCGACGCCGGCAACATCATCGTGCGTCAGCGCGGCACCCAGTTCCACCCGGGTACCGGCGTTGGCCTGGGCCGTGACCACACCCTGTTCGCTCTGATCGACGGCAAGGTGGAGTTCTCGGTGAAGGGCCCGAAGAAGCGTCGCACCGTCAGCGTCGTCGCCGAAGCCTGATCTTCGCGCGTCGCAGGCACCCGCGCCTGGCGCGTGGGGTAGCCGACAAAAGCCCCGCTTCCAGCGGGGCTTTTGTTTTCCCGGCATTCGAGCCGGGCATCTTTTAGACTTGCGGTGGGCATTCCTGCGCCCGCCGCCTCCAGTTGGCATCCAGAACCATGAAACTTGTAGACGAAGCAGAAATCCAGGTCATTGCCGGTAATGGCGGTAACGGCTGCGTCGGTTTCCGTCGCGAGAAGTTCATCCCGCTGGGCGGCCCGGACGGCGGCGACGGCGGCAACGGCGGCAGCGTGTACATCCGCGCCGACGAAAACCTGAACACCCTGGTCGACTTCCGTCACGAGCGCATCTTCAAGGCGCAGCGCGGCGAGAACGGCATGGGCCGCCAGGCCTATGGCAAGGGCGGTGAAGACCTCACCATCACCGTGCCGGTCGGCACCGTGGTGATCAACGTGGCCACCGACGAAGTCATTGGCGACCTGACCCAGCACAACGATCGCCTGCTGGTCGCCAAGGGCGGCCGCGGCGGCTTGGGCAACATGCATTTCAAAAGCTCCACCAACCGCTCGCCGCGCCAGGCGCTGCCGGGTGAGGAGGGCGAGGAGCGCCTGCTCAAGCTCGAGCTGAAGCTGCTGGCCGACGTTGGCCTGCTGGGCTTCCCGAACGCCGGCAAGAGCACCCTGATCCGCGCGGTATCCGCTGCGACCCCCAAGGTCGCCGATTACCCGTTCACCACCCTGTATCCCAACCTGGGCGTGGTCCGGGTCGAGAACTACCGCAGCTTCGTGATCGCCGACATTCCCGGCCTGATCGAAGGCGCGGCCGACGGTGCCGGCCTGGGTGCACAGTTCCTGCGTCACCTGCAGCGCACCCGCCTGCTGCTGCACCTCGTGGACATCTCGCCGATGGAAGGCGGCGTGGAAGGCATTTCGCCGGTTGAACAGGTCCGTGCCATCGAGCGCGAACTGGCCAAGCACGACCCGGAGCTGCTGGACAAGCCGCGCTGGCTGGTGCTGAACAAGGCCGACCTGATGTTCGAGGACGAGTCGCGTGCCGCGGCCGAGCAGATCGTGGCCGAGCTGGGCTGGACCCAGCCCTGGTTCCTGGTCTCCGCGCTGGGCCGTGAAGGCACCTGGCCGATCATGAATCAGGTGATGGCGTTCTTTGACCGCCAGAAAGAAGAAGAGGCAGATGCACGCGATGCGCTCTGAGCGCATCCATGCACACGTGAAAAACCCGGCCAAGGCCGGGTTTTTCTGTGGGGCAACGCTGTCTGTAGAGTCACGCCTTGCGTGGCTGGACACCGTCACCGCGCGCACAACAAAAAACCCGGTCAATGCCGGGCTTCTTGATCGGGCTTGGTCGAAGCCACGCAGGGCGTGGCTCTACGACCGGCACCGCGACGCCGTATCAGGCGGCCTTGAGGGCCTTGATGCGGGCGGTCAGACGGCTCTTATGACGAGCAGCCTTGTTCTTGTGGATCAGACCGCGCGAGCTGAAACGGTCGAGGATCGGCTGGGCGACGGCAAAGGCTGCCTCGGCGCCGGCGGCGTCATTGGCATCCAGAGCCTTGATCACCTTCTTGACAGCGGTGCGCAGCATCGAACGCTGAGCCGTGTTGCGCGCGTTGCGCACGACGGTCTGCTTGGCGCGCTTCTTGGCGGACTTGATATTGGCCACAGTGGTGGTTTCCTGAAAAATCGGTGTAATGGGAACAGCAAGCTGGAAAGTATGATGGCTCGAAAAATGTACGTCAAGTCAATTGTCAAGAGGGAACACGGGTGAGTTCACCAAGGATGTTGCGCGGGCTGCTGTCGTTCAGCAGCATGACCATGATTTCCCGCGTCCTGGGCCTGGTCCGCGACCAGGTCATCACCACCACGTTCGGCACCAACGCGGTGACCGACGCGTTCTGGGTGGCCTTCCGGGTGCCCAACTTCCTGCGCCGGCTGTTCGCGGAGGGCTCGTTCGCCACCGCCTTCGTGCCGGTGTTCACGGAAGTGAAAGAGACCCGCCCGCATGCCGAACTGCGCGAGCTCATGTCGCGCGTGGCCGGCACCCTGGGTGGGGTGCTGATGGTGGTCACCGCGCTGGCGCTGATCTTCGCCCCGCAGCTGGCCTCGCTGTTCTCCAGCGGGGTCGACACCGACCCGGTCAAGCACGGGCTGCTGGTCGACCTGTTCCGGCTGACCTTCCCGTTCCTGCTGTTCGTGTCGCTGACCGCGCTGGCGGGCGGGGCGCTGAACAGCTTCCAGAAGTTCGCGATGCCGGCGCTGACCCCGGTCATCCTCAACCTGTGCATGATCGCCGGTGCGCTGTGGCTGGCACCGCAGCTGGGCGGCACCCCGGAAAAGCAGATCCTGGCCCTGGGCTGGGCGGTGCTGGCCGCCGGTCTGCTGCAGCTGCTGTTCCAGCTGCCGTCGCTGAAGGGCATCAACCTGCTGACCCTGCCGCGCTGGGGCTGGCGGCATCCGGGCGTGCGCAAGGTGCTGACCCTGATGGTGCCGACCCTGTTCGGCTCGTCGGTGGCGCAGATCAACCTGCTGCTGGACACGGTGATCGCTGCCCAGCTGACCGACGGTTCGCAGTCGTGGCTGTCGCTGGCTGACCGCTTCCTGGAGCTGCCGCTGGGCGTGTTCGGGGTGGCCTTGGGCACCGTGATCCTGCCGGCGCTGGCCCGCCATCACGTGAGCACCGACAAGACTGGCTTCTCCAATGCGCTGGACTGGGGCCTGCGGACCACGCTGCTGATCGCGGTGCCGGCCATGCTCGGCCTGGTGCTGCTGGCCGAGCCGCTGATCGCCACGCTGTTCCAGTACCGTCAGTTCACCGCCTTCGACACCCGCATGACCGCGCTGTCGGTATACGGGCTGGCGGCCGGTCTGCCGGCCTTCGCCTTGCTGAAGGTGGTGCTGCCGGCGTTCTATGCCCGCCAGGACACCCGCACCCCGGTGCGCGCGGGTATCGCGGCGCTGGTCGCCAACATGGTGTTCAACTTCGCCCTGCTGGCGGTGCTGTACCACGTGATGGTGCCGGACGCGCTCAAGGCCCAGGGGGTGATGGTCGCGCTGGGCAAGCAGCCCGGCCTGCACCTGGCGCTGGGCATTGCCAGCGCGCTGTCCAGTTACCTGAACCTGGGCCTGCTCTGGTACTGGCTGGGCAAGACCGATGTCTACCAGCGCAAGCCCGGCTGGGCGGGCTACGTCACCCGGCTGCTGCTGGCCTGCGCGGCCATGGTGGGCGTGCTGCTGGCCCTGCTGTACGGCATGCCCGGCTTCACCGGCATGGACAAGTGGCACCGCATTGGCAATCTGGCCTTGCTGGTCGGCGCGGGCGGCCTCACCTATGTGGTGGCGCTGGTCGCGATGGGCTTCCGCCCCCGTCACCTGCGTGAACACTAAACGGTGATATCGGTTCTACCCCGTAGAGCCACGCCCTGCGTGGCTGCTCTTGACGCCCCGGCTATACTTGCCGGTCATACCAAGCAACACAGTGGCCTGGGTGGGCCGGATAACCAGTAGATGAGCAGGCTGTTCAGAAGCATCGAAGGCGGGCGTCTGTTCCCGCACGGAAGCGTGGTCTGCATCGGCGCGTTTGACGGCCTGCACCTGGGCCATCGTGCGCTGGTGCGCCATGCGGTCGCGCGTGCCCGTGCCTTGGGCGTCCCGGCCGTGGTGGTGGCCTTCGAGCCGCTGCCGCGCGAGTACTTCGCCCAAGGCGAGCCGCCGTCGCGGCTGACCCTGGCGCGCGACAAGGTGGCCGGCCTGAACGAACTGGGCGTGGACGCCATCGGCCTGCTGCGCTTCGACGCACGCATGGCGGCGATGTCGGCTGAAGCCTTCGTCGAACAGTTGCTGGTGCAGCGGCTGGGCGCGCGCGAGGTCTGGATCGGCCCGCAGTTCTGCTTCGGCAACCGCCGTCGCGGCGATCTGGCGCTGCTGCAGGCCATGGGCGAGCAGCATGGTTTCAGCGCCGGTGCGATCGACCCGGTCGACCTGCACGGCGAGCGCATTTCCGCCACCCGCATCCGCCAGCTGCTGCGCGAGGGCAACTTCGCCCACGCCGGCGACCTGCTCGGCCGTCCGTATGCCATCGGTGGGCGGGTGGTGCGCGGTCGCCAGCTGGGGCGCACGCTCGGCTTCCCTACCGCCAACCTGCGTTTTCCCAAGACGCCTGCACTGGCCGGCATCTATGCCACCTGGGTGCACGGCGTGTTCGACCAGCCGTGGCCGTCGGTGTCCAGCTTTGGCACCCGTCCCACCGTCGAGGGTGTGGAGCCGCTGCTGGAAGCCCACCTGTTCGACTTCCAGGGCGACCTGTACGGTCGGCACATTGAAGTTGAATTCGTCGCCAAACTGCGCGATGAAGAGAAGTTCCATGATCTGGCCGCGTTGACCGACCAGATGCACCGTGACGCCGACCAGGCCCGTCACATCCTTTCCGAACACAGATTGCGAGCCACTGCGTGAGCCAGGACTACAAAGCCACCCTTCATCTGCCAGCCACTGAATTCCCCATGCGCGGCGACCTGCCCAAGCGCGAGCCGGGCATTCTGTCGCGCTGGGAAGACGAGGGCCTGTACGCCCGCCTGCGCGAGAACGCGCAGGGTCGCCCGCTGTTCGTGCTGCACGACGGCCCGCCGTATGCCAACGGCCAAATCCACCTCGGCCACGCGGTCAACAAGATCCTCAAGGACATCATCGTCAAGTCGCGCTACCTGGCCGGCTTCGACGCGCCGTATGTGCCGGGCTGGGACTGCCATGGCCTGCCGATCGAAATCGCGGTGGAAAAGAAGTGGGGCAAGGTCGGTACCAAGCTCGACGCCGTCGCCTTCCGCCAGAAGTGCCGCGAGTACGCGGAAGAACAGATCGACCTGCAGCGCAAGGACTTCAAGCGTCTGGGCGTCACCGGCGACTGGGACAACCCCTACAAGACACTGAGCTTCGACTTCGAGGCCAACGAGATCCGTGCGCTGGCCAAGGTGGTCGCCAACGGTCACCTGCTGCGCGGCGCCAAGCCGGTGTACTGGTGCTTCGACTGCGGCTCGGCCCTGGCCGAAGCGGAAATCGAATACCAGGACAAGACCTCGCCGGCCATCGACGTGGCCTACGCCGCGCGTGACTCGCAGCAGCTGGCCGCCGCCTTCGGCGTGCAGCTGCCGGCCGGCGTGGAAGTGGCGGTGCCGATCTGGACCACCACCCCGTGGACCCTGCCGGCTTCGCTGGCGGTGTCGCTGGGCGCGGAAATCGAATACGCCCTGGTCGAAGGCCCGGCCCACAACGGTCAGCCGCGCTGGCTGGTGCTGGCCTCGGCGCTGGCTGAGCGCGCGCTGGCCCGCTACGGCGTGGACAACGTGGTGGTGCACGGTCATGCCACCGGTGCGGCGCTGGAAAACCTGCTGCTGGCGCATCCGTTCTACGCCGAGCGCGATATCCCGCTGCTCAACGGCGACCACGTTTCCGACGCCGACGGTACCGGTGCGGTGCATACCGCCCCCGGTCACGGCCAGGAAGACTATGCGGTGTGCCTGAAGTACGGCCTGGTGGAAAAGTACAACGCTGGCCAGATCAATCCGGTCGATGGGGGCGGCGTGTACCTGCCGTCGACCCCGCCGGCCGGTGACCTGGTGCTGGCCGGGCAGCACATCTGGAAGGCGCAGCAGCCGATCATCGACGTGCTGCGTGCCAGCGGCGCGCTGCTGGCGTTCGTTGAGATCGTGCACAGCTATCCGCATTGCTGGCGCCACAAGAAGACCCCGCTGGTGTTCCGTGCCACCCCGCAGTGGTTCATCTCGATGGAGCAGGCCAACCTGCGCCGTGATGCACTGGCCGCGATCGACACCGTCGGCTGGTTCCCGAGCTGGGGCAAGGCGCGCATCGCCAGCATGGTCGAAGGCCGTCCGGACTGGACCATCTCGCGCCAGCGCACCTGGGGCGTGCCGATCGCGCTGTTCATCCACCGCGAAACCGGCGAGCCGCATCCCAACACCGTCGCCCTGATGAACCAGGTTGCCGACCGCGTCGAAGTGGAAGGCATCGACGTGTGGTACTCGCTGGACGCCGCCGAACTGCTCGGCGACGAGGCCGCGCAGTACGAAAAGGTCACTGACATCCTCGACGTGTGGTTCGACTCCGGTGTCACCCACGAAGGCGTGCTGCTGGCGCGTGGCTACGGCAAGCCGGCCGATCTGTACCTGGAAGGCTCGGACCAGCACCGCGGCTGGTTCCAGTCGTCGCTGCTGACCGGCGTGGCCATCGACAAGCGTGCGCCGTACAAGCAGTGCCTCACCCACGGTTTCACCGTGGACGAGCACGGCCGCAAGATGTCCAAGTCGGAAAAGAACGGCATCGAGCCGCAGGAAATCATGAAGACCCTGGGTGCGGACATCCTGCGCCTGTGGATCGCTTCGGCCGACTACAGCAACGAAATGTCGCTGTCGCAGGAAATCCTCAAGCGCAACGCCGACGCCTACCGTCGCCTGCGTAATACCGCGCGCTTCCTGCTCGGCAACCTGGACGGTTTCGATCCTGCCCAGCACCTGGTCGCCCCGGCCGACATGGTCGCGCTCGACCGCTGGATCGTGCACCGCGCCTGGGAAGTGCAGGAGAAGATCAAGGCCTCGTACACCGCCTACAACATGGCCGAGATCGTGCAGCTGCTGCTGAACTTCTGCAGCGTGGACCTGGGCTCGCTGTATCTGGACGTGACCAAGGACCGCCTGTACACCATGCCGGTGGATTCGCGTGGCCGCCGTTCGGCGCAAAGCGCGATGTATCACATCGCCGAAGCCTTCACCCGCTGGGTGGCCCCGATCCTGACCTTCACCGCCGACGAGCTGTGGGGGTACCTGCCGGGCAAGCGCGCCGACAACGTGCTGTTCTCCACCTGGTATGAAGGCCTGGTCCCGCTGCCGGCCGACGCACCGCTCAACGCCGCTGATTTCGACCAACTGCTGGCCGTGCGCGAGCAGGTCGCCAAGGTGCTGGAGCCGATGCGCGCCAACGGTGCCATCGGTGCCGCGCTGGAAGCGGAAATCACCGTGGCGGCCAATGAGGAGACCGCCGCGCGCTGGGCTCCGCTGGCCGAGGAGCTGCGCTTCCTGTTCATCAGCGGTGACGTCAGCGTGCGTCCGGCGACCACCGACGAGGTGTTCGTCAGCGCCCAGCCGACCGAGAAGCAGAAGTGCGTGCGCTGCTGGCACTACCGCGCCGACATCGGCGTGGTCGCCGCCCACCCGGAACTGTGCGGTCGTTGCGCGAGCAACGTCGACGGTGCCGGCGAAGACCGCAGGTGGTTCTGATGAGCGCTTCCCGCGTGCGTCCCAATGCACTGGTGTGGCTGGTGCTGTCGGCAGTCATCATCGGCCTGGACCAGCTGACCAAGACCTGGGTGCTGTCCAGTCTGCCCGAGTTCGAGCCGGTCGCGGTCATTGACGGCTTCTGGAACTGGTACCGCACCTACAACACCGGTGCGGCGTTCAGTTTCCTGAGCGATGCCGGTGGCTGGCAGCTGTGGTTCTTCACCGCGCTGGCCGTTGGCATCAGTGGCCTGATGGCGTTCTGGCTGTCGCGCACCCCGCGCGGCCACTGGCGCAGCGCAGCCCCGTACGCACTGGTGATCGGCGGGGCCATCGGCAACGTCATTGACCGCCAGGTGCACGGTCATGTGGTGGACTTCATCCAGTGGTACATCGGCGACCATTACTGGCCGGCGTTCAATATTGCCGACGCCGCCATCGTGGTCGGAGCCATTGGCATTGCAGTGTTCGGCCTGTTTGACGGCAAGTCCGCCAAAAAGGCGGATAATGCCAACCCGTAACATCAAGCCGGCGCTGGCCGGGAGACCTGTCTGATGGATGTGCTGCTTGCCAACCCGCGTGGATTCTGTGCCGGTGTCGATCGTGCGATCGAGATCGTCAAGCGCGCGATCGAAACGCTGGGCGCGCCCATCTACGTGCGCCATGAAGTGGTGCACAACCGCTTCGTGGTGGACGATCTCAAGCAGCGCGGCGCGATCTTCGTCGAGGAACTCGACGAAGTGCCAGACAACAACACCGTCATCTTCAGCGCCCACGGCGTTTCCCAGGCCGTGCGCCAGGAAGCCGAGCGCCGTGGCCTGAAGGTGTTCGACGCCACCTGTCCGCTGGTCACCAAGGTCCACTTCGAAGTCGCCCGTCACTGCCGTGCCGGCCGCGACGTGGTGCTGATCGGCCACGCCGGTCACCCGGAAGTGGAGGGCACCATGGGCCAGTGGAACCGCGAAGCCGGTACCGGCCAGATCTATCTGGTGGAAGATGTCGAGCAGGTGGCCACCCTGCACATCAACCAGCCGGAAAACTTCGCCTACACCACCCAGACCACGCTCTCGGTGGATGACACGCGCGGCATCATCGACGCCCTGCGCGAGCGCTTCCCGGCCATGCAGGGTCCGAAGAACGACGACATCTGCTACGCCACCCAGAACCGCCAGGACGCCGTGCGCGACCTCGCCAAGCGCTGTGACCTGGTGCTGGTGGTCGGTTCGCCGAACAGCTCCAATTCCAACCGCCTCAGCGAGCTGGCCATCCGTGAGGGTGTGGAAAGCTACCTGATCGATGGCGCGCACGAAATCGATCCGGCCTGGGTCGTCGGCAAGCGGCACATCGGCCTCACCGCCGGTGCCTCCGCCCCGCAGGTGCTGGTGGACGGTGTCCTCGCCCGCCTGCGCGAGCTCGGTGCCAACAGTGTGGGTGAGTTGGATGGTGAGCCCGAATCGATGGTGTTTGCGTTGCCCAAGGAATTGCGGCTGCGTTTGATTTCCTGAGGTTTGCAGGCGTTTGCCCGGTCGGCTCCATGCGTTAATGGGCCGATCATCGTTCTCGGCAGGCGTCTTGCGACCGCCTCTACCAAGGCTCCGGACCATGGCGTGCCACGTCACGGTCGACGTCCATGCGCGATCCCGACACTCGTCGACCCCGCGCGAACCCGCTTTGGTAGAGTCGCACGACAGTCGACTGCCGATAACAACACCCCACGCGACGAAGGCATGACCTTCGGCCATGTAACGCTCCCGCACACAGGTCTAGCATCAAGGATTCAGTCCCACCGGATCCAACCTTGATGCTTCTGCGCGCCGCCGTCCTCTCCGCCCTGCTGTTCACCACCGCAGGCGCATCCGCCCAGACCCCGCCGCCGCAGGACGTCCCGTTCCCCGGCACCCTGCGCATCGACGTAGACGCACGCGACATCGGCCGCCGCATCTTCAAGGTCAAAGCGACCATCCCGGCACAACCTGGCCCGCTCACCCTGCTGTACCCGCAGTGGCTGCCCGGCGCGCATTCCCCCAGCGGCCCGATCGACAAGCTCGCCGGCCTGCAGGTGACCGCCAACGGCAAATCGCTCACCTGGACGCGTGACCCGTACAACGTCTACGCCTTCACCGTGAACGTGCCGCAGGGTGCCACCGACGTGGTCGCCAACTTCAACTTCATGTCTTCCCAGGGCGGTACCCAGGGCAGGGTGGTGATGACCCCGGACATGCTCAACCTGCAGTGGAACGCCAACTCGCTGTACCCCGCTGGCGTGAACACCCGCAACATCCAGGCCCAGGCAACCGTCACTTTGCCGCCCGGCTGGAAGTACGCCACCGCGCTGGAGACCGAGCGCCGCGACGGCGACACCGTGGTGTTCAAGCCGATCAGCTACGACCACCTGGTCGACTCGCCGCTGTTCGCTGGCCAGCACTACCAGCAGTTCGATCTCGACCCGGGCGCGAAGGTGCCCGTGCGTCTGAATGTGTTCGCCGACAACGCCAAGTCGCTCGAGGCCAAGCCCGAGCAGATCCAGGCGCATCGCGCGCTGGTGCAGCAGATCTACAAGCTCTACGGCGCACGCCACTTCGACCGCTACGAGTTCCTGCTGGCCCTCACCAGCCAGCTTGGCGGCATCGGCCTGGAGCACCAGCGCTCCAGTGAAAACAGCGGCGACACCGGCTACTTCACCGAGTGGGACAGCACCTGGCTGGGCCGCGATCTGCTGCCGCATGAGTTCAACCATTCGTGGAACGGCAAGTACCGTCGCGGTGCCGACCTGACCACCGCCAACTTCAATGTGCCCATGGGCGACAGCCTGCTGTGGCTGTATGAAGGCCAGACCCAGTTCTGGGGCCAGGTGCTGGCCGCGCGCTCCGGCCTGTGGAGCGTCGACCAGACCCGCGACATGCTCGCCAATGTCGCCGCCACCTACGACCGTGGTCGCCCCGGTTTGGCCTGGCGCAACCTGCAGGACACCACCAACGATCCCACCATCGCCCAGCGCCGCGCGCTCGCCTTCCGCAACTACCAGATGAGCGAGGACTACTACTCCGGCGGGCAGATGGTGTGGCTGGACGTGGAAGGCAAGCTGCGCGCCTTGACCGGCAACAAGCGCAGCCTGGATGATTTCGCCAAGGCCTTCTTCGGCATGCGCGACGGCGACTGGAACGTGAACACCTACACCTTCGAGGACGTGGTGAGCACCTTGAACGGCATCGCCCCGTACGACTGGGCGACCTTCCTGCGCGAGCGTCTGGACGGACATGGTCCGCTCATCGGTGGGCTGGAAGCCGCCGGCTGGAAGCTGGTCTACACCGACACGCCGAATGAGGCCTTCAAGGCCCAGCAGACGCGCGGCAAGAACACCAACCTCCTGTATTCCATCGGACTGGCGGTCAGCGACAGTGGTGCCATCACCGACGTGCTGTGGGACAGCCCCGCCTTCAACGCCGGCTTGGCCCCGGGCATGACCGTGCAGGCGATCAACGGCCGGGTGTACAAGGGCGAAGTGCTCAAGGATGCCGTCGCTGACGCCAAGGCCAACAAGGCCCCCATCACCCTGCTGGTACGCAGCTTCGACCGCATCGACACGGTGCGCATCGACTATCACGGCGGCCTGCAGTACCCGAAGCTGGAGCGCATTGCCGGCAAGCCGGACCGCCTTGCCGAGTTGTGGAAGGCGCGATGAACCTGCGCCGCGACGTGCCGATTGCGGTGGCGGCGATAGCCGCCATCGTCGGCGCGTCGCTGGACGGCGACGGCCGCTGGCTGCACTACATCGCCAAGCCGCTCACCACACTGCTCATCGCCGCCATCGCGTGGCGGGCGGGTGGTGACCCCGGTTACCGCCGCGCCATCCTCGCCGGCATGGCGTTCTCCTGCATCGGCGACATCGCGCTGATGCTGCCGTTCGATGCCTTCGTTCCCGGCTTGGTCGCGTTCCTGCTCGCGCACCTCTGTTACATTGTCGCCTTCCGCGCAGGCTTCAAAGCGGGCAGGGCACTGCTGATGTCCGGCGCACTGGTCGCCCTGTTTGCAGGCAGCAACCTCATCGGCCTCTGGCCGCTGCTCCCCGCTGAACTGAAAGTCCCCGTAGTCGCCTACGTCCTGGTGCTCGCCCTGATGGCCACACTGGCCCTCGCACGCGGCCCCCGCTTCGCCGCAGTAGGTGCCGCCTTCTTCGTCATCAGCGACTGCGCGCTCGCCTGGGACCGCTTCGGCGGCGGCCTTCCGGCCGCCAGCCTCATCGTTCTAGGAACTTACTACTCCGCTCAGTACTGCATCGCCCGGTCTGTATCCCGGTAGAGTCGGTCGCAAGACGACTGCCCTGAAATTCTCAACACCCGGTAACGCATGACCCTAAGCCGAAACCGGCTCTCCCCAAGAACCCAACATCACTCCACATCCCCCGCACCCTCACACTTCCGTCCCGGATCACACAACCGATCCAACAACGCCAACGCAACCCCATTACTCCACCCAAACCCATCCTGCAACGGATACTCCCCCCCACCACCACCGCCCACTTCCCCTTCCACCACATACTTCTCCACCAACTTCCCCTCACGCTCATACACCCGCTGCACCGTCCTTAAAAACCGCACGCCCACCTGTCGTGCCAACCGATCCTGCCCATACCGCTGCAATCCATCCACCGCCACCCACTGCAACGGGGCCCACCCATTCGGCGCATCCCACTGCTGCCCGGTGTTCTCCGTCGTAGTCAACAACCCACCTTCGCGCAGCAACTGCACCTCCACACCCTGTGCAGTACGCTTCGCCTGAGCAGGCTCCGCCACTTCCAGCCACAACGGGAACAACGCCGCCGCCGTCAGCGCCGGACGTGGCGTCCCACGTTCCAAATCCCGGTCCGCATACCAGCCCTGGCGCTCATCCCACAGCAACGCATTGATCGCCTGCTTCCGCTGCTTCGCCATCCGCTCAAAATCGCGCGCCACCGCACGTTCACCCGAAGCCCGCGCCGCCCGCGCCACCGTCTTCTCCAGATGGAACAGCAGACTGTTCAAATCCACCGGCACAATCTGCGTCGTATGAATGCTGCTCAGCTCCGCCGGATGCACCAGCCAGCGCGAACTGAAATCCCAGCCCGACTCCGCGCCCGCACGCAGATCGCGGTACACCTGTGAAGGCGCGCGCTCCGGAGCCTTCGCGGCGGTAGCCAGATCATCCGTCCACGACTCCGTACGCGGCACTGCACGCGCATCCCAGTAGCGATTGAGCAGGCTGCCATCGTTCATCCGCACCACGCGCTCACTCGCTGCGCCGGGAGCCAGCCCCTCTGAACCTCGCATCCAGAACGCATGCTCCGCCCGCAACTGTGGCAGATAGCGTTCGTAAGCTGCATCGCCTTCATGCGTCGCCAGCAGGTCCACCATCAAACTAAAGAACGGCGGCTGCGACCGACTCAGGTAATAGCTGCGGTTGCCATTGGGAATATGCCCGTACTGATCCAACTGCCAGGCGAAGTTGTCCACCATGTCGCGCATCTGGTCCCAGCGCCCACTAGAAGCCAGCCCCAGCAGGGTGAAGTAGCTGTCCCAGTAGTAGACCTCACGGAAGCGACCGCCCGGCACCACGTAGGGTTTGGGCAGGGGCAGGAGGGAGCCGTTTGGATCCACGGTGGGTGTGGAGCGGGTCAGATGCGGCCACAGGGTTTCGATGTGCGCCCGCAGCGTCTGGCCGGCAGGCGGGACGTAGGCCGCAGCCTCGCCGGGTAGGGTGAAGTTCTCACCTACAAAGGTGCCAAGGTCGAACCCAGGCTGGGCGCGGGCGCGTTCCCATTCCGCGACGACCGCCGCCGGATCACCCCCCTTGGGCACCGCATCGGCGAAGGTCTTCTGGTCGGGGAACAGGTGCGCGCGCTGGACCTGCTGAAACAGAGGCTGCCAGTGCTGGTCAGGCGGCGAGGGGAGCGGGGCGGTCGGCTGAAGCGCCAGCGCCGGTGTGCTGAGCAGGCCGAACAGCAATGCAGAAGCCAGGGCGGCACGTGTGGACATGCGGTCGCATCCTCTGATGACGGTCGCAGTGTATCTGCGCGCCTGTCAAAGCGAGGTAAGGCAGGAAAGCGGGTTACTGGAAGATGAAATCGCTACGCCGAATGATGGTGCCGACACCGGTTGGATTGAAGTAGCAGCTTCCCTCGAACGAGATGTTCCTTCCCCCATGGCTGTAGAGGATGGATGCCTCATTGCCGATCTCGATCAGTACGTTCTCCTGGCCCTTAGCGCATGGCGTGGGAGTCGCGGCTTTCAGATGGGCGATCACATCACGCATGAGATGCTCACAGTTTGCGCCACACGGACGGACGATTCGAATCGATGAGCTGTCCTTCAGCTTCTGGCCCTGAAGGCTGTATTCTCCGGTAAGGCTCACGAAGTAAATATCCAGCCGGTCAGCACGTTTCAACGCAGTCGATAGAGCGGCCGCGGCTTCGGTGCTCGTTCGCATGGGCTGTGCAGCTCCGGGGGCAGCGATGCTCGGCGCGGCGAGCGCGAGCGAGGCAATGCAGGCTACCGCTTTGCTCAACATCGTTCGTACTCCCTTCTCTTGAATACGAGCAACCCGTCTTCTCCTACGGGAATTTTGCCAGGTTCGTCCAAGCGGATGATGTCGTGGGAGATATCCGTTTCCGGCGGGAAATCCGCCATCGTCAAACCTTCAATGATGGAGGCGGATTCAATGAAATTCGCGACGCAATCGCCATGTAGATAGAATTCGATGCGAAATGCCGCTGGGCCCGTGGGCCGGACCACGACCGCTCGAACGTCTACGCTGACCTCGCCCCACAGGGCGCGCATGACACTCAGGCGCACGGCAACTCGGAAATCCGGGTTCATGGCTGCAGCCACAGCGGATCGATCAGCGCTTCATCGCCGGCGCAGCGCAGGTCATTGATCAGTCCGGCTTGGATGTCGGTCAGTCTCTCCAGCGTGCCTTCCAGTTCGTCGATCCCATCATCGACCTCGCCTGAGGCGACCAGCCGGTGGGCCTCTCTCAGGTCCATGATCAGCGAGTGCAGTGTGTCTGCCTGCATGGCCACCCCGGGATACCTGCGCCCGGGCACGTGTACCGTTGCGTTGTTGGCCGGCTCACCGTAGAAGGTGACGGAAATGACGCTTTTCATGACCTGGGCGTGTCCTTGCGGCAGGGCGGCGGTGTCAGCTGGCCCCATACTGCCTGAATCCGCGGCCCCCATGGAGCACCACCCGGTAGCGCCGGCCCTTGACCGGCCCCCGCCCGGATTGACCCCTTCGTTGCCCCGGTTTACAATCCCCTGCTAAGCCGGAATAGCTCAGTTGGTAGAGCGGCGCATTCGTAATGCGTAGGTCGCAGGTTCGACTCCTGTTTCCGGCACCAGTTGTATGAAAAGCCTCGGCCTCGGTCGGGGCTTTTTGTTTGGGTGGTGCCTCCTGCTACGCTTGGCCCCAAGGCAGCCACCCCCGGTGGCTGAAGGGGGTTCAAGGAAGATGGCAGCAAACGCATGGCTTCACCGCCTGGCGCTGGGCATTGCCCTGCCGCTGGCCGTACTCACCGCACCCGCACTATGGGCTGCGGAGCCCAAGACCGACGCCGCACCGGCCCAGGCCGAAACCGACGCCGCCAAGGCCGTGCGCTACACCCGCGCGCTCGAAACCGCGCCACTGGCCGACAATGCCTTGGAAATGCGCAGGTGGCTGCTGCGATGGATTCTGGAAACCCCGGACCACACCGTGCTGGTCTGCGACACCCTCGGCACGCTGGATGACGAAAATGCGCCGCTGTATGGCGAGCTGCTGGTGCAGATGATGGGCGGCAACGTGGCCTGGCAGATCGAGCACCCGCAGGATACCGACGAGGTATCCCACCAGCTGGCAGGCGCACGCAGCGTCTTGAAGATGTATGCGGTGTACCTCGCCAATGACCCCAAGTGGAAGGTCCCCAAGCTGGATGCTGCCATCGAGCGAGAACGCAACGGTACGCTCCGTGAGCACGTGGCGCAGAGGCTGGCGGATGAGTGCAGCGAAGAGAGCGGCAGGGAGAAGGTGGCACTGGGCGAGCAGAGTCCACCGCCGCCGTTCCTCGGCGGCTTCCTGCGCGAATCCCATGTGATCTATCCGCTCAAGGTGCCCACCGGTTGGGTGATGCAGAACGAACATCGCTACGACGAACTCGAGTCCGGTGCCTCGGTCCGTTTCCAGCGGGAAGGCGATGCCAGCGGCTGGATGGATGTGTACTTCTACCCAATTGGCGCGATCAACAAGCAGGATCTGGATCGGTTGGCCAAGGCCGAGCGCGAGCAGTTGGTCACCGTCTGGAAGGACGCCGCCACCGGTGCGCCGCTGAGCGCGCTGGACACCTTCAGTGTGCCGGTGAAAGGAGGAGTGTCCACTCCCGCCGGACGTCAGTCGCGTCCCGAAGCCATCACCGCGTATGCCGCAGATTTCACCTATAAACATCGGAACAACGGCAGGCGCTACCACTCGGTGCTGGTGTTCATGGTCGACCGGCTGTACGCCATCAAGCTGCGCTACAGCGCCGACACCGAAAAGCTCAGCCGCAAGCAGGCACGCAAGGAAGCCGAGAGCTTCGCCCGCAGCCTGCTGCCGGAAGTGGACATTCTCAGCACCGGAAAGTGCGGTTCCCCCAGCATGGCAATTGACGACCAGATGGCTGACGGCTGCGTGGGCGAAGACCCCATTCAACCGGTGGTGCTGGAAGGTCGCCGGGAACTGCGCTTCGAGTACCCCGTCCCTCGCTGATCAAACCAGTTGGTCCGCTACGCCCGGAACAGACCCTTAAGCCTTTCCGGGAATCGGTTGGCTGCGGCGGAGGCGGCGGCATACAGGCCGCTCATGTTCGCGAAATCGGCTTCATTGCCTTCAACCAGGAATCGCGTGCGACCTGAGGGGGCGGATACAGTGAAGCCGATCACGTCCATGCCGTTATGCTCATGCCGTTGATGCCAGATGCCGAAGCTGAACTCGTCTTTTTCGCAGGTATAGCCGTTGATAAGCGACGTCTCCCATCGTGCCTTTCCGCTTTCCGTCGCATGCTTCAGATCCTGCATGAACTCTCGGAACTGTTCGGGAATCATGGATGCCTCTGTGAGTGTTTCTCGATGGATGTTGCCGTCGAGGCGGCAAGGTGACTTGTAATGGAGAGCACCGGGCCTCGAAGCATCTGGGTGGCAATGCGCCGCTGAGCTGGCGTTCCAGCATCGCAGTAGCGCTCCAGATGAAGTCTGTTCCTTCGGTGTTCGGAGTGATGGTCGTTGATTTCGACGGGAAAGCAATAGCTGTACTGTTTGATTAGGTCATTAACGACAAAAAATGGGCTTTCCACGCCAGATTCAATGAAGTGTGCGAGCCGGTCAGCCGTGCTCTGGCACTCCTGATATTCCTTCACGTCGATCAGTGTCCGAATCTGTCTGGTGACGCTATTGACCGACATGTTGACGCGCTCGGCAACGGACCGGAGTCGAAGTAGTTCGATCAGGGCGAACACCGCGGCGTATACCACGATAGCGCCGGTGACGGTCGACCAGACCCTGTCCGGGGATGACCTGAGCTCACTGTAGGTGGTGACCAGACAGAGTGTCATTACGACGATCACTGCTGCGGTCCAAGCATGAGTCGTTCTTGAGGGTGGTGCGGTCATTGCTATCAGCTCATCGCGTTCGCCATTGCGCTGGGAACCAGTCTATCGGTGTGTGGCGTCCGCCCGATCGGTCCAACTGTAGGGATAGCCCGGCTTGAGCCCTGGGAAGTTCCCGCTATGATGCCGAGGTGACGGATTTTGATGCGTGGCGTTACTCGATCTTCTTCCCTTCGCAGTTGAATCTATCCCTTCTAAGCGGTTGTGCTGGAACGTTTATCGGAGGCGGGCATCATGCTTTTCACAGGAGCGGCTGCAGCATTGATTGCACTAGCCAGCGCTGCAAGCGGGTGCTTGCAGGGGGAGTGGGCCTCCATCGTCGAGCAGACAGAGGTGTTGATCCTGCGCCGGGAAGCCCTGCGTGTGCCGCACGGCCCGGCAGGAGAGAAACAGGAGAACGTCTGTGTGAGAGTCCGGTTCCAGATCGATCAGAACGGTGTCCCGCAGGATGTCCGGATTGATCAGAGTTCCCGGAACCGCTCGGTTGATGTGGCAGCACGAGAAACCGTTCGAAAATTCAGATTCAAGGTGCCTCGCAATGATCAGGCCCCGTCGGCACTCGTGTTCGAGTATCCATAACTGGAACATCCGTCCCCAACCCGTCACGCATCACTTGCTATCCTCCAAGCCGGACCGAAGCCGAATATCAGGAAATCAAGGACGATGGCACCCATCACCGCTCTCCGCCGCACCGCCCTGGGCCTCGCCCTGCCGCTCTGCCTCGCGCTAACTTCATCGCTTCTGGCGAACGAGCCCGCAGCCCCTGCCGCCGAAGAAGAGTCCACGCACGCCAAAGCCCTGCGCTACACCCGCGCGCTGGAGGAAACGCCGGATGCGGCTGACGCGGCGGAAGTGCGAAGGGCGCTGCTCGATTGGGGGATGAACAACGGCGAGTTCGAGGTCAACCTGTGTAATGTGATGGACCTGCCCGAACTGGGGCACAAGGACCGTAGTCCGATTACCACCGAGCTGACCCAGCAGATGCTGTTCGGGAATATCGCCTTCCAGATCGAGCATGGCACCGACACCCCCGAGCTGGCCCGACAAGTCGCCGCCGCGGAAAGCGCGATCAAGGTCTACACCGTGATGCTGGCAAAGCACCCCGAGCTGCGCATCGCGCAGATGGACGCCCTGATCGCCGAGCAGAAAGCCGGCCGCCTGGACCGGCACCTGACGCCGGTGGTGACGGACTGTCTGGCCGCGCGGCGGACCCGTGTGAACCAGTCGCCGGACGAGGTGCCCTTGCTGGGTGGCTTCCTGCGCGAGACCTCGGTGATCTATCCCGAGCGGATCGGCACCTGGGTGATGGTGGGTGAGCATCGTATCGACACAGTGCCGTATGGTGCTTCGCTCCGATACCAGCGTCCCGATGACAGCTCCGGCTTCATCGATCTCTACATCTATCCGGTGGGTATGAACACCCCCGAGGCCGTCGCAGAACAGGCGAAGATCGAGCGCGAGGCGTTGCAGCAGAACTGGGCACCGCAGCTGGTCGATCCGCCGATGTCGGCGCTGTCGACGTTCAAGCTGCCGGTGGAGCCTGCTAAACCCTCCCCCTATCACCAGCCTCGTCCCAAGACGGTAACTGCCTATCAGGTGGACTTCGGCTTCAAGCGTGAAGATGGGGCCTACAGCGGGGCGTTCATCTACATGGTGGACCGGCTGCATGGGATCGAAATCCGCTACAACGCAAAGGCGTCGTCGCTCGATCGGACGCGGCTGCGCAAAGAGGCCGAGAAGTTCACACGCGAAGTGTTTCCGCAGCTGAGCATCGTCAGCAACGGCAGCTGCGGTCTGCCCCAGATGGGCATCGACGGCAAGCTCGCCGACGGCTGTGACGGCATCGAGCCGGTGACGCCTGCGGTGGGCGAGGGCAAGCGCGAGCTGCGCTTCGAGTACACGCCCAGCCCGGATACGGCCCAATGAGCCTGCGCACGTGCATGTTGTGGCTGGCGATCGCAGCTCCGGCCTGCGCGCACGGGGCGGCGCAGGGCGAGCCGCCTGATCTCGCCCCCCTGGCCGAAGCAGTACAGCAGCTGAGGGCCGCCACGGTGCATGCCGCCCACGAAGCGTCTGCCTGCCGCATGGCGTTTCCAGATATGGGGGATGAACTACGTCATGCGTCTTTCGACTGGTTCATGCGCAACCGGAGCTGGATCCCTGAGGTGGACAAGGCCTATCAGCGGCTGGTGCAGTTACAGGCCAAAGGTGATCTGGCCCGCATCAGCCAGAGACTGTCCGACGACGAAGCGGAAGAGCGACGCCAGTCGGCTGGCATGGAGGCCGGGTTGCAGGCACTCCCTGCGCCCCAACAACGCAAGCGGTGCGAGGGATTTGCCGCCGGCCTTTCCCGTTACGACGAAAGCGGCGACCAGGTCGCCGCACCGCTCGCAGTACTGCGGCGCGACCTGCACCTCATCCCTGACTTCATTCGGACCTGGCGTTAGGTGGCAGCCGTCACCGGACTGGCGTTGGACTGAGGAAATATCTCCACATCCACGTGGTCAATCGTCCCGGTGAAGCGGAACGGCAGGGTGTAGCTCCAATCCACCGCCGAGCCGGTGTCCATGCCGATATCCAGCCCTTCGCCGATGGAGAACTGAATGGGAATTGTGCGCTCAAGCCGTCCGCTGGCCACGGTGTGGCCGTCCACCGCGAGGGTGAGCGTGCCACCTTTGCCCATGCCGCCGCCGTCATAGTCGAAGCGCGCCTCGATATGCGCCTTGCCGGGTGGCAGTGCCTTTTCCGCACTGAACACCGGGCGCTCCTGGCCCAGGAAGTTGTAGACGAACGCCGGCTTGCCCTCGCGCATGTACAGCCCGTAGCCACCCTCCGAACCGCCCTGGGTGATGATCATCCCTTCGGCGTCGGCGGGCACCTCCACCTGCGCGGTGATCTTCCACGACTTGTTGAGCATGGGCAGGCAGGCCGCATCGGGCAGTGCCACCATGCCAGGGTAGTAGGTCGCCTGGGTACGCTTGCCGACCAGGCTGGGGCGTCCCATCGCCTCGGCGTTCATGCGGATCACCGCGCGCCAATCCAGCGGCAGCACGCTGTACTTGGCTGCTTCCACCCACCACAGGTCCTGCAGCTCGCGCAGTTTGTCCGGGTGTTGTGCGGCCAGGTCGTGGGCCTGCGAGAAGTCCTCATCCAGCTTGTAGAGTTCCCAGACCTGCTGGTCCGGCGACCAGTCCTCGGAGCGGTTGGGAATCCAGGGGGCGAAGCTCGGGGCCGACGCCATCCAGCCTTCGTGGTACAGGCCGCGGTTGACGCCCAGTTCGAAGTACTGGGTGCGGCGCTTGCTGGGGGCGTCGCCCTGTTCGAAGCTGAAGGCAAAGCTGATGCCTTCGATATCCTTCTGTTGCACGCCATTGAGTTCGCGCGGGGCGGTCACGCCACACACTTCATACAGCGTGGGAACGATGTCGATGACATGCAGGAACTGTTCGCGCAGCGCGCCCTTGTCCTTGATGCGTTCGGGCCAGCTGATGATCAGGGGGTTCCGCGTGCCGCCAAAGTGGCTGGCCACCTGCTTGGTCCACTGGAAGGGCGTGTTCATCGCATGTGCCCACGACGACGGGAAATGGTTGAAGTGCTTCGGTCCGCCCAGTTCGTGCATCACCACGAAGTTGTCCTGCCACTTCTCGGAAAATCCGTTGAAGAACAGGTTCTCGTTGAGTGACCCTTCCAGCCCGCCCTCCGCGCTGGAGCCGTTGTCGCCGGCAATGTAGAGAATGATGGTGTTGTCGGCGTCGGGCAGCGCCTTCACCGCGTCGATCACCCGGCCCATCGCCGCATCCACCTGCGCGCCGTAGGCCGCAAAGACTTCCATCATCCGCGCGTACACGGCTTTCTGGTCCGGCTCCAGGCCTTCCCACGCGGGCAGTCCGGGCGAGCGCTCGGTCAGATCCGTGTCCGCCGGCACCACGCCCAGTTTCTTCTGCCGTTCCAGGGTCTGCTCGCGATAGGCGTCCCAGCCCATGTCGAACTGGCCTTTGAATTTGTCGATCCAAGCCTGAGGTGCTTGATGCGGCGCATGCGTGGCACCCGGAGCCACGTACAGGAAATACGGGCGGTCCGGGGCGATGCTCTTGGCGCGGCGCACCCAGGCGATGGCCTTGTCGGCCAGGTCTTCGGTGAGGTGGTAGTCCGGGTCGTCAGAAGCCGGCACGAGATCGCGGTTCTCAAACAGCAATGGATTCCAGTGATTCATGTCGCCGGCGTTGAAGCCGTAGAAGTAATCAAAGCCCAGTCCGTTGGCCCAGCGGTCGAACGGTCCCGCCGCGCTCAGCTCCCACGTCGGTGTGTTGTGGTTCTTGCCGATCCACGCCGTCATGTAGCCGTTCTGGCGCAGCACCTCGCCAATGGTTCCGCAGTTGCGTGGCAGCACGCAGCAGTAGCCGTCGTAGCCGGTGGCCAGCTCGGTGATGCCGGCGAACGAGGCCGAATGGTGGTTGCGGCCGGTGATCAGGGCCGCGCGGGTGGGGCTGCACAGTGCCGTCGTGTGGAAACGGTTGTAACGCAGTCCCTCGGCCGCCAGTCGGTCCATGGTGGGCGAGGGCACGCCACCGCCAAAGGTGCTGAACTGGCCGAAGCCCACGTCGTCCAGCAGGATCAGCACCACGTTGGGGGCCCCTTTGGGGGCCTGCACCGGTTGCGGGAACTGGGCCGGGTCCGAGTCCTGGTAGGTGCGCCCGACCTGGCCGTGGAAGTGGAAATCGGGGCGGGGGAGGATGTCCGGGGTGCCGGAGCCAGTAGCGTTGCGGGTATTCATCGGCGGGGCCAGCGGGGAGCGTGGCACTGAGCGTGGCACCGCTCCGCAAGTGGGGCATCGGCGAAAGCACGGTCGGGCTGCCAGTACTTCTACTGAGCCCTAAAGAAGTCCGCCGGGCGGCCGATAAGGCAGCGGGCGTCACTGCGCAGGTGGTGGCGCGGGGCGTTGCACGCAGAGCGGAAGAATTCCGCTGTGTTTATAGGAGAACCCTGATACCGCTTCGCTCGGGTTTCGGGAACAATCGCCGGCTGCCCTCAGGGGCAGGCAATGCAGGTCAAGAAGAACCCGTGCTCGCTGGGCGGGCGCGGGCGTCATTACAGAACGTGGGTGCACGGATGATGTGTAACAGGCAGGGAGGCCGGGTCGTCGGGCTTCTGTTGATGGTGGGCATGGCAACGCAGGCATCGGCGCAGCAGGCCGAGGAGCGTGCCGCCCAGGAAGTGCTGCGCCAGCAGGAGCGCGAACGCGCGCTGCGCGAAGCGCAGGAAGCCCGCCCGGATGTGCGCCTTGAGCGCGCCCCGGTTGAGGCCTTCGAGCGTCTGCCCGAAGGCGAGTCGCCGTGCTTCCGCATCGACCGCATCGAACTGGACGGGCCCGACGCGCAGCGTTTCCGCTGGGCGCTGTATGCCGGCGACCCGCGCCGGGACCGCGCCGTCGGCCGCTGCCTCGGCACCGAGGGCATCAACCTGGTGATGAAGCGCATGCAGAACGCGATCATCGCCAAGGGCTATGTCACCACCCGGGTGCTGTCCGCACCGCAGGACCTCACCGGCGGCACGCTGAAACTCACCGTGCTGCCCGGCCGCTTCCGCAATGCCGTGTTCAACGAGCCGGACACCGCGCATACGCGGCTGGGCAATGCCCTGCCGTTACGCAGCGGCCAGATCCTGAACCTGCGCGACATCGAGCAGGGCCTGGAAAACCTGCAGCGCGTGCCCACCGTCACCGCCGACATCCAGATCGCCCCGGCCGAAGGCGAAGGGGCAGCACCCGGCCAGAGCGACCTGGCCATTGCCTGGCAGCAGCGCTCGCGCATCCGCGCCAGCCTCAGCCTGGACGATGCCGGCAGCGAAGCCACCGGCAAGCTGCAGGCCAACGGTACGTTCTCGCTGGACAACCCGCTGGGCCTCAACGAGCTGTTCTACGTCAGCCTCGGCCGTGGCGTGTTCAACGGCAGCGGCAAAGACACCGACAGCTGGACCGTGCATTACGACGTGCCCTACGGCTACTGGCTGTTCGGAGCTACCGCCAGCCGCTACGACTACAGCCAGCAGATCGCCGGCGCGTTTGAAAGCTACGACTACAGCGGACAAAGCCGCAATGCCGAAGCGCGCGTGGACCGCCTGCTGTTCCGCAACGCGAAGATCAAGCTCGGCTCCTACGGCCGTGCCTGGGTGCGCGAGTCGAAGAACTTCATCAACGACACCGAAATCGAAGTACAGCGCCGCCGTACCGCCGGCTGGGAACTCGGCTTCACTCACCGCCAGTTCATCGGCAACGCCAGCTTCGACGCCAGTCTGGCGTACCGGCGCGGCACCGGCGCGTTCGGGGCATTGCGCGCGCCGGAAGAGCTGGCCTACGCATTCGACCCCAGTATCCCGCTGGAAGGCACGTCGCGCATGCGCGTGATCACCGCCGACGCACAGCTGGCCATTCCGTTCCAGATCGCCAGTCAGCGCCTGCGCTACACCGGCAGCTGGCGCGTGCAGTGGAACCGTACCCCGCTGGCCCCGCAGGACCGCTTCTCGATTGGCGGGCGCTACAGCGTGCGCGGCTTCGATGGCGAAAGCTCGCTCAGCGGCGAGCGCGGCTGGACCCTGCGCAACGACCTCTCGCTCGCCCTTCCTGCGCGCCAGGAACTCTACCTGGGCGTGGATGCGGGCCGCACCGGCGGTGCTTCCGTGCAATGGCAGGCCGGCCACCAGCTGATGGGCGCGGCACTGGGCCTGCGCGGCGGCTGGAAGACCCTTTCCTGGGACGGCTTTGTCGGCACCCCCCTCCAGCACCCGCGCAACTTCCCCACTGACTCCACCACTGCCGGTTTCAACCTGGCCTGGCGCTACTGACCGCACACAAGGACGCGTGACATGAACTTCGTATACCGGCTGGTGTTCAACCGTACCCTGCGCGTGTGGCAGGTGGCTTCCGAACTGGTGACCCGCGCCGCGGGTGGCAACGGTCGCGCGCCGCGCACTACCGCCGCCGCGCTGACCCCACTCGGCTTTGCACTGATGTGCAGCCTGGGCTGGGTGAGTGTGCTGGCACCGGCGGGCGCGCAGGACGCGCGCATCGTCGCCGACCCCAATGCCCCCGGCCGTGAGCGCCCACAGGTGCTCACCGCGCCGAATGGCGCGCCGCTGGTCAACATCACCACGCCGTCGGCCGGTGGCGTCTCGCGCAATCGCTATTCGCAGTTCGATGTCGGCCCGGAAGGGGCGATCCTCAACAACGCGCGCGGCCAGACCCAGACCCAGCTCGGCGGCTGGGTGCAGGGCAACCCGTGGCTGGCCACCGGTGCCGCCAAGGTGATCCTCAACGAGGTCAACGGTCCCGCCAGCCGTCTGAACGGCTACATCGAAGTCGCCGGTCAACGTGCCGAAGTGGTCATCGCCAATCCCGCCGGCATCCAGGTCAATGGCGGTGGTTTCCTCAACGCCAGCCGGGTCACCCTGACCACCGGCACGCCGGTGTTCACCGGCGGCGTGCTCGATGGATACCGCGTCGGCGGTGGGGCCATCCAGATTGAAGGCGAGGGTCTGGATACAAGCCGCGCCGACTACACCGACCTCATCACCCGCTCGCTGCAGGTCAACGCCGGCGTGTGGGCCAACCAGCTCACCGCACAGCTGGGCACCGGCACGCTCAGTGCAGCCGGAGCCAGCGCGCTCACCGCCGAAGCCGGCACCAAGCCCACCTTCGCCCTCGACGTCGGCGCACTGGGCGGCATGTATGCCAACAAGATCTGGCTGGTGGGCAATGAACACGGCGTTGGCGTGCGCAACGCCGGCACGCTGGGTGCACAGGCCGGCGAGCTGGTGGTCACCGTGGACGGCCGTCTGGAAAACACCGGTGCGCTGCAGTCGCTGCAGAACGTGCGCCTGAACGTCGCCGACGACGTGCGTAACGCAGGCACCATCGCGGCCAGCCGCGAAGTCGCACTGAACGCGGCCGGCACGCTGGACAACAGCGGCGGCACCGTCAACGCGCAGCGCCTGCAGGTGGACGCCGGCGGCCTGCGCAACCATGGCGGCAAGCTGGAGCAGACCGGCGTGCAGGCGCTGTCACTCCAGACCGGCGCGCTGAGCAACCGCAGTGACGGCCTGGTCGGCAGCGTGATCACGCCCCCCACGCCGATGCCGGGCGGCGAAGATGCCGGCGGCAACAGCGGTGGCACCCCGTCCGATCCGGACACCGATACCGGTAGCACCACGCCGGGTACGGGCACCGGCAACGAAGGCAGCACGCCGGGCACCGGCACGGGTACCACGCCCACCACGCCGGTGCAGCCGCTGGCCGAAGGCGCGATCAACATCGCCGGCCTGCTCGACAACGACGGCGGCAAGATCGTCAACGGCGGCGACACCCGCCTGCGGGTCCTGGACGGCCTGGACAACAGTGGCGGCCGCATGGGCGTGAACCGCCTGCGCAGCGACGGCAACCTGCTCAACGACGGCGGCACCCTGCATGTATACGGCGACGCGCTGCTGCAGCTGGGCCAGCTCTCCAATCAGGCGGGCAAGTTCAACGTCTCCGGCACCTTCAGCCTGGAAGCGACCTCGTTCAACAACGCCGGCGGCGAGCTGCTGCACGGCGGCACCACCGCCGCCAGCTGGAATGTGCGCGGCCTGCTCGACAACAGCGACGGTCTGATCAGCTCCAACGCCACCTCGCTGCTGCTCAGCGCGCAGGACGTGAACAACAGCGCCGGCCGCATCGAGCACGCCGGCCTGACCCGCATGCTGCTCAGCAGCCAGCAGTGGTCGGGTGCCGGCGGCAGTATAAGCACCGCGGGCGCGCTGGACTGGTCCGCCGATCGTATCGACATGCAGGGCGGCAAGGTCACCGCCAACCGCTTCCAGATCACCAGCAACGCGCTGGACAACCGCGGCGGCAGCCTGCTGTCGCTGGGCGCGCCCGGCAGCAGCGTGCGTACGGCGGCGCTGGACAACCGCGAAGGCGGCACCATCGCCGCCAACGGCGAACTCACCGTGGCCACCCGCACGCTGGACAACCGCGAGGGCCTCATCCAGCAGGCCGGCAACGGCGCACTGCGCATCGGTGCTGACACCCTGAGCGGGGCCGGTGGCAAGGTGCTCAGCAACGGCGCGTTGTCGATCACCGGTGGCGACATTGACCTGAGCAAGGCACTCACCAGTGGCCAGCAGGTCAGCATCGACGCCAACACGCTGCGCAACAACGACGGCGAGCTGTACGCCTTGGGCGGCAGCGGCCTGCAGCTCAGCGCACGCGACCTGCTCGACAACAGCGGTGGCACCCTGTCGGCCAACGGCAATGTAAAGGTGCAGGCCGGGCAGCTGCTCAACGTGGGCGGCAACGTGCTGGCGGCCGAAGGCGGCCGACTCGACATCACCACCCTGGGCCTGCTCGACAATTCCAGCAACGGTCGCCTCGCCGCCAGCGGCAACATCACCCTGGACGCCGGCACGCTGCTCAACCGCAGTGGTGCCATCGAACACGCCGGCACCGGCACTCTCAGCATCACCGCCGGCACGCTGGACGGGCAGGGCGGCCGCATCCTCGGCATGGGCAGCCTCGACCTGCGCGGCGGTACACTCACCCTCGGCGAAGACAGCACCACCCAGGCCGAGCGCATCCGCGTCACCGCCACCGACCTCAGCACGGCCGGCGGCACGCTCAGTGCCACCGGCAGCGAAGCGCTGCAACTGCATCTCACCGGTACGCTGGACAACCGCGAAGGCACCGTGGCCACCAATGGCGCGCTCGATCTGCAGGCCGCCAACGTCCACAACCAGAAGGGCACGCTCAGTGCCG
The DNA here is from genome assembly GCF_029960115.1 of Stenotrophomonas sp. PS02289. Taxonomy (GTDB): domain Bacteria; phylum Pseudomonadota; class Gammaproteobacteria; order Xanthomonadales; family Xanthomonadaceae; genus Stenotrophomonas. Next base: position 32,370 of record NZ_JASCOZ010000008.1, read on the forward strand.
CCAGCACCGAGGACAGCCGCTGGACCATCACCGACACGCTGGACAACAGCGAAGGCACCCTCGCCAGCAATGCCGGCACGCTGGACATCACCGCTGGCCAGCTGATCAACACCGACGGCACCCTCAGCCACGCGGGCGACACCGCGCTGAACCTGCACGCCGACCGTATCGACGGTAACGGCGGCACGCTGGTCAGCAAGGCCGTGCTCAGCGTGCAGGCCGACGTGTTCAATCACAGCAAGGGCACGCTCGGTGCGGACAGCGTCGACCTGCACGTCGGCACGCTCGACAACAGCCAGGGCCAGATCGTCGCCAGCGGCACCGCAGCGAGCCAGGTGCGGGCCGACACCCTCATCAATGCCGGCGGCACCCTCGCCAGCAACGGCGACCTGCGGCTGCAGGCCGAACTGCTCAACAACACCGACGGGCGCATCCAGCACGCCGGCGACGGCACCCTGCAGATCGACGCCACCACTTTGCAGGGCGCACGCGGCAGCATCGTCGGCAACGGCATGCTGGCGCTCACCGGGCAGGCGCTCGATCTCAGCGGTGCCACCACCTCCGCGCGCGCTGTCAGCATTGACGCGGCCAGCCTCAACAATGCCGGCGGCACCCTGGCCGCCACCGGCGACCAGGCCCTGCACCTCACCGTGCAGGGCACGCTGGACAACCGCGCCGGCAGCATCGGCAGCAACGGGCTGATCAACCTCAGTGCCCAGCAGCTGCTCAACCAGCAGGGCAACGTGCAGGCCGCCGGCACCAGTGCGTCCACCGTGGCCGTGCAGCAGGCGCTGGACAACCAGCAGGGCAAGATCCTGCTGGCAGGCACCGGCACCGTCAGTGCCGCACAGCTCGACAACCGCGGCGGCACCGTGCACGCCGGCGGCAGCAGCCTCACCCTCAGTGTGGATGGCAAGCTCGACAACAGCGCGTCCGGTCTGCTGTCCAGCGCCGGCGCGATGGATCTGGACGCCAACCTGCTCGACAACCAAGGCGGCGGTACCGTTGTCGCCGGCAGCACCCTGGATATCACCACCGCACAGGCACTCAACAACGCCGGCGGCGCACTGCAGTCCACCGGTGCCCTCACCATCGACGCCGCCGGGTTGAACAACCAGTCTGGCAGCCTCATCGGCGGCAGCGTCAACATCGAAACGCACGGCAACGTGCTGAACAACCGCAACGGCACGCTCGGCAGCCAGACCGGCGCGCTGGACATCCGCAGCGGTGATCTCGACAACACCGGTGGCCGCCTGCAATCGCAGGGGGGCATGACTGTCAATGTGGGCGGTGGCACCCTCACCAACACGGCTTCGCCCAGCAACGGCGGCATTCTGTCCGGCGGCACGCTGCGCGTGGACGGTGCCGTGCTCAACAACCAGGGCGGCACCGTGGTCGCACAGGGTGACACCACCTTGGTGCTGGGCAGCGGCATCAACAACAGTGCCACCGGCACGTTGATGAGCAACGCCAACCTGACGCTGCAGTCTGGCGCGCTCAACAACGCCGGCGGGCGCGTGCAGGCCGCGCAGAACCTGGGGCTCACTCTCACCGGTGCGCTCAACAACCAGGCCGGTGCAGTCGCGGCGGGACAGGCGCTCACCATCAACGCGTCCAGCGTCGACAACAGCAACACCCGCAGTGGCGCACTCGGTCTGCAGGCGGGTTCGCTGCAGCTGACCACGCAGACGCTCAACAACGCCAACGGCCAGCTGATCACCGACGGCGACGCCCACGTGCAGCTCACCGGTGCACTGGACAATACCGCCGGTCAGATCACCACCGGCGGCTCGCTCAACCTCGGTGTGGGCAGCACGCTCAACAACCAGAGCGGCCTGCTGCGCGCCGACCTCGACCAGATCCTGGTCGCCACCGCACTCAACGGCAACGGCCAGATTCACGCGCAGCGCGATCTCAGCCTGACCCTGCAGCACGGCCTCACCAACACCGGCGAGTGGGTCGCCAACCGCACCCTGGCCCTGTATCTGGGCGGCGATCTGGACAACCAGGGCATCCTGCGTGCCGGCAACCTGGACCTCAACGCCCACAACATCAACAACAGCGCCAGCGGTGAAATCACCAGCCAGGGTGTCACCCACCTCAATGCCAGCGGCACGCTCACCAATCGCGGCTTGATCGACGGCACCGTCACCCATCTGGAAGCCGGCACGCTCGACAACCTCGGCACCGGTCGCATCTACGGCGACCACGTGGCCATCAATGCCGGCACGCTGACCAACCATGCGGAAACGCTGAACGGCGTGACCAAGGTGGGCACCATTGCCGCGCGTGAGCGGCTGGATATCGGTGCGGGGCAGCTGACCAACACCGACAAGGGGTTGATCTACAGCGGGGGCAGTGCGGCTATTGGCGGCTCGCTGGGCGCGGATCGATTGGCTACGGGTACCGCGCAGCAGATCAACAACCTCGGTGCCACCATCGACGTGGCCGGCGATCTGTCGATCAACACGCTCACCCTCAACAACGTTCGCGAGAACGTGGCGGTCGCGGCGCAGCAGGTCAAAAGCATCGACGAAACGGTCAATCTGACCGTGGCCAGCTGGCAGAAGAACGGCAGCAATACCGGAACGCTCAACCAGACCAGCAACTACAAGGCGTACGAGTATTTCTACATTGCCCCCGGCGATGTGGTCGAGGACACTCCGTACATCACGCCTTCCGGTGAGCAGATCAACCGCGCCGTGCTGCGCATCACCGAAGCCACCACCCGTTACTACTACGCGTACGGTGGCCTGGGCAACAAGATGCGTGGCGAGCGGTGGCGCATGGACCCGGACAACGGGACCATCACCATCTACTATCTCCGCAAGGACGTGGGTGCGCCCAATCCGGACCAGGTGGCCGGTGTGGCTGACCCGGTGGATGGCATCACCACAGAGTCGTCGTTCCGGTACGACAACGACCGGCTGACCTACGACGGCGCATACGGCACATGCAGCAGCGACTGCATCCGCTTCATTGCGCCTCTGGATTACGATCCCAACACCACCATCCTGATGCGCCGCCAGCATCCGGAGGAGTACAGCCTCAACGAGCAGAACCGCATCTCGCATCACGTTGCCTATGACGACGTGCTGCAAGCGGGTGCCGGTGCCGATTCGGTGATCCGCTCCGGCGGCAACATGCATCTGGCGGTCAACGACTTCAACAACCTTTATGCTCAGATTGCCGCTGGCGGCAACCTGGCCATCATCGGTCACGGCATCGAAAGCCGGGTCAACAACGTCGGCCTGGCGCTGTACCGTACCCACACCTTCAACAACACCTCCATCACCTACAACCGCAGCCAGAGCCAGTGGACTGCCACGCCCATCTCCGAAAAGATCGGCCAACTCGGCGGCACCATGATCGCCGGCGGCACGCTCACCATCGACGTGGGCGACCTCAGCAACCTCAATCAGGGCCGTGACGCACCCAACGTGAAGGAGGGGGCCGCACTCGGCAACCTGAGCGTGCGCGGTCCGCAGGCCGCAGCGGGCGGCAATGCCAGCAACGCGCAGGGCCCGGGTCAGACCGCGAGCAGCAGTGCCTCGGCGGCACAGGCCGCCAATGCCACCGCCGCCGGCACCCAGCAGGGCGGGCAGGTGGGTGGCAACGGCACCGTGGGCGGCAGCCGCGTGGTGCAGGCAGCTGGCAACTCGCCGGACCGCATTGCCATGGGCACGCCGGACGTCACCGCGCCCAGCGGCAGCATCTTCAATGTAAACCCCAACAGCGGCAGCTACCTGGTCGAGACCGACCCGCGCTTCACCGACCGCCAGACCTGGCTGAGCTCGGACTACCTGCTCAAGCAGATGGGCTTCAGCGCCGACGCGTTGCAGAAGCGGCTCGGCGACGGCTACTACGAGCAGAAGCTGATCCGCGAGCAGATCGGCGAGCTCACCGGTCGCCGCTTCCTCGAGGGCTACGCCAGTGACGAAGCCCAGTATCAGAGCCTGCTCGACGCCGGTGCCACCGTGGCCAAGGAATGGAACCTGCGCCCCGGCGTGGCCCTGACCGAAGCGCAGATGGCCCAGCTCACCAGCGACATCGTGTGGCTGGTCGAGCAGACCATCACCCTGGCCGACGGCAGCAGCACCAAGGCGCTGGTGCCGCAGGTGTACCTGCGTCTGCGCGACGGCGACATCGACCCCAATGGGGCCGTGCTCGCCGGTGCCAACGTGGACATCACCCTCAACAACGGGCTGGTCAACAGCGGCAACATCGCTGGCCGCAAGCTGGTCACCATCGACGCCGGAAAGATCGAGCACCTGGGCGGCACCATCAGCGGCGCGCAGGTGGGCCTGAGTTCGGCCACCGACATCAAGATCGAAGGGGCCACGGTCACCGCTACCGACGCCCTCTCGGTACAGGCGCAGGGCAACATCACCGTGGCCTCCACTGTGGAAACCCTCAGCGGTGGCGGTGCAACCCAGTACAACATCACCCAGACCGACCGCGTGGCCGGCCTGTACGTCACCAGCCCCACCGGGCTGGGCGTGCTGTCCGTGGCGGCCGGTGGTGACATCAGCCTGCAAGGCGCGCAGATCCGCAATGCCGGCACGGAAGGCATCACGCAGCTGGCCGCAGGCGGCAATCTGGAACTGGGCGCGCAGACGCTGGGCCACAGCACCGACACCACCCACGACGACCGCAACTTCCAGCGCAGCAGCACCACCACGCATGCGGTGAGCAGCGTGCAGGGGGCAGGCGACGTCGTGCTGAGTGCCGGCAAGGACCTCACCCTGGTCGGCTCCAAGGTGGACGCCGGGCAGGCACTCGTCATGCAGGCCGGCGGTGACATCACCAGCAAGGCCGTGGTGGACAGCACCAGCAGCGACTTCAGCGCCGCCGGCAAGCGCAACAGCCTCACCATCAGCCGCAGCGACGAAACCGTTCGCGGCAGCCAGCTCTCCGCCGGCAGCGACGTGATGATGGTCGCCGGTCGCGACGTCAACCTCACTGCCGCCCAGGTGGCCAGCGACGACGGCACCGTGCTGGTGTCCGCCGGCCGTGACGTGAACCTGCTTTCCACGCAGGAGAACCACGACTACAGCTTCGACAGTTACCAGAAGAAGAAGGGCACCTTCTCCAGCACCACCACCACCCGCACCGAAAACAGCCACGACAGCTATGCCGTCGGAACCGTGATCGAAGGCGAAGCCATCGATATCAGCGCCGGCCGTGACCTCACCGCCGTGGGCGCGGTGCTGGATGCCACCGGCAACGTCAGCCTGGGTGCCGGCAACAACGTGCTGATCACCGCCGCCGAGGACACCCACAACAGCAGCTCCAGCCAGACCAGCAAGAAGAGCGGCTTCAGCGGCGGCTTCGCCAATGGCGTTGCCTCGGTGGGCTACAACAAAGCCAGCAGCAACAGCAGCGAGTCCGTGCAGAGCACCACCCAGGTGGGCTCGGCCATCGCCTCGCGCGAAGGCAACGTGCTCATCTCCGCCGGCAACCAGCTCACCCTGGCCGCCTCGGACGTGGCCGCAGGCGAAGACCTCACCCTGGTCGGCAAGGACATCGCGCTGCTGGCGCGGCAGGACACCGTGGACACGCAGGGCACCCAGTCCAGCAAGTCCAGCGGCTTCTCGATGGGCATCACCTACGATCCCACCAAGGCCTACCGCAGCGCCCGTGATTCCACCACCGATGGCATGGGCGACAGCGGCACCATCATGGGGGACATCACCCGCAACGCCGAAGGCACCGCCTCCGGCGTACGCGCAGCGACCACCTCCACGGTGATCACCGGTGGCAGCCAACGCAGCAACGGCAGCCAGACTCATTCCACCAGCGACGCCCGCGTTTCCCAGCTGGCCGCCGGTGGCGACCTGACGCTGATTGCCAATGGTGGCAGCATCACCAGCCAGGGCGCACAGATGTCCGCCGAGGGCAATGCGGTGCTGCTGGCCACGAAGAACATCAACTTCGAGGTCGCCCACAACACCGAAACCAGCACCAGCGAGAGCAGCGCCAAGGGCTGGGGCTTTGCCAACAACACCAGCGGGCTGCCGTTCGGCACCAACAACTCGCGCAGCGAAGGCAGCGGCAGCAGCGACACCATCACCGGCACGCAGCTTTCGGTGGGCGGTGGCGTGCGCATGGCCACCACCGAGGGCGACATCACCCTCACCGCCGCCAACATCGCTGCCGAAAAGGACGTGAACATCCGCGCCGCCGGCAACCTGCTGGTGCAAAGCGGGCAGGACACCGTGGCCAATGCCAACACCGCCGACAGCAAGGCGATTGGCACTGTGCAGATCTCGGACACGGAGAAGTTCTCCGGCTGGCACCGCCAGCAGCACGACGACGACAGCGGCATGGTCTCGCAGGTGGCCAGCACCATCGGCAGCCTGGGCGGCAATGTGAACCTGGGGGCGGGTGGCAAGTACACCCAGATCGCCAGCAACGTGGTGGCTGCGCAGGATGTGAACATTACGGCGGCAGAGATTGAGCTGCTTACCGCGGATGAAACCGGGCACAACTCGCAGAGCGACAAGGACCTGAAGATTGGTGTGTTCGCGCGGATCAAGTCGCCGTTCATTGATTTGATCAATAACGTGGATGCGGCGCGGCAGTCGGATGGGCGGTTGCAGGCCATGCAGGGTATGGCGGCAGGTGCCAATGCGTATCAGGCTGGTAGTGCGATTGCGTCAGCTGTCAGCAAAGGTGCGGCAGGCAGTGGCTCGCTGTTCAGTGCTGAGGCTGGCATCGGCTTCAAGCAGTCCAGCAGCAGTGCCGAAGGCAGCAGCACGGTCTCGCGTGGCTCCACCATTCAGGGCGGCGGCAACGTCAACCTGACCAGCACCAGTGGCGACATCCACATCGTGCAGGGCAACCTGAGTGCCGGCACCACGCTCAGCCTGGACTCGGCCCGCGACATCCTGCTGGAGGCCGGTAAGGCCCACATGCAGGACAAGAGCAAGAGCAGCAACAGCGGTGCCGAAGTGGGCGTGGGTGTCTCCGTGGGTGCACAGACCGGCGTGTACGTGTACGCCGAAGCCAGCGTGGGCAGCAGTAAGTCCAATTCGGACAGCAGCACCTGGCAGAACACCGAGCTGACCGGCAAGAACATCTCGCTGAAGGCCGAGGGCGACACCACCCTGCGCGGTGCGACGGCTACCGCCGACCGCATTGACGTGAAGACCGGCGGCACGCTGACCATCGAATCCCTGCAGGACATTGCGGAGAGCATGTCCAAGGACAGCCAGGTGGGTGGGCGCGTGCAGGTGTCGTTCGGTACTGCCTGGGACGTGAGCGGCTACGCCAGCGCCAGCAAGGCCAATGGCAGCTACAAGGGTGTGGGCCAGCAGAGCGGCCTGTTTGCCGGCGAAGGTGGCTACCATGTAGATGCCACTCACGTGAACCTGATTGGCGGTGCCATTGCCAGCACCAATGCCGCCAACAGCGAGCTGACGGCGGACACGCTGACCTTCACCGACCTGCAGAACGAGATGAAGTACCGGGCGAGCTCGGCCAGTATCAGTGGCGGGTTTGGTTTCACTGGGACCGGTCAGCAAGGTCCGGATGCGCCCAGCGCGGGGTCACAGTTGAAGGACATTGGAAACACCATTTCGACCGGCAACTATGGGAAGGCCAATAGTGCGTCGTTCAGTCCAGGCGTGCCGATTACGGAGAGCGGGAGCGACAGTTCCACCACATACGCGACGTTGACCGAGGGCAACATCACGATTGGTGGAAAGAAGACCACGGCAGCTGAGTTGGGCTTGAACACGGATGCAGCCGCGGCGCATCAGGCCATTGAAACGCTTCCGGATCTCCAGAAGCTCATCATGGAGCAGCAGGCATTGGCGGCTGCCACCGGAACTGTCGTCGATACAGGGCTGCGCATCCGCGCGGACATCAATCAATCTATTGATGAGGCAACCACGGCTCGGGATGCTGCCCGCGAGCGGCTGAATGATCCTGATGCGGACCTAAGTGCACAAGAGAGGGCTACTCTCGAAGCACAAGGAATGCTCGCACAAAAGGAAATCAATCGACTGCAAAAGGTTGGGCTTCTCGTCGGCGCGATTACGGGTGGGATCTCCGCATCATCGGGCACTACTGGCGGCATTGTTGCGGGGACACTTGCACCAGCTATCTCATTTGAGATTGGGCAATACTTCAAAGAGAACTCTGCTCGAAACGCCACTGAGGGGGCGGGCCGAGCGGGCGAAGGTAGTGCGACCCATCTGCTAGCACACGCGTTGCTTGGAGCCGCTGTCGCGTCGGCAGGAGGCGATAGTGCGCTGGTGGGGGCTCTGGCAGCAGGCAGTGCCGAGGCTGCTGCCCCCTCCATTGCGAAGTTCCTGTTTGGCAAGGACAGCGCTGACCTTACGGCAGCTGAGAAAGATACAGTGAGCGCCATTGCAGGTATGGGCGGTGCGCTGACGGGCTCGTTCAGGGATGGACTGGTTAGCGCCGCAGTGGGCGCAGGCGCAGCAAAGAACGCGATTGATAACAACTGGGGAGAAGTGGGTCACTACTCGACCATGGCCACCATCCTCTATCTGACGGGATTCAGAGAGGATATTGCCAAGGGCGTCGCACTTGCTGCATGGGGTCCCGACACCGATTCAAGAAACGCAATTACGGTAGAGAACATCCTGCGCGGGAATGAGGCTGATATGCCGCAGAAGCTCAATCATCTTCTTACTGGTCTGAAGGATGCGGAAAAGGTCAAAGTAATACAGAAGTACTTTACTGATCAGGCATCTCTAATACTGGCTGACATCAAGGCAAATGAAGATAATCCAGTCGCAGTGAGGGCGATTCTCAATAACAAGGAGAATCAGCGGATACTGCACGCACTTGGGGACTCATTCGCACACGTAAAGACTGACGGTACGCACTTCGATCCCGTTATTGGGCACGCCTTTGCCTCCAAGTATCAGGGCGGGGTGCTGGATCCTGATAATCCATACTCGAACAGAGGGGGTTTCGCCGCTTATGGTCTTGCGATTTACAACATAGCAACTGCGACCTCAAAGAAGGATCCCCTGCGCAACTCGGACTACATCGCTGATCTCGTCATGCGCGTGTCCTCAGTTAAAGATGAAGGTCAACAAAAGGGAATTCTTGATGCGGCTGCCTCATTCTTCATGCCAACTAGGACCTCGGGGTTAGTCAACTCACCTGTTGGTGAATGCGGCATATGGTGTGCTGCGGTTCCTGATGGGTATCGGGTGAAGCGTCAGCTCGAGATCATCTTCCCTAATAAAGTTCAAGTGCCTTTGCCTCCAGTGATCGATTGGAGTAAGTTCTATCAAATGAGGTGGTGATCTCAGGTATGTCGTACACTCTCCCTTTCAGGCGAGACTTCCGCAATTGTCTGCCTATCACTGGTTTTGGTCGTCGGCAACGTCGACTTGCCGTGGTTCCTAATTGTGACCGCGAGCTCCGTGCGTATTGGAGAGGGGGTCATGCAGTTCGTTCAGGTAGATTGGCTGCGTGCTTTGCAGTGTGGAAGGGGTTTTAGATGAGAGTTCGAAAACTGGTGTTGAAGTCTCTGGACTTCCTCCACTTGGTCCTATGGGCAGTATCGATCTTCGGCCTCTTGCAGATATTGCCTGAGCCGTCGCCGCTCTCGCTACTCTGTGCGATTGGCCCAGTGGAGTTAGGATGCGCGTGGGTGAGGTCTGTGGAAGAGTGGATATTCTGGGGCAGCTTCGTCGCCGTTATTCTTCTCACTTCCGTTGTTTTGATTCGTGTCGGTGTCAGGAGAAAGCCGGAGTTCGCTGAGATCGTGGTGGCGTTGATAGGGTGGGCGGCTTTGCTGTACTTCGTGACTCAATTCCGGTCCTGAAGATGGGAGTACTATTGTCTGAAGCGTCATATTGGTCCGGCCAGGATTCGTAGATACCTCCGATCCCAAATTAATGGCACCTAGAGCGGTCTGTGTCGCTGACTGGGGGGGGTGCTGCCATGGCACAGGGATTCAGCTGAGATAATGCGTTGAGGCCGGAGGTCATTCTGCTACCTGACGAGCGCGAAGCGAGAAAAGGCTCTCGCCAAAGAAGTTGAATCGTGAAAAATGAGAATCAAGGTTACCTTCAAATACGTGATGGATTTCTAGCGTACTACTATGAGTACTGCAGGAATGTCGCGAGAAGCGGGCGCGAATGGAGGCCGGGGGAGACTGCTGCTGGCTTTGCACTGGATCAGTTCGATGGTGTCTTCTATTCGGACATCGAGAATCTTATGCTTGAGGTCATATTTCTGGTTTCGAGCGCTGGTCGACAGTTGGCGGAGGCGCGCGAGAGGGAGCTTGGAATCGCAGCAGAATTGCTTGGGGAAGTGGGCGTGGCCAATATTCCTATGCATATGAGCGAGGAAGAGGCCGCCGAGCTGCTGTTTGACTTGAAGACTCTCGGCTTGATCCCGCGCCGCTGAGTTGATGCGATCGACTAAAGGTGCAGTTCATATGACGGTTGGTCCTATGACGGATGATCAGCTCTCTCTGCTTCTTGGAGAGGTTGGTATGTGCGGCGTCGACGGTATTTGGTACAAGACTTATGATTTCCACCCCGATCTTGAGTTTCAGAAGAGGATTGAGGTGTTCTTGCAGGTGCTTTCGGCAATTCTGGAGAGAGGCTTGGCTAAGTTGCAATCAGCCGATCAAATGCTGAGTGCGCCGATTGAGGAGCAGGTGAGTCAGTTCAGAGTGGCTTGGCCATCAGAGGACGACTGGGATGAAGATTTCTTCTGGGCTTCCAAGAGTGGCATTGGCTGGACCCCAAGTGGGTTGGTGTGGATTGCCGCAGGTGGTTCAGAATTCTGGACCTAGGAGCGCGCTTGACGAGCTGTGCGTTGATGTCTCAGCGCAGGGTGTAGGTACAATAAGCTTCTTGCGTCTGCTCATTTTGCGAATGGCCGGATTCTCCGCAGATGACAATGGAAAGAATCGCGTTCTATCAGGAAATTCAGGTCAGTATCGAGTGTAGGAGTCCGGAATTTCGAGGTTTGAAGGGGGCCGTCCTTGGTATTAGCGAGGAGGATGGGGTCGTTTACGGATACGCCGTTCTTCTTCACGGGGAAAGCACTACGACCTACTTCGAGAAAGACGAACTTACAGCGACGGGTAAGCAGTTCTCCCGTGAGGACTACTGCTGATCTGGCTGCGTGGCCTTCGTGGCGGTGCGGCATACTGGACCCGCCGGCATCTGACAGGCGACGCCATCACCTGCGGTGGATGGTTCACCAGGATTGTTGTCAACTGGTTCGTAACAGGCGGGGCCGTTGGCTGTCGCCTCGGCTCGTGCTTCATAGCGTTAGATTCCAGTGAGCGAGTTCAGACGACAATTGATTCAAGTAGGGATGCCTGCGATGAGCGTGACCATGTTGAGATTTGCCAAGTCGTTCACCGAGGATAGGATTACCGCGGAGGTCTTCTCCTCCGCCTACTTAGAGCTGAGAAGGATCGAGGGTGCAGCTGGTTTGCTGGCCTCGGATCCGCCCAATGTTGACGAGTGCATTTCCGAGATCTTCTACCTAGTGGACATTCACGTTCTTGGCGATGGTCCTGTGGATCCCGGTGAGCTTGATGATGACGCGCTGCGAGTCGAGGTAAGGCGTGTGTTGGGGGAGTTTGGGTTCCAGTGATTGCGCTGGCGGGGCGGAACCTTTGGCGGCCGGACCACGCCTCAAGAAGGCCCGCACACGGCCGATACCGTGGCAGCGGAATCTCCCATCCCAGAAGCTGCACATTGTTGAGATTTCATGAGGCTGTCTGACTACCCTATAGACCTGCCAGATTTGGACCGGCCAGGGCGCAGCGTTTCATCTGGGGAGCTTTGCGATGCACTCAGCTGAACCCATGGAGATTGAATGAAGTACTTCCGCATACATCCAGATCTGGCCATGCGACAAAGATGGATTCTTGGTGATATCCGATACGCGGACAACTGGAGCTTCCTGGATCCGCCTGTCGAACGCATGGAGCCATGCTGTTACGCGCTGGACCTTCACTTCGATGGGGTGGCGGTTGACTTCACCGTTGCGGGTTCTGCCAGCGTTCCTATCGTTAGCGCTAGGTTCTGCGATGCTCTCGCCGGGCTTCCTGAGATCGAAGAGCCGTACACGAACACCGTAATGGAGCCTGTCAGCATCGAGGGCGCAAGTGGTGTTGCGGAGTACTTCGTGATGATTGTGGAGTCAAAGTTCGACTGCATTCATGGTGTCAGTTCGAACTTCATCAGGTTCGCCTTCAATGATGCATGGCGACCTTCACTGTCCGATGAGAACTCCGCAGCATTCAACCTCGTCTTGGATGCGAGTAAGATTGGGGATAAGCACATATTTCGACTGATGGGTTACCCGCACGCGCTGATCGTGAGTGAGGAGGTGAAGACGCGTCTTGAGCGGGATGGTGTGACTGGTGTCGCGTTCGAGCGAATGCTGATAAAGGGAGATCGATAATGAATGGAACAGTTCTACCGGCGTGGGTGCACTCAGTGGCGTTCTCCATGATGTCGCTCTACATGTTCATGATTTGGCTTGGGCTGGTGCGGGGAGAGCTTAGCGAGGGGCAGAAACGTTTCGTTGATCGGATTGAGGTTCTTCGATCAAATGGCGTGACTCTTACTATTGCCTGCCTATTCATGGCCCTGGCTGCTGGCAACGCCGCATGGGCATTCGGCTATCGATGGTGAGAGTTGGGCGCGCGACGGAGTGCAGGCGCGGGCTGTCGACGCGGCGGTGCTTGCGGGGCAAGGACAAAATTGCCATCGCTATCGCCGTTAACGTATGCGGTGCATTGCGGCCATGGAGCAGGCGGTAGCCCGATGAGGAAGATTGCATTAGAGATTTCGCTATGAAGACGGCAGGCTGGTTTCATGCCTTCTACGTAGCCATGTGGTGCGCAAGCTGCTTGAGTACCTCACTGCTACTGACCAGGTACCTGCTTCTGAAGATGCGGATCTGCCAAGGTTCTGTGATTATCATCTCCGGTCCGTGCGAGATTATCGGTGATCAATTCGCTCGATTGCTCATCTTCTCAGCGCTCTCGCTTATTTCATTAAGCTTGGTCTTCTTTGTGAGGGTGCTGTTCTTCCGTCCCGTTCGTGCCTTTGAGGTGGGTCTCTCCTGCGGCACGTGGGTGCTTGCGCTGTGGTTCTACTCCATGATCTCTACGTCTTGAATGGGATCCAGCAGGGAGTCTACATGGAACAACCCAGCTGTGAGGCTTCAATGGCTGCGTGGACCAGCCAGCATTTGATGGACGACTCGATTCCCAGGCGTGGGTGGTTCACGAGGATTGTTGCGGGCCGGATCGTACGGACGGGTTCCTTGGTTGCCGTGTGGCCCCATGCTTGATGGCACCCCACGAGCGGAGCCTGAGCGTCTGTTTCATCGGACCAAGAAGAGGTAGGAGATGACTTCCATATACCGGAAATACAAGCGGGATCTCGAGGCTGCCCTGTCCAAGCTGGGTGTTCATGGATCCAGAATTGTCATGCTGCTTTGCTGCGAGAGGATGGTTGGACTCTATCCGAGTGTCTGGTCGATATCGCTTACCGATCCGGAAAGGATGCGCCAGAGTCTCGAAGATCTCTGGTCGAATGCGACTTCTGATGATGTGCTTGAGTCTGTTCCGGATGAGTTCGAGCTCGATAGTGTGTCCGACGAGCTCGCACTCACCATCCACGATGCGCTGCAGATGGCCCGGGAGACAGTGATATCTTCCGCCCGACGGGAGAAGGATGTGCTTCTCTTGGCCTTGGACGTTGCGGATGCAATCGACAATGCCCAAGAGGAAGGTCTAGTTCTTGGGATTGACGCCGTGGATGATTTCCTTCAGAGGGAAGGATCCTGCTCAAATACTGAGATGAATCGACAGTTCTTAGATATCGGGGTTGTTGGCGCAACTGACATCAATCTGCTCGATGTGGGTGCGCTGAAGGCGCAAGCTGCTGCGCAAGAGATCGCCCTCGGATTGCGTGTGGATTGACCTACCTCCCCCCGAAATTGGTTGGCAAGAGGGGTGATGTCAGGTGGCGCGCTTAGACCGTTTAGCGTAGACGTTGGGCGAAGATGTCTACGGAAGTCCGAATGGTCCATTGTGACCAAATCCTGACGTACGCAAGAGTCAGGCGAAAAGGAGAGATGCGTGAAGGCTGTTCTGAAGGGTATGACCAACGACTACTTCGATCTGGAAGAATGGGAGCCGGAAGATCCACTGGACTTCAGTCTTGATCTGCTTCTGAGGATTGGTGGCTCAAACAGCAGCGGCGCGGACAACTTCGATCTGGTCGTCTGTACTCCAAAGTGGCTCGCCAGGTACTCGGACGCCGGAATGTGGGGTCGAGGGATGCTGGTGATAAATCACTACGATGCTGACCTCATCAGGTCCAAGGTGGTCGAGTACATTGATGCGTGCTCTGGCGAAGACTGGATGTCAACGGCGTCTCGACTTTCGCGCGTCTTCCTCTGGGAGTTCGAGGGCTACAAACAATGAACCGCCAGCTTCTGCTCGAATCGGTCTTGTTGGAATCCGATATCTTGGAGCTTCAAGTGAAGGTCCTTGCTCTGTGTATGAGCGAGCAGGGCGTCTTGGCTGGTCAAGGGCGATAGGGATAAGGGTTGCTGAAGTGACAACTGATAGAATGACGGACAGTGATGGCACAGTGTCCTCCGAACTGCTCAGTTAGGGACAATCGATCAAGAAAGTAAGATTGGAGGTGAGCGAGTTGTACGACCGGTACCGTCAAAGGATCTTGGAGACGATAGGCGGCCTGCCAAGGGCGAGTGGCGTTGCTGTGATGCTTGCCGCGTGCGAGCGAATGTATGCAGTACTTGCCCAGATTGACATGCAAGGGGCATGTGAAACTCTGCGGCTCAGGAAAATTCTCGACTCAATGTGGGATGGTCGGGTGCTGGACACTGAATTCATCACTGTCCCGGAAGATATCGTGGTGGATTCGCTCTCTGTTGAGCTGGGGATGATGGCTGCGGACTCCATTCAAATGGCGAGAGCTGTGGTCGTCCAAGGGGTAGGCACGATCGACGAGGTCTTGTTAATCGCAGTTGACATGGCAAATGCCATCGACGCCGCCCAGGAAGATCCGCTGGAGGTCGGCTTGGGCCTGATTGACTCGTTCTTGGTCATTCCAGACTCTTGTGTATCTGTGGAGGTTGCGCGCCAGTTCTCAGATATCTCCGATCAGTATGAAGGGGAGGGGGACGTCATGGCTCGGCAGCGCTTGCGCGATAGGTCAAGCGCTCAAGACTTGACCTGTGGGATGCCGTTCTGAATGAATCTGCCTCGGTGCCGCCTGGACAGACTCCTTGGCTGTCGGACCACGCCTCAAGATCGCCCGTGCACGGCCGATACCGTGGTACCGGAATGCCCCATCCCAGAAGCTACACTCTGTTGAGATTTCATGAGACTGTCTGACTACCCGGTAGACCTGTCAGAGTTGCCTTGGCATCTCTATCTACTCACGTTGGACGACTATTCTCCCAGCGCGCTGGCAGGCGGAGTGGCGGAGATCGTTGATGTGGATCGATGGCAGTACGCCGTTGAGGTCATTTTCCGGTGCCTCACTTCAGGGCTTTGGGACTTGGGGGATGAGTCCGTTCTGGACGATCTAGCGGTTAGCGGTTACCCAGGCCTCTGTCGGGGGCTGGCGCGGCTCAGTCCCGCCATGCTGAGCGAGGAGGCTGAGCGGTTCTGGCTCAACCCGCAACTGGCATCCACCGAGAAAGCACAAGAGCTGATCAACGAGTTCGCTGTCGAAGGTCAGTCAGGTGAGTTCAAGGAGAGAGTTATGGGCAGGATCAAGGCGTTGTTCGCAGACGCTGGGGTGTCATTGGAGCTGGGTGTCCTGTTTCCGGTAGATGTCTCGCGAGCCAATGAGTTGGCAGAGATACGCCGTGGAGGCTGAGAATGGAAATGGATGAGGAGTTCCTGGAAATACACGATCTGGATTGGTTTGCGATCGATCAGATCGGCAGGCTCTGCCACTTTGCCACCGCTGGCCGAGGATACGTTCCGCCGGAAGTCACCCGCTCCATGGAGGACTGGGAGAGCGCAAACTCGCTGGTTGAAGCCCTGCCGGACGTCTACGATGAAATTATCGTGCAGGAGGGACTGCCGAGGTTTGACTCCAAGCGACATCGGAATGGATACATTGCCATGCACGTAGAAATGGCACGAAAGGGTCTACACAGTCATGATGTCTGCGACACAGGTTATGTGCTGGTCGCCAAGCCACGTGCAGCTGACGGAGTCGCCGCATCGCTGTCAGGTGTGAAGGAGGTCATTCCGCGTTTGACTGTTCACTACGCTACCTATGGATTCAGGGTCATGCTTCCGTGAGCGCCAGCAGGTTGGCCGTATAGAATTTAGCTTGCCCCTAACAGTGCTTATAGCCAGACATGAACATTCTTGAGCTCGCAATCGCAGGTACGCACGAGCGTCATGAGGTCATCGCTGCCTTGGCGCGCGTCCTTGGTGTATACGAATGGAACTTCATCGACGAGCACGCGTACTGGAAGGCGTCACATGATGCGCGCACGCAGTTGGTTGGCTATGACTTGGTTAGGGGTCGAGGAACCCATCCGTTGCTGCTGGTCGCGTACTGCGTGCAGGATGTTTATGGTGAGGCGTTGGGGGTGATCGGAGGAAAGATGGCGAGACTGTTGAACGTCGAGGTTGCTGTTGGAGACTTCATGGGGGAGCAGGACGTCGCCACGTGCCGCCTCATTGTGTACGCGCCAGATGGAAGCTACCGGATCGGTTTCGACTGCAGTGTGGGCGGAGAGCTTTCGATTGAGTTCCCCGAGTAGTACTCCGGCACGGAGTGTATGGTTCTTGACGGAGTGGCTGAGTATGGGAAGGCTTCTGAAGCGGCTGTCGAATCTGTTCGGACCACCCACGCCCCATGAAGTTCAGAGGATCGAATGGGCAAGTGTTCTTGCGAATGATCGGTTCATCTGCCTAAGAACCTGCTCAGGGTATCGGGCTAGCATCGTTGACCCACAAGGCGCAGTAATCTATCTGGATCCATCAGCGAGTGATGAACGTCTTGGTGATGCTGTCTTGGCTTGCCTGGCGCAAAGTCGCTTCGTCGTACCCTATGCAGACAAGCGCGCGAATCCTGAGGCTGGCGTGGATGCTGAGCTGTACGATCCGGTTCGGATTGACGAGCGTTATCAGTCGTGGGTGAACGAGGTGACGGCCACGTTTGGTTACAAGGGCAGACGTGAGCTCTTTCGTGGGATGAAGAGCTGTTGGATAACCTCGAGTGACTGTAAGATTGTCATTGGTCTCACGCGTCGTGACGGGAAGGAGGGCTGGTCTGGACTCTTGGGTGATGACGGCAAATTGACGATAGACGCGATCACGGCACCTGTTGACGTCGGGGCCGCTCTGCGTAGGGCTTTGGAGAACTGCAGGTGAACACCGGTGGCGGCCGACAATGAGTCCACTTTTTGGCACGGTTTGGATACCGTCGGGACCTGAGTGGATCATCCAGAGGTTCTTCGATGACATCTACGACGATGGGTGCTTCATCGAGGTTGTGTCTTACCTTTCGAGGCGATGGGGATTCGTCAACGATCATCTGGCTTGCCACTTCCCCGACATGAACAGTTATTTCGAGGAGGATCATTTCGAAGGAGTGCAATTCATCCTGGCTTTGCCAACGCCAGAGCCATACGAAGTGATTGTCAGTGATGAGGAATTTGTGGTCTGGTTGAGAATGGCGTGCACCAGGTACTTGGCGCTCAACCCGTCCGACGCCGGTGAGATATCCAAATCCCTTGCTCAGCTTGACGAGTGGTCATCTCGCTGATGATGTGAAAGTCGGTGATGGATATCAAATCTGGAATCGCGGCGGAGCGGGAGTGAGGCTAAAAGTTCGAATGAAGAAGAAGGTCGTAGTCGTTTGGTGCGCGGTGCTCGCCATGGTTGTTGTGGTGATTGCGCCATTTGCACTGGTGTGGGCCGCCGATCAGTACCGGTTCACGCGATTGCAGAAGCTCATTGAAGTGGAGCCTCCCGCCAGTCGCCTCCCAGCGCCGATTGACGAGAATGGAAGATGAGTCAACTGGAGAGGGAGACACCACTGGAAGTGCGACGACAAGCCTTCGTTGCTGAGCTCAACGAAGTGCTCGAGGCGCACTCGGTTGTCCATAAGGAGGATTGACGGTGAGTAGGTGGATGGCCGCTAGTAGGCTTGGTGCGTTCGGCGAGCCGACGCGAGATGCTGTCTATTCTTGGCTGTTGGATACGCTCCGGATCGTCGCACTTGAGGACGCCCAAGTGTGCATTTTCCTTATGAGCCTAAAGGACAAGTGCCTTGAGTGGCAGCTCGGTGCCGAGATGGTTGCCGCCTGCGTGGGCGCAGGCTTGGTCAAGCTGTTTCCAAGTGCGGATGAGGGTGGATGCCCGAATGACGAAACGGTCCTGCGGCGCCTGTTCGTCTCCGATCCTGAGCAGATTCTTTCCGCGGACGCCAGGGAAGCCAACATCTGGGGGTGTACCTACGTAATTGGAACCAAGGAATGCCAGCGCCTTCTAGCCCGGCATGGCTTCCTCGAGTGCAAGACGGCCCTGATCCTCGCTCGGGTGATTGATGAGCGCCTGGCGTCAGGGGAGGTGCGCTCATCCGATGGTGCTCCAATCATCGATATTTCGCCGGAACGTGCGGCCAGACTACGAGCGCTGGCCGAGCAGTCCAGCCAGGTGGAAAGGGAGGCGCCACTGGAAGTGCGGCGACAAGCCTTCGTTGCTGAGCTCAACGCAGTGCTCGAGGCGCACTCAGTTGTCCAGAATTGTGTGGTCCAATCATGACCATTCACGGGTTGGACACCAGGGCGATCTCTGACTCTGTGCTGAGACACTCCCGCGGCTATTCAATGGGCAGTCTCTGGCAGTCACTCAATGTCGATGTCTCGACGCTGGATGTGAGCTTTGAGGTGTGCACAGAGCTCTTCATCCTATTCCTTCGCGAGCAGATGAGTGCGGGTGCGATGCGACTTGCATTGAACGGCGCTTTCTTGACCGGCAGCATTGACGAGCAACTAGCGCTGCTCCAACGCGTCTGGCCATCAGCCGACTCTGGTGGCGAGGACGAAATGTACTTCTGGTTTCTGGCGGACGCGCCCGCCGGCGTCGTCTGGATCGATCCTGATGGCGTCGAAACCTGGACATAGAGCATCAGTAGGTTTAAGTGGATATGGTGCGGCTGACGGATTCAACGTTGCGCCTTCCTCGGAGAACTCCACTTGACCATCCCGCGTATCACTTGCTATTTCATGGGCGCAGACATCGATCTAGCGCCGTCCCCGGAAAGGTACAAGCACTACTTCCTTGAATACTCACCCGAGAAGTGGCGTGATTGCCCTGGTGATGCATCGTTCGCCTATGAGACGTCGGATCACCTTTTGTCGGAGCTGTACATCCTTAGCGACGCTAACGGAGGCCTGTCACTGCGGTTCAGTTACAGATCAGATCGTCAGAGCTTCTACTCTGTCGGATCTCGAGAGCACATGAGCTTGATCATCGACGCGGGAGACGATCAGTATGCCCCCGAGGGGTCATTCGTCGATCCTTCCGTAGCATGGTTGGCTGTTGAGGACTTCTTCAGGGCACCTCTGGAGCCGTCCAAGCGGCTGGCGTGGCTCGATGCATCCGAAATTGACTGGCCCGATTAACGTTTGGAAGCCCCGCCCAGCGACTAGATCACGCGAGTAGTCCTGGCGCTGATCTTATGTCCGGAGCACGAACTGACGGTCCCGCCAGTCGCTACCTTCGTCTGCGACTAGAGGATTTCCGGGTTTGAAGGAGCAGTGAATACAGATGAGGATTTCCTGGGTTGATGGGTGGGGAGAGGGTGCGGCAGGGGGCTTGGTATCCGATCCAGACTGGAGCTTTGTTCTGGATAAGCTTCAGAGGGCTTGCCTCCACTCAGGAACTGTAACGCTTGATATCGTGGGAACTGAAGCGGTTCGGTCGGCACAACTTCAGGTCGTTGCGGAGTATGGCGCGTTCTGGTTGACGCTCGGACAAGACGACGGAGAAGATTGGGTGGTGCGCGAGTACGTGGGTGGCGATGGTGACCCATCCTGCATGCGTACTGTGCAGGGCTACTCTGTAAGCGCGGCCAGTGTATGCAAGTCTTTGGTGGATGTGATTAATATCTTCAAGAGCTTCTTTAGTGCTGGCGATGTATCAACGCATTTGATGAAATAGTGCCAAGTCGGCACAGGATCCTTGGTAATGAACATTCCCACGATCAGCTTGTGCTTCTACATCGCGCAAGATGTGGAAGAGCATGACGCCGCGACCCTGCAACTCGCATTGATGGGCATTGCAGATGCCATGGATTGGAGCCTTGGTCCTCCAAAGCTGCTGGTGAGTTCGGATGCCGAGGGCGGCTCTCTTCTGGGCGGGCAGCTGGACCTCTACTTAGCCCGTCCGCCCACCATCCTGCCGCTTGAAATGGATCGGCGGAACCTGGCCGAGGTAGAGCTGCTGATCGACGCGTTGCGTGATCTGTCGCAGCGACGGGGGCTTCTCCTGGAGTTCGAGCTGGATGGCGAGTACGTGGGAAGCATTGAGGATGGCGAGTTGGACCTCAGCCTGCGAGCGGGCTTGCTGGAACCGTGGAGGGAGCATCTGGCCAGCACGGGCGACCCTCAAGTTCTCGGTAGTTCTGCCGATAAGTAGCGCCAAGGGACGTTCGTCTAGCACAAGGAGGAACCAAATGGCCAAATGGAACTGGCTGGCAAGGATTGCCGCTCCGCCACTATGCAAGGCAACTTCCGGCGCGTTGGTGTTGGTCATCCCGTCAATTTTTTTGGGATGAAAGGCCGAAAGCATGAGTGAACAAACCCTCTTGGACTTCGCCCAGCGCTTCGTGCGTGGTCGAATGGGCGCCGATGTCTTCTCCATCGCCTACATTGAGCTGTACAAGCAGGAGATGGAGTCGGGCAGGGCAATGGCCTACCCTGATGGTGCAAGTGAGTGCATCTCCTCCATGTTCTGTATTGCAGACGCCTACGTGCCCGGGGGCGGTGGTCGCCTGCCTGGCGAACTGGACGACAAGGGTCTCGAGCGTGAAATCGCGACGCTGCTTCGCCTGCTCGAGCTGGGGCGACTTCCCTCGCCAGGTGATGGCACCGGGCTGGAGCTTCCTGTTGCGGATGAGGGCACCCTGGAACTCGACCTCAATGAGCTCGTGACCACACAACTTGGCTATCAAGCCATGGTCATCTTCCTTGAGCGGTACTACGACAGGGCGGATGCGGACGTCGAACTGGGCGAGGTCATGGGGGCCATCTCCAACTACATGTGGACAGACGGCATGCCCAACGATCCAGCGATGTGGGGCGACTGGCTGGTGGCAGTGGAGCTTGCCAAGTTGCAGCCGGAGTTGCCATCTCGGGGTTGATACAAGGCGGGAGATTTCTGCACTGGCAGGCTGTCCTGCACTCAAGGTTTGAGAAGAAATCACCTCTATCTACGATTCATACCAGACCGATACTGGTCGGCGATTTCAGGCGCTTGACCATGCTCATGCATTGCCCGTTGTGCTGGCCGCATGCGAAAGAGCGTACTCCGTTTCTGCTGACATCCAGAACAGCGCGATTCTGCCGCCCAGCGAGCTGCGGGAAGTTCTAGACTCCTTGTGGAACGGCAGCGCAGTTCCCGAGGTTTCGTTCCCGGAGGAGTTTGATCCACGGTCGCTTAAGGACCACTTGGATATGCTCGTCTACTGCGCACTCGATCTCGCGAGGAACTATTTTGAGGTCGGAACTCAATCGCCGCAGTCGATTGTCTCGTTGGTTCTTGACATCGCGGACGCGATTGATGGCGATCAATGTGGTGAGCACATAACTGGGCCAAACGCGGTTGATGTATTTCTCATGGATCCCTTCAGCTGTTCATCAATAGAGCTTGGCCGTCAGATGCAGGATCTGGCGGATGCAGGAGCTTCAGTCGATGCGATTGCGTTGTCCAAGCATCTGCGCCTGCGCTCAAGTGGGCAGCGTTTGATGCAAGACTGGTCTGAACTTAATGATTGAGATGACGAAGATCAAGTGCTACTTCATTGCCAACGAGCTCGACTCGGACGCACAGTTGGACACCTACAGGCCGTACTTCGAAGAGTACTCGGCCGAAGTCTGGGGCGTAGTCCCGGGAGAGGCGGCCTTCCTGTACGAAACCCATCTTGGATTGGAGTCTGCATTGTTCATTTTGGACAATGGGACGGGTTCCTTCTCGGTCAGGTTGGATGTCTCTGTACTCAGGAAGAGCTTCTACTCTGTTGGGTCAATGGACACGATGGGCGATTTCATTGATGCGGGCGATGATCAGTTCGCACCCGTAGGGTCCTTCGTTGCTCCCGCAGTGGCGTGGATGGCCGTCGAGGACTTCTTCACCTCGCCTCTGGAGTGTTCGCCACGGCTTACCTGGATGGACACGGAAGACATGGAGTGGCCTGCTTCGCTTGGATGAACCGCTGGGAAGCGCGGATGTACCTGGAAGATGATTGGTGTGGCGACGAGCTGTGTTGGTGTGTTGGCATCAAGAACACTGTGCATAGCGTGATGGTATTGGTTGATGGGCCGGGCGAGTGCGCGGTCCATACTGAGAAGCCGGTTTGGGAGCGAATCAGTGCGGGGATCGACCGGGTGTTCGCTCGCGGAGGAAAAGTTAGGCTGGAGATTCGAGAGCCTGCGGAGTCGTACATCAGATTTCTTGAAATGGAAGCGCTTCCCGGGCAGTACCACCTCCTCGTTCTCAACAACACGTCTGTACATCGTGAGGGCTTGTATGAATGGTGGGAGCCTGGAGATGCGCCATACGGGGGCGTCGTGTACTACGGCGATGACGCCTTCGACGCCAGAAAGGTGTGTAACGACCCGTGAGTCGCACAACTGGCATTCGCCGAGCTTTTCTGGACTGGAGACCTCGCGGTCAGCGTTCCCACTATGCGCTCGTGGTGGGATCCCAAGCCGCGGGAGGAGTAGCACATCAGTGTCTACCGAGTCTGCAGGGCTATCTCGTGGGTTGATGGGCGCAAGAGATGAGGACGATGAAGTTGGTAGCTTGCCGAATTGCGGTAGGCGACACTTCTACTATCCCGGAAGTCATTGAGGCGGATGCTTGATGTACTCGCAGAGAATCATCGATCTGGGGAAGCGATTTCAGGGCCGTCTGGACCCGAACATCCTGAATGGGGCGTTGGATTACGTCAGTTTCAATGAGGAGGGCTTGGCGTTCGAGCTGCTATGTGACCACATCCATGAGTACGACGTGACACTGGATGCCGTTGAGTACAGTGAGATCGCAGAAATCAGCGCCCTCCTCGGGTTCTCATTGCAGGACTCCCCGTACAAGCACCTGCAAGAGTTGGTCTCATGAGTAATTTCGACCGATCTGCTGCAAAGGCTTCGCTCAGCGCCCACTTCAATGGGCTATCGAAGCGATACACCAGCGAAGAGGGGCAGTTCGTTCGTGCGCTGGCTGAAGCCCTCAGCCTGAATGATGGACAGGGTTGACGCCGATGCTACGCCTGGAATCCGTGGCTCCTCACTTGTTGGATGCCTTGGTCAGTGCTGATAGTGGCAGGAGGCGCGCCGCCGTCGCTGCCGTCTGTTCGCACGCGATCACGATCAACGCGGTCGTCGATCCCGTAGTGGTTCGTGCATTGGGTGACTATGGCCTGGGTCTGAGCGTGGCCGATGGAGTGCTTGGCGAACTCAAGGCGTTGCAGGAGCAGGCCGATGACCAATACTTCGAGCGTGCTGATCGTGATGGTGCAGATCTAGGGCGGCAGACGCTTGCTGCTTTTGCGCGCGCCAGGGCGCTGTCTTCGGTGTTGTTTGCGGTTGGCGATGACTCCGTAGCGGCTGCATGCGAGTCGATCTACGAATCGATATCCAGTGTTGATGATCGGGCGGAAGCGATTGCTATCGCAGTTCGAGAGTTGAGAAGTGATCAGTCGTGACGCTGCATCGGCGTTGGCGGAGTCCTAACTGACGATGAGGGGCATGCGCCTGCCGTCGCAGAATGAGCCACGAACGACACGCTGGAGATGCGCCACTGAGAACTGGCGGCACGGATGCCGCGCCAGAATTTCGCCACTCATTGGCCAATCTGGCACGGAATCTGCGCCAAAAGCCTGTTTTTCGCGCCGGAAACGTCAACGATGAGGGCGGCCCGTCGGAGCGGCGAGAAATGCGTGGAATCAGCCGCTTCACATCCGATTCGCGTTCCGGCAATGTGGACCCCGGAGTCTAGAAAGCTCTTTTGGTGCGAACATTGGATTTCCCAATGTCGGGATGGTGGTGAATGCAATACCCCCCACGTCGGGGGGGAATAAGCCACACCGTATCGCATCGCGGTTTTCTAGCTCCCGACGCCTTTCCCATAGGGCGAAAGGCCTTTCCCGGGAGTCCGTGATGTGCGTGTTCTGGGCCTTTACTCATCGCTTCGAGCTGCCCACTCGAGGCCTTCGCTTATGTCTTCCGCGCGCCTGCGGCCGATTAGCGCTGCCCCTTCGCGTGCGCATCCAAGACTTATAACGCCGGGCGCTGCCCCGGCCATCTGATCGGCATCCCGTCGCGCCGTTGCTGCGCGCTGCGTTGCCACTTCGTTGAACTTACTCATTACCCAGTATTGGGAGGATCCCATGTGCGAGAAATGTTCCTGCGCAGGTGTTGTTGAGCCTACAAACCCGGAGCGTCCCCGAGGCGCGCCCGAAAGCGGCGCAGTAGCGCCGCAGCTGCTGTTTCATCCCCCGGCGGATATCCATCCAGGGCGCGTGTTGATGGACGACTATCTGCGCCCCAGCGGTATTTCCATTCGTCGTCTGGCCGATTCCATCCGGGTCAAGCGCGGGCGGCTGGAGTCGATCATTTCCGGTCGCAGTGGCATCAGCGCGGAGCTGTCGATGCGGCTGGGTCGCTACTTCGGCGACCCGCCGACGTACTGGCAGGACCTGCAGTCAAAACACGACATGGAGATGGCGTACTGCGCGTGGGGCGAGGACGTCGACCTGATCCGCCCGCGCGTGCGCTGGTAGGCCAATGAGGATGGGTCGGCAGGTTTACGGTGCGGCCCAGGTTTTCCATTCGAGCGCAGCCCGGCCGAGACGGCGGGCTGTCGCTGAGGCAACAGGGGGTTCAGGCATGAGCCTGGTGATGGTGCTGGAAATCGAGTCGGGCGTGCGGCTGGATGATGTTGCGCAGACGCTGCTCAATCTGGAGGCGACGATTGATCGCAATCCGTTCATTCGTGGCGGGCTGCTGCCCGGTTCAAAGTGTGCTTTCGGGTTGAAGGTTCACCACCTTGCCGTGCCGGTGCGTGCCCAAGACGTGCAAGTGGACTGGAAAGTGGGGGTGTCGATGACCTTCCACTTCAGAGCGGCCACGATGCAGGAATGCCTCAGGGACATCTATGCGCTGATTGAGTTGTTCGCAACGCAGCATCGGCATCGGTTTGTGCTGT
>NZ_JASCOZ010000090.1 GCF_029960115.1 Stenotrophomonas sp. PS02289
GCCGTTGGCCGGCCCACGGATCGCCAGGGCCGGCCAACGGCCGGCGCTACCGGTGATTTTCCCGCGGTAATCGCTTAGGGTGAAATCCGGTCTTCCGGATCACCCTCGCATGGCTGTCATTGAACTGCCGCTGCCAACGCTGCTGGCTACGCACATCCGCGAAGGCTTCGAGGCCTACCACGCGCGGTTCGCCGGGATCACCCGGCGTGCCCGGTTGCGCTTTGAATCCCGTGACTGGGCCGGTGCCCGTCAGGACGCCGTCGAGCGCATCGGCCTCTACGACCAGTGCATTGCCGAGACCGTCGACGTCCTGCGCCGCAGCGGCGGCGAGGCCGTCGGCGCGCGCGCGTTGTGGCTGCAGGTCCGCAGCGCCTATGCGGCGATGATCGAGCCGCTGATCGATGCCGAGCTGTACAAGACCTTCTACAACACGCTGGCGCGACGCCTGTTTGCCACCCAGGGCGCAGATGCGGCGGTGGAATTCATGGCGATGGACGTGGTGCCTTCCGATGCCATCACCCATCCGGTGGCGCGACACACCTACGCCGTGTCCGCCACACGCCCGGCCGAGGCCCTGATGCGGGTGCTGGGCGACTATCGTTTCGATGTGCCTTACGCACATCAGCTGCGTTGTGCAGCAGCCATCGCGGTGCGGCTGCAGGATGACCTGCAGCATTGGGGCGACCATCCGGTGCGCAGCATCGAGCTGCTGGATACCGTGTTCTATCGCGAGCGACGCGCCTATCTGGTCGGGCGTGTGTTCGGCGAGCATCGCTTCTCGCCGTGTGTCATTGCGCTGGTGAACGACGACAAGGGACTAAGCGCGGACGCAGTGCTGACCCGCCGCCGTGACGTGGCGCACCTGTTTGGTGTGTCACGCAGCTATTTCCAGGCAGATCTGGCCACCGTCGGCGACGCGGTGGTGTTTCTGCGCAGTCTGTTGCCCGCCAAGCCCATCGACGAGATCTACACGGTGCTGGGCCGCGCCAAACAAGGCAAGACCGAGCGCTACCGCACGTTCTTCCATCACTTCCAGAGCCATCCGGACGAGCAGTTGGTGCATGCGGACGGCACCCCGGGCATGGTCATGGCGGTGTTCACGCTGCCCAGCTACCCGCTGGTGTTCAAACTGATCCGCGATCGTTTTGCCTGGCCCAAGCGGATGACCCGGCGTGACGTGGAAGAGAAGTACGCGCTGGTGTTCACCCTCGATCGCGTCGGTCGCCTGCTCGACGCGCAGCCTTACCGTCACCTGCGCTTCCCGCGTGCGCGCTTCTCTGCCGCGCTCCGCGAGGAGCTGCTGACCCAGTGCGCCGCCAGCGTGCGCGAAGACGGCGACGACCTGATCATCGACCTGTGCTACGTGCAGCGCCGTTTCCGCCCGCTCAATCTGTACCTGCGCGAGCAGAACGCCGACGGACGCCGGGCGGCGGCACTGGACTACGCCCAGGCCATCACCGACATGGCGCGCAACAACATCTTTCCCGGTGACATGCTGCCGAAGAACTTCGGCGTATCCCGCCATGGCCGCGCGGTGTTCTACGACTACGACGAACTGAGCCGGGTCACCGACTGCGTGTTCCGTGCCTGGCCGCAGCCGCGCAATGCGGAAGAGGCGATTGCCGATGAACCCTGGTTCCACGTGGGCCCGCGCGATGTCTTTCCGGAACGGTTTGCCCCGTTCATGGGCCTGCCCGCGGCGGAGCTGGCAGCGGTGCGCGAGCATTTCGGCCATCTGTTCGACCCGAGCTGGTGGCAAGGCCTGCAGGCTGGGTTCGCCGCAGGTGACTACCCGGATTCGCAGCCTTACGCAGGTCAGCACCGACTGGCCTGATGGCGCAACGCGCGTGGCTGGGCTACCCTCGCAGGTCACATCACAGGGAGTCGTGCGATGCGTTCATCGTTGTTTCTGGCCGTGGTACTGGCACTCGGCAGTGCTGCGGCGGCCGTGCCGGTTGATGCGCAGGCGCAATCGCGCCGTCAGGTAAAGCAAACCGCCGAGGGCGCGATGGTGCTGACCGGCACGATCGACATCGGTACCGAAGGCCAGGTCGAAGGCTTCGTCCTGGATCAGCGCGAAAAAGTGGAAGGCCAGTTGGCGGGCTTCGTGGAGCGGTCGGTGCAGACCTGGCGCTTCCAACCCGTGCTCCGCGACGGTGTCGCGGTGCGCGCGCGAACCACGGTGAACATCCGCCTCGGCGCAAAGGCCGACCCGGAAGGGAACGACCTGGTGACGCTGCAGGCGGCCACGTTTGGCAGCCAGAACACGGACAGCAGTGATGACGTGCGGCCTCTCAAGCTCAAGCCGCCGGCCTATCCGGCTGCCGCCTACAACCGCGGTGGCCAGGGCGAGGTGATGCTGGTGCTGCAGATCGGCCGCGACGGCAAGGTCATGGACGTGGTGGCGGAGCAGGTCAACATGCACGTGCTCGGTGATGAAACGCAGATGAAGCTGCTGCGCAGGGTACTCGCCCAGCAGAGCATCAATGCTGCGCGTCACTGGACGTTCATCGCGCCCAGTACCGGCGAACACAAGGATGATCCGCACTGGAGCATCCGCGTTCCGGTCCGGTACTCCTTCGGCGACAAAAAGAGCGACGAGTACGGTCAGTGGACTGTGTACATCCCCGGTCCACGTGAGCGGGCTCCGTGGCGTACCGGCGAGCAGGACGAACAGGATTTTGGCGGACTGCTGAAGCAGGGCGGTGTTTACATGGCCGACGTCAGCCACGGCCCGCGCCTGCTCACGCCACTCGGCAGTTGATGCCATCCATGCCCTGACCGGCGCGTGCAGCCGGTCAGGTAGCGAAACGCTTATACGCCCGTTGGCGTGTCGTCCAGTGGGTAGATCACGGTCCGGTTGCGGCCCTGTTCCTTGGCCATGTACAGCGCCTTGTCGGCCAGGCGCAGGGCCTGCTGCGGGTCTTCGTGGTATGTCGGGTAATGCGCTACGCCCAGCGATACCGTGACCGCACCCACGTCGTCAAAGGTCTCGGCGGCGATCCGCGCACGCAGGCGTTCGGCGATCAGCGCGCTGTTGGCCACGTCGATGCCGGGCAGCAGGATCAGGAACTCCTCACCACCGTTGCGGCACAGCAGGTCGGTGTCGCGTGAATCGTCGCGCATGATCTGCGCGATGCGCAGGATCACCGCGTCACCCACCGCATGGCCAAAGCGGTCGTTGATCGATTTGAAGCGGTCGATGTCCAGCGCGATGATGCCGAACGGCTGCCCGCGCGCCTGCCAGTCTTCCAGACCCTGCTGCAGGCCACGACGGTTCTGCAGGCCGGTCAGTGGGTCGGTCATGCTGGCACGGTTGAGCTTGCCGATGCGGTCCTGCAGCAGGTTGAAGCTGTACAGCAGCGCCTGCTTGAGGTGTGCCGCTTCGTAGTACCACGCACGCGTCGCGCCCACATGGCGGATGGCGATGCCGGTGTCGCGGTTCTGCACGTTGCGCGCCATCTGCCACAGCGGCAGCGAAATACGGCGGGCGAACCACCAGGTGAGCAGCAACGAGACGATCCCCAGCGGGATGGCGTTCCAGATCACCGCCGACATCAGGCGGGACAGCTGCGCCAGCGTCGCTTCGGTCGGACGCTGTGCGACCACGCCCCAGCCCACCGCTGGCACCGGCGCGTAGCCGGCCAGCATCAGCACGCCATGGCTGTTGCGCACTTCCTGCGCCCCCGACTGGCCCTTGCTCACCGCCTGCACCGCCGGATTGTCCTTGGCGAACTGACCGATCCGGTTGGGTTCGATGTGGTACAGAATGCGCGCGTTGCGGTCCACCACGTACAGGTACGAGCCGTCGCGGTAATAGTGCTTGCCCAGCAGGGTCTGCAGAATGCTGCGCTGGCGCAGGTAGATGGTGCCGCTCACATAACCTTGGTACTGGCCCTGGGTATTGAAGATGGGTTGGGTGATGGCCACCAGCAGGCGGCCCGTTGCCGATTGATACGGGTCGCTGATGTACGGTTCACGCCGCTTGAGGGCTTCGGTGTTGCCCGAGCTGTTGAGCACCACGCCCTGCAACGCCAGGCTCTGCGGGGAGGTCGCCAGCACGGTGCCGGCGCGATCCACGATCAGCACCGAATTGAAATCGTTGGTCTGCTGCTGCAGCCGTGCGGCCTCGCGCTCCAATTCCTGCACGCTGTGCGCGCGACTGCCGAGTCCCTTGGCGGAGTAGGCCAGCTGCTGCTGTGCGGCCAGCAGGAAGTTCTGGGTGGTTTCGGCCAGCTTGCTGGCGTACACGCGATTGGCTTCCAGCGTATTGCCGATCAGCTGTTCACGTTGCACGCGATAGCTGGCGTGCAGGGTGTTGGCAAGCGCGACAATGGCACTGAGCAGCGCCAGGGCAAGAATGAGCTTGCCCAGGGTGAGGCGGGACGGCAACGGCGACATGGGGGACAGCCAGACGGCGGGGAACGGGCGGATTATTGCGTATTCAGAAGTCAAGTGTGTAAAGCGTCACCGGTCCAGCCGCCGCCGCAGCACGCTGCGGACGTTGCTTGCCGCTGCCTCATCCAGCGGTCCAAGTACCCCGCGGGCGGGCTCCGGTATGTGCGCCGTGGTCTGTGCGCCTGCCTCGAACACGTAGTGATCGAACATGGCCTGCCAGTGCGCGCGCTGTGCGGGTGGCAGGTCGCGCAGGGCCAGGATGGCCAGCATCAGCGCATTCATTGGCGTATCCATCCACCCGGGTACGGACCGCCACCAGACGTTCACCAGCACGTTGAAGTCGTCCAGTCCTTCCATGTGATGCCACCACAGCGAGGGGATGAACACCGCATCGCCGGGGCCGAGCTCGGCCACCTGGGCCTGGGCCCAGGCGTCGGCAAAGCGGGGGAAGCGCTCCAGGTCAGGCGCGGCGAAGTCGACCAGGCTGACCGCCTGGCCGGCCGGATTGAAGTCCAGCGGGCCGATATAGAGGTTGCCGACCTGCTCCGGCGCGAACAGGGTGACCCGGCGTCGGCCGGCGGCGACGCAGGCGAGGTTGTCGGGCACGTCCTGGTGGGCGGCAATGCGAGAACGATTGCCGATCCAGATGCTGGCCAGCGGGTCGTGCACCCCCAGGTCGAGCGGGTTGTCCTGGCGGAATCCGGGCAGGAAGCTGTCCAGCGTGGTCGAGGCCACATAGATGGACGGTGGCGTGGCCTGGCCGTGGTACTTGAGCAGGGTGTCGAGCACCACCTTCAGGGGAATCTGCTCGCGGCGGAAATTGAAGCCGCTCATGTCCGCGTTGTAGAAGATGCGGCCCTGCGCCTCTGGCGGCGCGGTGGTGGCGGTGACCGGCATCGTGCCGTGGTCAAACTGCTTGAGGTGGGCGACCGCGTCGGCCGGCGAGCGGCGTGCCGCCTGGACCAGCGGCCAGTCGGCCACCAGCCCGCGGATCACCTTGGGCGTGGTCCAGATCGGCAGCAGTTCCCGCAACTGCGCGGGAGCAAGGTCACGCACTTCGTCAATCGGGCCGGGCAGGGCGGTCATGGCGGGGTCACAGGGACAGGGGCGTGACGCAGTGTAGGGCAGCGGAGGTCGGGCCGCCCCGGTTGGGGCGGCCCGTGCAGGTCAGAACTTGTAGCGGACGCCGAACATGTAGCGCGGCCCGGTCTGGGTGGCATAGCGCAGCATGTTGGTGTGACGCGAGTAGGTGCGCATGGTCTCGTCGGTGAGATTGATCGCCTCCACGCTCAGGGTCAGGTTGTCGGTCGCGGCGTAGCTGATGTTGAGGTCGAGCTGGCCGTAGTCATCGGTGTAGTTCGGGTTCGGACCCTGGCCGCCGATGCCGTTGAGGAACTTGTCGCGCCAGTTGTAGGCCGCACGCACCTGCCAGCGGTTCTTGTCATAGAACGCCACCACGTTGGCCGAATCGCTCAGCCCCACCATCGGGTACTGGTCGCCCAGGCTGTAGTTGTCGAAGGTGAGGCCCGACTTGACCTTGGTGTAGTTGGCCGACACGCCGAAGCCGGACTGGCCGAACAGGTGCTGCAGCGCGACTTCCCAGCCATCGAGATGGTCCGAGCGCTGGTTGGCGGGCAGGGTGATGTCAAAGCCGGCGACCGGATCGCCCGGCTGGCCGACGATGGTGCCGGTGCGCTCGCCGGCCGAGTTGGTGCCGGTGGCGGTGACGCCGGGCTGGCCGTTGAAGTTGTCGAAGATGTAGTTGCGGATGCAGGCACCGTCGGTGGCGGCGCAGCCGCCGGAGGCCAGCGCGGCGTTCCAGTACGCACCGCCCACGGGCGTGTGCAGCCCGCCGGTGTTCTCGCGCACGATGGTGTCGCTGATGAAGTTCTTGATGTTCTTGCGGAAGAAGCCGACCGATGCGTAGCTGGATTCGCCGTAGTACCACTCCAGCGACAGGTCGAAGTTGTCCGAGATCAGCGGCTCCAGCCCCGGGTTACCGCGCGAGCCGGTGCCGCCCTGGGTGCGCACGATGCCCGCCAGGGTCTGCCCGCTCTGGATCTTGCTCCAGCCCGGACGTCCCAGACTGCGGCTGTAGCTGCCGCGCAGCACGAGGTTTTCCAGGATGTCCAGCTTCAGGTCCAGATTCGGCAGCACATAGTCGTACTTGCCCTTGCCGCCGATGAAGGCGCGGTCGCCGGCGTAGTCGATGTTCAGTTCGTTGGCCGAGCTCCAGCTGATGCTTTCCGGCACGCGCACCATGGCGGAGGATTCCACCTCGGTCTGCTCGTAGCGCACGCCAACGGCGACGCTGAACGGCATCGACCAGTCGAAGGTCGTGCGGTATTGCACGTACGCGCTCTTGGAGGTTTCAGTGGTGCGGATGTCGTCGGTGTACTCGGTCGGCGCGTAGTAGCAGGTCGGGCAGGCCGGGCTGCCCGCGCTGCCGACCTGGGCCGCGCGGTCGATCAGGCGGTCGAAGTCGAACACCAGGAACTGACCCGTCAGGCGCGGATCGTCATGCCCGGAGAACGCGTCGAAGTACTTCGCCATGTCGTCGGCATACCAGATGCTGTCGTCATAGTCGGCGGGCGTGCCCACACCGCCCCAGGAGTCGCGCTGCATGATCGCCGAGGCAGAACGGTTCTTGACTTCAGCGTAGCCAACGCCAAAGTCCAGCGCCGAGTAGTCGGCGAAGCGGAAGACACCGGAGCCCTGGTACTGCTGTACTTCCGACTTGTTGTAGCTGTTCTGGAACACCGAACCGGTGACCAGCGCGTCGGACGCCTGCACGCCACCCGGCGGCAGCGCGACGTTGATGATCGGCAGGTCGCCGCTGTAGTCCACCGTGGTGGTACCGCGGACGAAGGCGGCCACGCCCAGTACGCCGGCAGAGCCGTACTTGCTGTCCGGCTGCGACTCGGCGCTGGAGTTGTGGAAGTCGAAGGAGAGGTCGAGTGAATCGTTGACTTCCCAGTCCACGTTGAAGCCCAACGAGTCCATCGTGTTCTTGGTCGCAAGCTGCGCGCCGCCCATCGACAGGTCCGAATTGGTCATGTCTTCGCTGTAGATGATCGGCGCGGCGATCGGACCGTTGGTCCAGGTGCTGTCGCCCGGGCCGTAGTTGAACCACACCGACAGTTCGCTGCGCTGCTGCTGCACCTTGTTTTCCACATAGGTGTAATCCAGCGTGGTGGTCACGTTGTCCAGCGGCTTCCACTGCAGGGTGGCCTGGCCATTGGTGCGCTGACGCTGTATGCCGTTGACGTTGTAGGCGGTGTTCTGCGGGCGGCCGTAGACATCGGTCGCATCGGGGCGATTGGTGATGCGGTCGGCGTAGCCGGTGCCAGGTTGCGGCAGCGTACGCCCATCGGTGGTGTTGTCGCCGCGGAAGGTGGCCCAGCCTTCGGCCACGGTGGCCTGGTTGAAGCCGGAGTCGCGCTCCTGGTAGCTGCCGCTGAGCATCACGCCAAAGCGGCCGTCAGCGTACTGCTGGCTGAAGATGCCCGACATTTCGCCGGTGAAATCGTTGCCCTGCAGCGTGCGCGGCAGGTTGTCGTTGGAGGTGTCGTTGACCGCCTTCAGGCCGACGCTGATCACCGGCTCGGCTTCCAGCGGTCGCAGTGTCTTGACGTTGATGGTCGCGCCGATGCCGCCGGTGGGGTTGTCAGCGCGGACGGTCTTGTAGACCTCCACCGCCGAGATCGATTCGGACGCGATATTGGCGAAGTCGAACGAACGCGAACTGGACAGGCCCGCGCCGCCTTCGCCGAGGTTCGAGGCCGGCATCTGGCGGCCGTTGAGCAGCACCAGGTTGAAGTCCGGGCCGATACCGCGGACGGTAACCTTGGAGCCTTCACCACTGGACGTGCGGTCGATCGAGACGCCGCTGATGCGCTGCAGCGATTCGGCCAGGTTGGTGTCCGGGAACTTGCCGATATCTTCGGCAACGATGCCATCGACCACACCCTGGCTGTCGCGCTTGAGGTTCATCGATGACGCCAGACTGGCGCGGATGCCGGTGACCTGCACGGCGTCGAGCGTGGTCGGGTCTACGGGTTCGGTGCTGGAGTCCTGCGCCCAGGCTGGGCCGGCCAGGACGGCCAACAGCGCGGAAGTGAGCATTGCCTTGCGGGGTACGGCCTTGTACGTCTTCATGGAAGCTCCCTCCCCAGGGAATTCGGTAATGACGGTGCGACGGCGTTTGATCGGTTCAACAACTCATGGGGGCGGATTGGGCCGGCCCCTGACAGCGTTGTCAACAAACTGCCATGTGCAACCGTTTCCGGTGCGCGCTTTCACGGCCGGCGATGCTGCAGGGCATCACCGTGTGATCCCGTTGGAAACACGTGGTGCACGACGGATTTCCGCAGATTTCAGCCGGCTTCGTGCAGCCGATTCAGTCGGCACCATACGTTGTGCAGTGCAGAACGAAACTGCGCAAACCGGGCTCGAAGGCGTTTGACCGGTTGTCTGACAGCGCTGGACAACCGGACACGAAGCAGGTTCCATGTGTGGCCGCTGCGTGACCGTTTGCCGGACCTGGGCTGACCACGTTGCGCTTCTCTTACCTTCTGCAAGGACAGGCAATGGACACTTCAACCGTGGTGCGCGGGCAACACGTGAAGAGCAACCATGTGGCGCTGGCGGTGGTCACCGCCATCTTCTTCATGTGGGGCTTCATCACCTGCCTCAACGACATCCTCATTCCGCATCTGAAGGCCGCGTTCTCGTTGACCTGGGTGCAGGCGATGCTGATTCAGTTCACCTTCTTCGGTGCGTACTTCCTGATGTCGCTGCCGGCGGGCCGGCTGGTCGCGGCAGTAGGCTACAAGCGCGGCATCGTGGCAGGGCTGGCCATTGCCGGTGTCGGCGCGCTGCTGTTCTGGCCGGCGGCGCATCTGCATGTGTATGGCCTGTTCCTGGGCGCACTGTTTGTGCTGGCGACCGGCATCACCGTGCTGCAAGTGGCGGCCAATCCCTACGTGGCACTGCTCGGCCCGGAGCAGACCAGCTCCAGCCGCCTGACCCTGGCGCAGTCGATGAACTCACTGGGGACCACGCTGGCCCCGTTGTTCGGCGGGCTGTTGATCCTGTCCGCAGAGCCACGCAGCGCCGAGCAGCTTGCCGCGCTGCCGCAGGCAGAAGCGCTGGCCTACCGGGTCGCGGAGGCGCAGTCGGTACAGCTGCCGTACTTCGGCCTGGCGATCACACTGTTCGTGCTGGCGGTGGCGATCTGGATGTTCCGGTTGCCGGCCATTGCCGGGGTGGAGGATCAGCCGACCCGGCCCGGCGGCCTGCGGGAGGCGCTGCGCCATCCGCACCTGCGTTATGGCGTGCTGGCGATCTTCTTCTATGTGGGTGCGGAAGTGTCCATTGGCAGCGTGCTCGTCAACTTCCTGTCCATGCCGGGCATCGGCGAAGGGATGACCGAGCAACAGGCGACGTTCTACGTCTCGCTGTACTGGGGCGGTGCGCTGGTGGGGCGGCTGCTTGGCACCTGGTTGCTGGTGCAGGTCGAGCCGCGACACCTGCTGGGCTGGTTTGCGATCATCGTGATGGGCATGCTCGCAGTGACCATGCTCGGCACCGGTGGCGTGGCCAAGTGGAGCGTGGTCAGCATCGGGCTGTTCAACTCGATCATGTTCCCGACCATCTTTGCATTGGCCATTGCCGGGCTGGGCCCGCTCACCGGGCAGGGCTCCAGCCTGCTGGTGATGGCCATTGTCGGCGGTGCTGTGATTCCGCTGGCGATGGGCTGGCTGGCCGATCACTACGGCCTGCAGTGGTCGTTCCTGCTACCGCTGCTGTGCTACGGCTACATCCTGCACTACGCCTGGCGCGGCGCACGCCGGAGCTGAAAGATCAGCGGCGGCGCGGGGCCTGGGTCGACTCGCGCACCAGCACCGCATGGTCCACCGTGACCATGCGGCCACCCTTGGCGGCGCGAATGCGTTCGATCAGCTGCTCGGTGGCAATCGTGCCCATGCTGGAGGTGGGCTGGCGCACCGTGGTGAGGGCCGGGAAGATGTGCCCGGCAATCGGCGTATCGTCGAAGCCGCATACGGAAAGATCACGCGGAATGCGCAGGCCGCGCTGGCCCGCCACTCGATAGACCGCTGCGGCCATGTCGTCGTTGGCCGCGAAGATCGCCGTCGGTGGTTCGGGCAGGTCGAGCAGCGCGTTGGCCGCGGTGATGCCGGATTCAAACGAGAACTGACCGTTCACCACCAGCGCCGGGTCGTAGTCGATGCCGGCCGTGCGCAGCGCCTGGCGGTAACCGGCGTGGCGCCACTGGCACGCGCCGTGCGCGCGTGGCCCCTTGATATGCGCGATACGCCGGTGCCCCTGCGCCACCAGGTGCGCCATCAACTCCAGCACGGCAGTGGTTTCAT
The DNA here is from genome assembly GCF_029960115.1 of Stenotrophomonas sp. PS02289. Lineage (GTDB taxonomy): Bacteria > Pseudomonadota > Gammaproteobacteria > Xanthomonadales > Xanthomonadaceae > Stenotrophomonas. The sequence goes on from NZ_JASCOZ010000090.1 coordinate 10,794, forward strand.
CCATGCGCACGCCAATGTGGCCTTCGGGATCGCGCGGGGCAATGCTGGAATAGGGGATTTCCTGTTCTTCCAGCCAGTCCAGCACCACCGCGTCGTCGGTCAGCGGCGGAATCAACACCACGCCATCCGGGCGCGAGTTCTCGAATAGCGCGGACAGGTCGGGCAGGGTGTGTCGACCAATGCCCACCGGGCCCAGGATCAGGTTGTAGTGGTGCGCGTGGCAGGCCTCGAGCATGCCGTTCTGGATTTCCATCAGGTAATTGCGCGAGGGGTTGTTGTACACCAGCGCCAGCGAATACGAGCGCTGGCCGGCGAGGCTGCGCGCGGACAGGTTGGGCTTGTAGCCCAGCCGGGTCACCGCTGCCATCACCCGCTCGCGTGTTTCCGCGCGGACGTTCGGCTCATGATTGAGCACGCGCGACACGGTCTTGATCGAAACGCCCGCGACGGCGGCAACATCCTCGATGCGACTGCGCATGATGCGATGGATCTCCTGGAGAGTGCTGCCGATGGTAGAGCGCCCGAGGCATCGTGGAATTGCCGATGCAGGCGGGATGGTGCCACGTCACGAGCACGGAATGTACTGCGGAAATTCTTGACGCGTTGCAGCAGTTGCGGCCGTCGCATCCCGTCGCGTGCGCGCGTATCCCTTTGCCCGCCGTGAGATGTGCGTGTCGAAGTGTGTCCGTGGTTGACACGGCTTCGGCCGGCTTATATGACAGCGCTGTCAGGAAGGGCCGTCACGGGGAGCGTGCGGTGCCTCATCCGCCCAACCCCGGAGGTTTCGTCCGTGATCAGCGTCAACCGGTCTCTTCTCGCCGCCAGCCTGTTGCTGGCCTTGTCTGCCCACGCCAGCGCCGCACCGTCGAGCGCCGGCCAACTGCAGGACTGGCCGCAGGTGAAAAGCGCGATCGCCCAGGATCCGGCGATCGAAAGCCGGGTGCAGGCCATTCTTTCGAAGATGACCCTGGCGCAGAAGGTCGGGCAGATGACCCAGCCCGAGATCAAGACCATCACCCCCGACCAGGTGCGCGAGTACTACATCGGCTCGGTCCTCAACGGCGGCGGCTCCTGGCCGGGCATGAACAAGCATGCGTCGGTGGCCGACTGGCTGAAACTGGCCGACGCTTACCGCGCCGCCTCGTTGAAGTCCGATGCCGCCACCCCGGTGCCGGTGATCTGGGGCACCGATGCGGTTCACGGGCACAACAATGTGTACGGGGCCACCCTGTTTCCGCACAACATCGGCCTGGGGGCCGCACGCGATGCCGGGCTGATCGAGCGCATCGGTCGGGCCACCGCACAGTCCACCCGCGCCACCGGCATCGACTGGGTGTTCGCACCGACCCTGGCGGTCGCCCACGATCCGCGATGGGGCCGGACCTATGAGAGCTTCTCGTCCGACCCGGCGTTGATCCGCGAGTACGCGCATGCCTACGTCAAGGGGGCGCAAGGGCGCTTCAACGACGACGGCAACGTGGTAACGACCGCCAAGCACTACATCGGCGACGGCGCGACGGACAACGGCCGCGATCAGGGCGAAGCGCTGGTCGACCACGCCACCATGGTCAATGTGCACGGCCAGGGCTATTACGGTGCACTGGCCGAAGGTGCGCAGACGGTGATGGCCTCGTTCAACAGCTGGAACGACCGCGCGGGCGGGGTCAACTACGGCAAGATGCACGGCAGCCGGGAACTGCTTACCGATGCCTTGAAGCACAAGATGGGCTTCGACGGCTTCGTGGTGTCGGACTGGAACGGCATCGCCCAGGTACCGGGCTGCCGCAACGACAGCTGCGCACAGGCGATCAACGCCGGCATCGACATGGTGATGGTGCCGGATGACTGGAAGGCATTCATTGCCAACACCATGGCCCAGGTGGAGAGCGGCGAGATTCCGATGGCGCGCATCGACGATGCGGTGACCCGCATCCTGCGCGTGAAACTGCGGGCCGGCTTGTTCGAACACAAGCCGTCCGACAGCCGTTACGCGGGCGATGCGAAGGCCGTTCAGCACCGCGAGCTCGCGCGGGAAGCCGTGCGGGAATCGCTGGTGCTGTTGAAGAACCAGAACAACGCCCTGCCGCTGCGCCGCGACGCGCGCGTGCTGGTGGTGGGCAAGAGCGCCGACAGCCTGAGCGACCAGTCCGGTGGCTGGTCGCTGACCTGGCAAGGCACCGAGAACACCAATGCCGATTACCTCAATGCCGATTCGGTGTTGGGCGCGCTGCGTGCCGAACTGGGCACTGATCAGGTGACCTACAGCGCCGACGCCAGCGGTGTGGATGCCAACGCCTTCGACGTGGTGGTCGCGGTGATCGGCGAAACGCCTTATGCCGAAACCAACGGTGACATCCTGCCCTCCGATACGGTCAGCCACAGCCGTGCGCAGCCGCAGGACCTGGCCGTGCTGAAGGCCGCGGCGGCCACCGGCAAGCCGGTGGTCACCGTGTATTTCTCCGGCCGCCCGATGTACACCAACGACCTGCTCAACCTGTCGCAGGCGTTCGTGGCCGCATGGCTGCCGGGCAGCGAAGGCAAGGGCATCACGGACGTGCTGGTGGCGGGCGAGGACGGCAAGCCCGCGCACGACTTCACCGGCACGCTCAGCTTCCCCTGGCCGGGTGTGCCGTGCCCGGCTCCGATTGACCGTCCCGATCCCAAGCGTCCGGCGCTGTTCAAGCTCGGCTATGGCCTGCGCTATGGTTCCGCCGCGCCGGTCGCGCGCCTGCCGGAAGCCAACCCCGACCATTGCGGTGAAGTCACCACGATGCCCATCTTCAACCGCGTGGACAGCATGCCGTTCTCGCTGCACATCGCGGCAAAGGGTGCGACCCAGCCGCTGGGCAACGACCTCAACGCCACCCTGCGCTGGCCGCAGGCGGCCCCGGTCGCCCAGGTGCGCACCGTGCAGATCAACACCCAGCAGGACGCACGCGAAGTCACCTGGCTCGCCCCCGCACAGCTGATCGCCCGCAGTTCCTCGCGGCGCAATCTGAGCGCGCTGGCACGCAGCAACGGTGCGCTGCAGTTCGACGTGATGATGCAGAACAAACCGACCACACCCGTGAAGGTGAGCATGCAGTGCGGCACCGGCTGCGAGGGTGGCGTGGACATCACTTCGGTACTCAGCGGGCTGTCGCCGGGGCAGAAGCACACCGTGAGCATTCCGCTGGCCTGCTTCGCCAAGCAGGGCGTCGACCTGGGCGCGGTGGAATCCCCGTTCGTGGTGACCGGAGACAAGCCGCTGGTCGCGGCATTCACTCAGGTGCAACTGGCGGCCAAGGCCAAGGGCAATGTGAGCTGCCCCTGACGTGCACCGCGATCCATCACATCGCCGGGTAACGCTCGGCGATGTCTGTCTCTATCGAAACGCGATTGCCCATGCAGTCTGGATTTCCAGGCTTGCGACCGCCCGATTTCGCTCCTTGGCATCGAGAAAAGGAGCGGTGGCCATGCGATGCTTGACGGTATCCGGTTCGATGATCCCAGCACGGATTCCTTGGCGGACCCAGTGCTGGTCGCGCCGTTCGTTACGTGCCAGCTTCGCTACCGCGCAGTCATTGGGGTCAAGGTAAAAGTCCGATGACGCCTTCAGGATGCTCCACCCGATGCAGGCGTTCTTCCCAGCCGTCGGGAAGCGCAGCCAACGAGGGACTGACCGCATCAGCATACAGGCCCCTCTTCTCGGCGAACTCGGATTCGGGGCCAAGTTGGCGTGCGATCTCTCCTGCGCGGCCGGGGTCCAGTCGAGGGTAAAAGTCCACATCGATTGACATCAGCATCTCATCAGGCGCGGATGCCTCGGACGCCAGCACCGAGAGGCTGCCGATGATGACGAATTCCTTGTGGTTGCTCAGCTTGCTGGCTTCGACCAGCAACTCACCGACGCGATCAATGTCGGCAGGGGTCTCAGGAGGCGTTGGTTTCGCCATGTTGCAGTTCCTTGCGGTACCTGGGTTCCTTGTAGACGAAGCCGAACGGAGAGTTCTGAACCAATGCGTTGGCGTTGTGACCACGCAACATCTTCGGAATGCTGTTGGCGGGGTCCAGCAGGATCCTGCGCCAGGCGCGGACGTAGTAGGGGCTGGCGATGCCACCTGATTCCCACACCTGCACATTGCGCAGTGCCCGATTGATCAATCGGGTGGTCTTGGCGTCGTCGAACTTGGCCAGATCGGCCGCAAGTGCGCGATGCACGTTGCGCAGCGCGGCGTACCTGGCCTTGGCCACCTTGAGCGCCGCTTGCCGTGCGGCAATACGATCCACCGCTGGCGCGGCGGAGCTGGACACAGGCGGCAGGGGCTTGGAGTTCGCCATGTCTTGCAGGATAAGGGCTGACGCCCCATGGTCAAGTTGGTGGCTGGATGGAGTAGGGCCGGGCTCTGCCGGCGATGTCGTTTTAGGACCATCCTCAAGGGATGCCCGCCACCGGCCCGGTATCGTGCCCGTCAATCGCGCACGAAAAGGTCAGATATGACAGTGGTGCATGTATTGGGCGGGGTGTCGCTGGTGGTCGTGGTGGCCGTGTCGTCGGTGGTGCGGGCAGGATTACACGTGCAAGTGGGCGAACCCGCGGCGACAGCGGTGGACGCAGCGGGCGATGATTTTCGATGGCCACCGATCACCTGTCATGGCGGTTCGGGGTGGGCTGGAGGGGGCGTGAGCCGCATGGATGCGGCGACCGAGCTTACAAGGACGTATTTGCAGCGTCCCCCGGAACGCCCGCCCCGAGCCGCCCAATTAGGAAGGCCGTGAATCGAGGGCTGTTCGCACAGATCCAACGGCAGCCGGGCAGAGCCCGGCTCCACGGAGTGTCGGCAATCGCCCCATCCGCGCGAAAAACAAAAAGCCCCGCCGAAGCGGGGCCTTTTGCGATAGCAATGAAGCAGCCGATCAGCGCTTCATCGAACCGAAGAACTCGTCGTTGGACTTGGTGTTCTTCATCTTGTCCAACAGGAATTCCATCGCGGCGATTTCGTCCATCGGGTGCAGCAGCTTGCGCAGGATCCAGATCTTCTGCAGCAGCTCCGGCTCGATCAGCAGGTCTTCGCGGCGGGTGCCCGAACGGTTGATGTCGATCGCCGGGTACACGCGCTTCTCGGTGATACGACGGTTCAAGTGCACTTCGCTGTTGCCGGTGCCCTTGAATTCTTCGTAGATCACTTCGTCCATCTTGCTGCCGGTATCGACCAGCGCCGTGGCAATGATGGTCAGGCTGCCGCCTTCTTCCACGTTGCGTGCCGCACCGAAGAAGCGCTTCGGACGGTGCAGCGCGTTGGCGTCCACACCACCGGTCAGCACCTTGCCCGAGCTCGGCACCACGTTGTTGTAGGCACGTGCCAGACGGGTGATCGAGTCGAGCAGGATCACCACGTCCTTCTTGTGTTCGACCAGGCGCTTGGCGCGCTCGATCACCATTTCGGCGACCTGCACGTGGCGTGCGGCCGGCTCGTCGAAGGTCGAGCTGATCACTTCGCCGCGCACCGTGCGCTGCATTTCGGTCACTTCTTCCGGGCGCTCGTCGATGAGCAGCACGATCATGTGCACTTCCGGATGGTTGGTCGTGATGGCAGTGGCGATCTGCTGCATCATCATCGTCTTACCCGCCTTCGGCGGCGACACGATCAGCGCACGCTGGCCTTTGCCCTGCGGGGCCATCAGGTCGAGGATGCGGCCGGTGATGTCTTCCGAGGAACCATTGCCGCGTTCCAGCGTGAAGCGCTTGCGCGGGAACAGCGGGGTCAGGTTCTCGAACAGCACCTTGTTCTTCGACGCTTCCAGCGGCTCACCATTGATGGTGTCCACGATCGACAGCGCGAAGTAGCGTTCGCCGTCCTTCGGGAAGCGGATGCGGCCCGACAGGTGGTCGCCGGTACGCAGGTTGAAGCGGCGGATCTGGCTGGGCGAGATGTAGGTGTCGTCCGGGCCGGCCAGGTAGCTGGCCTCGGCGGCGCGCAGGAAGCCGAAGCCGTCCGGCAGGATTTCCAGCACGCCGTCGGCGGCGACGCCGTCACCGTGGCGGGTCAGCACCTTCAGCAGCGCGAAGATCACGTCCTGCTTGCGGGCGCGGGCCACGCCTTCGGAGATCTGCAGCTGCTCGGCGATTTCCAGCAGCTTCTGTGCCGGCATGCGCTTGAGGTCGCTCAGCGAGTAGACCGGGAAGCCTTCCGGCACCTGCGGCTGCTGGCGCGGCACGAAGGCCTGCTGCTCGCCGTTGTCCTGCGGCATGCCGTCGTCGCGGAAGCGCTCGTTGCGGTTGCGATCGCGGTCGCGGCGATTGCGAAAGCGGTCACGGCGGTTGCCCTGGCCCTGACCCTGCTGGTACGGGTTCTGATTCTGCCCGCCCTGGGCGTTCTGGTTCTGGTTCTGGTGGCGCTGGCCACCTTCGCCACCGTCCTGGCCACCGGCGGGAGCCGGGGAGCCTTCACCGCCAGCGCTCGGGGCCGGGGCAGCGGGCGGTGGTGAAGCGGGAGCCGCTGCCGGCGCCGGCGCGGCGGGCGCGGCAGCCAGGGGCAGGGCG
>NZ_JASCOZ010000091.1 GCF_029960115.1 Stenotrophomonas sp. PS02289
GCCACGCCCGGCGTGGCGGCGATTCCGGCTGGCGCCGCGAAGCCACGCAGGGCGTGGCTCTACGGCAGATCAATGCCCCGATGACGCACCGCCTCAGCCACCCTGCTTGCGCACGATCGCCATTGCAATCTCCAGCGACTGCTCGTAATTCAATCGCGGATCCACGGTGGAGCGGTAGGCCCGCTCCAGGTCGCGCTCGGTCAGCTCGCGGGCACCGCCGGTGCACTCGGTGACATCCTCACCGGTGAGCTCCAGGTGCACACCGCCCAGCCGCGTACCGGCTGCGGCGTGCAGGTCGAAGGACAGCTCCACTTCGCTGCGCACGTTGTCGAAGCGACGCGTCTTGAAGCCGTTGCTGGTGCTTTCGGTATTGCCGTGCATCGCATCGCAGACCCACAACACGCGGCGACCATCGCGCTTTACCGCATCCAGCAGCGGCGGCAGCTTTTCGGCAATCTGCGCCGCGCCCATGCGATGAATGAAGCTCAGGCGACCGGGTTCGTCGTCCGGATTGAGCACGTCGATCAGGCGCAGCAGCTGATCCGGCTGTACCGACGGCCCGACCTTGATTGCAATCGGATTGCGCACGCCACGCAGGTATTCCACGTGCGCGCCATCCAGGGCGGCGGTGCGCATGCCGATCCACGGGTAATGCGTGCTCAGATTCAACCAGCCCTGCTGGCGCGGCACCTGCCGGGTCAATGCCTGCTCATAGGGCAGCAGCAGCGCCTCGTGCGAGGTGTAGAAGTCGATCCGGTTCAGGTTGTAGACCTGGGTCCCGGATAGCGTTTCCATGAAGTGCACGGCGTCACCGATGGACGACACCATCTTCTGGTAGTCCGCGGCCAGCGGCGAGTGCCGCACCCACTCCAGGTTCCAGTACTCCGGATGGTGCAGGTCAGCGAAGCCGCCGTCGATAAGCGCCCGCACGAAGTTCATGGTCATCGCCGAATGCGCATGCGCCTGCAACATTCGGCGCGGATCCGGGAGCCGGGCCGCCTCGGTGAATTCGGGCGCGTTGATCACATCGCCGCGATAACTGGGCAGGGTGACGCCGTCACGGGTTTCGGTATCGGCCGAACGCGGCTTCGCATACTGCCCGGCGAAGCGCCCCACGCGGATGACCGGCTTGCGCATGCCATGCACCAGCACCAGGCTCATCTGCAGCAGCACCTTGAGCCGGTTGGAGATGGTGGTGCTTTCGCAGTCGCTGAAGTTCTCCGCGCAGTCACCGCCCTGCAGCAGGAAGCGCTTGCCCTCCTGGGCCTCGGCCAACTGGCGCTTGAGCGCCAGGATCTCCCAGGAGGTGACCAGCGGCGGCAGCCGCTTCAGCTCATGCAGCGAGGCATCCAGCGCGACCGGATCGGGATAGGTGGGCATCTGCAGCGCCGGCCGGCTCCGCCAGCTCTCCGGCGACCAGTCGGTCGGCAAGGTCGCAGGGGCGTTGGCGGGCATTGAGGCGTTCATCGGAGTATCCAGTCAGGTCAGCAGTACAGCGAATTCAGTAGCGGCGTGGCGGCTTGCGGAACGACACCACCAGCGCCCACAGGCCCAGCAGCACGAACCAGACCAGGCTCCACATGGGCATGGTAAGCCCCAGGAAGGTCCAGTCGATGTTGCCGCAGTTGCCGGTGCCGGTCAGCACGGTGCGGAAGACCTCGAACGGCCCCATGGTTTCGCTCAGGAACGACAGCGGCGGTCCGCAGCTGGAGCCGAGGTCCTGCGGCAGCATCTGCACGTACACATGACGCCCGGCGATGCCGATGCCCACGGCCGCGGCGATGAAGGCCAGCACGCCATAGGTGATGCGCCCGGGGCGATCACGCGGGCCGTGCAGCGCACCGATCAGGAACAGCAGGCCCAGCGCGGCGAACGCGATGCGCTGGAAGATGCACAGCGGGCACGGCTCCAGGCCCATCTTCAACTGGGTGAAGATCGCAAAGCCGAGCAACCCGGCGCAGATCAGGAACCCCAGCAGGAACTGGGCGCGGTAGGGCCAGCGCAATGGATTCATTGCCACACACTCGTGAAAGTCAGGTGCCAAGATTAACAGGGTGCTGCGCGGTCAGGGCTGCGGCAGATTGCCGTATGTCGGGGGCTGGGTCGCGTAGAGCGGCCAGAAATGAAAAACCCGGCGCAAGGCCGGGTTTCTCAGTGAATCTTGGTAAAGCCCGAAGACTTATTCTTCGACGGCTTCAGCAACGGCCGGACGGTCGACCAGTTCGACGTAGGCCATCGGGGCGTTGTCGCCGGCGCGGAAGCCGCACTTCAGCAGACGCAGGTAGCCGCCCGGACGGGTCGCATAGCGCGGGCCCAGGATGGTGAACAGGTTGCCCACGGCTTCGTTGTCGCGCAGACGGGCGAAGGCCAGACGGCGGTTGGCGACCGAGTCAACCTTGGCCAGGGTGATCAGCGGCTCGGCAACGCGGCGCAGTTCCTTGGCCTTCGGCAGGGTGGTCTTGATCAGCTCGTGCTTGAACAGCGAGGCAGCCATGTTCTTGAACATCGCTTCGCGGTGGGCGCTGGTACGGTTGAACTTGCGGCCGGATTTCTGGTGACGCATGGGTGTGTTTCCTTCAAAGAATGTTGGATCGGTTGTGGTTCGCTGTCGCCGTCCTGGCGTTCAAACGTGGACTGCGGTTGGTCCGATGCCGGCCCTCCTGGCCGACCGTCACCGCAGGCTGTGCGCCTGTCGGTGCGAGGTACTGCGGTAAAGCCCCCGCACCCGAAGGTGCGGGGTAAAACTGTTTCGCTGGATCAGCCGAGCATGCCGTGCTGGGCAACACCGGCCGGCGGCCAGTTTTCCAGCTTCATGCCGAGCGAAAGGCCGCGCTGTGCCAGCACTTCCTTGATCTCGGTCAGCGACTTCTTGCCCAGGTTCGGGGTCTTCAGCAGCTCCACTTCGGTCTTCTGGATCAGATCGCCGATGTAGTAGATGCTTTCGGCCTTCAGGCAGTTCGCCGAACGCACGGTCAGTTCCAGATCGTCGATCGGGCGCAGCAGCACCGGATCCACGCCGTTGTTGGCCGGCTTGGCCGCACCGCGGTCGCGGTGGGTGAAGTCACCGAACACCGACAGCTGATCGCTCAGGATGTCGGCGGCGGTGCGCACGGCTTCCTCGGCGTCGATCGTGCCGTTGGTTTCGATGTCCAGCACCAGCTTGTCCAGGTCGGTGCGCTGTTCCACACGCGCCGCTTCCACCGAGTACGCCACGCGGCGGACCGGGGAGAACGAAGCGTCCAGCACCAGACGACCGATCGCACGGGTTTCTTCGTCCGGACGACGACGTGCAGCTGCCGGCTGGTAGCCGAAGCCGCGCTCGACCTTCAGACGCATGTTGATCGCCGTGTCCTTGGTCAGGTGGCAGATCACGTGGTCAGGGTTGAGGATCTCGACATTGTGGTCGACCTTGATGTCGGCCGCAGTGACAACACCCGGACCCTGCTTGGACAGGGACAGCGTGGAACTGTCGCCGGTGTGCATGCGGATCGCCACGTCTTTCAGGTTGAGCAGGACTTCGAGAACGTCCTCCTGCAGACCTTCCAACGTGGTGTACTCGTGCAGCACGCCGTCGATTTCAACTTCCGTGATGGCGAAGCCCGGGATGGACGACAGCAGCACGCGACGCAGGGCGTTGCCCAGCGTATGCCCGTAACCACGCTCCAAGGGTTCGATGACGACCTTGGCGCGGGTGTCGGTAAGGCGTTCGATCTGCGGACCGCGAGGACGCAGAACCTGGTTGGCGGTAACCGTCATGTTTGCGGGTTCTCCTAGTGAACACCCCGGCCGTCGCCGGGGGTTCTCCAATGTGAATTACTTCGAATACAACTCGACGATCAGCGCTTCGTTGATATCCGCAGGCAGGTCCGAACGATCCGGAACAGCCTTGAAGATGCCGGCGAACTTGGCCGCATCGACTTCAATCCACGACGGACGCAGGTCATGCGAGCTGGACACGGTCAAGGCTTCCTGCACGCGCAGCTGCTTGGCAGCCTTTTCCGACAGGGCGACAGCGTCGCCGGCCTTGACCTGGTACGAAGCCAGGTTCACCGACTTGCCGTTCACGGTGACGCCGCGGTGCGAGACCAGCTGACGGGCAGCCGGACGGGTCACAGCGAAGCCCATGCGGTAGACGACGTTGTCCAGACGGGTTTCCAGCAGCTGCAGCAGGTTCTCGCCGGTGTTGCCCTTCTTGGTCGAGGCCTTCTTGTAGTAGTTGCGGAACTGACGCTCCAGCAGGCCGTAGATACGCTTGACCTTCTGCTTTTCACGCAGCTGGGTGGCGTAGTCGGACAGCTTGCCCTTACGGGCAGTCGCGCCGTGCTGGCCGGGCTTCTGCTCCAGCTTGCACTTGGAGTCCAGCGCACGGGCCGGGCTCTTGAGGGAAAGGTCGGCGCCTTCGCGGCGGGCGAGCTTACAGGTAGGACCGATATAACGAGCCATTTCTTATCGCTCCTTTAGACGCGACGCTTCTTCGGCGGACGGCACCCGTTGTGCGGGATTGGCGTCACGTCGATGATGTTGGTGATCTTGTAGCCCACGTTGTTCAGCGAGCGCACGGCCGACTCACGACCCGGACCCGGGCCCTTGATGCGGACTTCCAGGGACTTGACGCCGTAGTCGAGCGCGGCACGGCCGGCCTTCTCGGCAGCCACCTGGGCAGCGAACGGGGTGGACTTACGCGAACCGCGGAAGCCAGCGCCACCGGAGGTCGCCCACGACAGAGCATTGCCCTGACGGTCGGTGATGGTCACGATGGTGTTGTTGAAAGAAGCGTGGACGTGGGCAACGCCGTCAGTGACGACGCGCTTGATCTTCTTCTTGGTCTTAGCGACGGGCTTAGCCATTTCTCAGGTCCCTTACTTCTTGATCGCCTTGCGCGGACCCTTGCGGGTGCGGGCGTTGGTACGGGTGCGCTGACCGCGGAGCGGCAGGCCACGACGGTGACGCAGACCGCGGTAGCAGCCCAGGTCCATCAGGCGCTTGATCGCGATACCGATTTCACGGCGCAGATCGCCTTCCACGATGTACTTGCCGACTTCGAGACGCAGACGCTCGATTTCCGGCTCCGACAGATCGCGGATCTTGGTGGTCGAAGTCACGCCTGCGGCTTCGCAGACCTTCTTCGAACGGGTACGGCCGATGCCGTAAATGCTTTGCAACCCGACCCAGACATGCTTCTGGGCTGGCAGGTTGACGCCTGCAATACGCGCCATGACGCGGTTCTCCAGCTGAGTGATGGCCGACGGCGCACCCAAGGCGCGCCAATCCGGCAGGATGGATCAAAAAAGTGAACTAGCGATACTAACAAGGTTCCGGTTTACTTGGAAGTCCGTGAAACCTGAAAGGTTTCATGAACCCGGCCCAGGGAGTGTGCCCAGGCTCCGGCGCCGGACCAGGTTGACCCCGGAAACAGACCACTTGCGTGCCCTGCCCCGGTGCCGCCCGCGCTACTCCCGCGCGGGACGACCCGATCACACCCCCACCCGGAACCGCTGCGGGGGCCGCCCTTCGTTTGTGTGGCCAGGTCCGCGAAGCGGAGGACCATCACGTCAGGAAGACGATAGTGTAACAGCCGAATCAGCCGCGAGCAAAGCCGCCGCGGTTGCCACCCTTCAGGTTGGCCTTCTTCAACAGGCTTTCGTACTGGTGCGACATCAGGTGCGCCTGGATCTGGGCGATGAAGTCCATCACCACCACCACCACGATCAGCAGCGAGGTGCCGCCGAAGTAGAACGACGCATTCAGCTGCGAACGCATGATTTCCGGCAGCAGGCAGACAATGACCAGGTAGGCCGAGCCGGCCGCGGTCAGGCGGGTCAGCACGCCGTCGATGTAGTCGGCGGTGGCCTTGCCCGGACGGATGCCCGGAATCAGCGCGCCCGACTTCTTCAGGTTGTCGGCGGTTTCCTGCGAGTTGAACACCAGCGCGGTATAGAAGAACGCGAAACCGGTGATCAGCACGGCGAACACGATCATGTGCAGCGGCTCAGCCGGGCCCAGGGCGTTGGCGAGCTTCTGCAGCCAGGTGGCCGAGCTGGCCTGGCCGGACCACATGGCCAGGGTGGTCGGGAAAGCCAGGATGCTGGAGGCGAAGATGGCCGGGATCACGCCCGCCATGTTCAGCTTCAGCGGCAGGAACGAGGTCTGGTTCATGTACGCGTTGCGGCCACCCTGGCGGCGCGCGTAGTTCACCGTGATGCGGCGCTGGCCGCGCTCGACAAAGACCACGAAGAAGGTGAAGACCAGCACCACCAGCGCGATCAGCAGCAGCTGGATGAACTGGATGTTGCCGTCCTGGTAAGCGTCGAAGGTGTGGATGACCGCACCCGGCAGGCCCGCCACGATACCGGCGAAGATGATCAGCGACACACCGTTGCCGATGCCGCGCTCGGTGACCTGCTCGCCCACCCACATCAGGAAGATGGTGCCGGCGGTCAGCGCGACCACGGCGGTCAGCACGAAGCCCATGCCCGGGGCATAGACGACCGGGGCACCGGTCGGGGACAGCTGGTTCTGCAGCGCCAGCGCGATGCTGCCGCCCTGCACCACCGCCAGAAGCACGGCACCGATGCGGGAATACTGGGTGATCTTGCGGCGGCCGGATTCACCTTCCTTCTGCAGCGCCTTCAGCGCCGGGAAGATATGAACGGCCAGCTGCATCACGATGGATGCCGAAATGTACGGCATCACGTTCAGCGCGAAAATGCTGAAACGGTGCAGGGCGCCGCCCGAGAACATGTTGAACATGTCCACGATACCGCCGCCCTGCGCCTGCATGAGCGCAAGCATGGCATCGGGATTGACGCCCGGCACCGGCACATAACAGCCGATGCGATAGACGATCAACGCCCCGAGAACGAACAACAGACGCTGGCGAAGTTCAGTGAACTTGCCGAGCCCGCCGCCGAGGTTACCAATGCCCGCTTGCGCCATGTCTTACTCCTGTACGCTGCCGCCGGCAGCTTCGATCGCGGCCTTGGCACCGGCCGTTGCAGCAACACCCTTCAGGGTGAACGCCTTGGTCACTTCGCCCTTGACGACGATCTTGGCCTTCTTGGCGGTGCTCGGCACCAGCTTGGCGGCGCGCAGCGCAGCGAAGTCGATCTCGCCGGCTTCCAGACGGTCCAGCTGATACAGCAGCACTTCAGCGGTGTCCTTGGCGATGTGCGAGCGGAAGCCGATCTTCGGCAGACGACGCTGCATCGGGGTCTGGCCGCCTTCGAAGCCAGCCTTGATCTTGCCGCCACCCTTACGGGCGAACGAACCCTTGTGGCCGCGGCCGGCAGTCTTGCCCAGGCCCGAACCGATACCGCGGCCGACGCGGGTGCGTTCGGTGCGGGCGCCCGGTGCCGGGCTCAGATCATTGAGACGCATGGTCATTGGATTATTCCTCAACCTTGACGAGGTACTGGACCTTGTTGATCAGGCCACGAACCTGCGGGCTGTCTTTCAGCTCACGCACGTCGTTCAGCTTGTTCAGGCCCAGGGCACGCACCGACAGGCGGTGCTTGGACTGGGTGCCACGCAGGCCACCCACCAGACGGACCTTGACGGTCTTGTTGGACTCATTAGCCATGGTTGAGTTCCTCCACCTTCTTGCCGCGCTTGGCCGCGATGCGGGCCGGCGACTGCATGTCGGTCAGACCCTTCAGCGTGGCGCGAACCAGGTTGATCGGGTTACGCGAACCGACGGCCTTGGCCAGCACGTTCTTCACGCCAACGGCTTCCAGCACGGCGCGCATGGCACCGCCGGCGATCACACCGGTACCTTCCGAAGCCGGCATCATGAACACGCGGGCTGCGCCGTGGCCGGCCTTGACCGCGTGCCACAGGGTGCCGTTGTTCAGATCGACGGTAGCCATGTTCTTGCGGGCCTGTTCCATCGACTTCTGGATGGCGACCGGCACTTCGCGGGCCTTGCCATAACCGAAACCGACCTTGCCTTCGCCGTCGCCGACCACGGTCAGGGCGGTGAAGGTGAACTGACGGCCACCCTTGACGGTCTTGCTGACGCGGTTGACCGCGACCAGCTTTTCGATCATGCCGTCGTCGACTTTCTCTTCGCGGTTACGGTCGCGATCGCGACCCCGCTGCTGACGTTCTTCTGCCATGTTGATTCCTTGATTGATGGGTATGTACGGCTCAGGGCCGCTTATAGCTGTGAAGTGAAGCGTTGGATCGAGCGCCCCTGCAGAAGAAGGACGTCGCCCGGCACAGCCCGTGCCGGCAGGCAGGCGGAAGCGGGGCCAGGCCCCGCTTCCTTATCCCTTAGAACTGCAGGCCGCCTTCGCGGGCTGCGTCGGCGAGTGCCTTGATGCGACCGTGGTAGCGGTAGCCCGAGCGGTCGAAAGCGACCTTCTCGATGCCCGCAGCCTTGGCGCGCTCGGCGACGAGCTTGCCCACCTTGGCGGCGGCGTCGCTGTTCTTGCCGTTCTTCAGGCCTTCCTTGACGTCGGCCTGGGTGGTGTTGGCCGCAGCCAGCACCTTGGAGCCGTCGGCGGTGAAGACCTGTGCGTACAGGTGCTGACCGGTGCGCAGCACCGACAGACGCGGCACGCCCAGTTCGCGGATGTGTGCACGGGTCGACTTGGCGCGACGCAGACGAGCGATGTTCTTGTTCATTATCTTGGTCCTTGAAAGCTGAAGGGCTGGCGGAAAACGCCTTACGCCTTCTTGGCTTCCTTACGAATGATGACTTCGCCGGCGTACTTCACACCCTTGCCCTTGTAGGGCTCCGGCGGACGGTAGCCACGGATCTTGGCAGCCACTTCACCCACCTGCTGCTTGTCAGCGCCCTGGACCAGAATTTCGGTCTGGGTCGGGGTGGTGATGGTGATGCCTTCCGGTGCGACGAACAGAACCGGGTGCGAGAAACCGAGCGACAGGTTCAGGTCCTTGCCCTGCATGGCAGCGCGGTAACCCACGCCGACCAGCTCGAGCTTGCGCTCGAAACCTTCGCTCACGCCCTTGACCATGTTGGCCAGGATGGCGCGCACGGTGCCGGTCAGTGCGACCAGGCTTGCGTCGTTGGCGGCCAGAGTGGCAACGCCGTCTGCAACGGTGATTTCAACGCCGGCGACCTTCGGCAGCGACAGGGTGCCCTTCGGGCCCTTCACGCTGACGGATTCCGGCTGGATGTTCAGTTCAACGCCCTTGGGCAGGTTGACCGGCTTCTTGGCTACGCGGGACATAGTGGACTCCTTCTCGCCTTAGGCCACGAAGCACAGGACTTCGCCGCCGACGCCCAGCTGGCGCGCCTGCGCATCAGTCATGATGCCCTTGGAGGTGGAAATGATGGCAATACCCAGGCCGTTCAGGACCTTCGGCAGTTCAGCCTTGCCGCGGTACTGGCGCAGACCCGAACGCGAGAAGCGCTTCAGGGTCTCAATGACCGGCTTGCCTTCGAAATACTTCAGGACGATTTCGAGTTCGGCCTTGTTGTTTTCAGTCTTGGTCACGCGCACGTCAGTGATGTAGCCCTCGGCCTTCAGCACTTCTGCGATTGCAACCTTGATCTTGGAGGACGGTGCCTTCACCGTCTGCTTGCCAACTGCGGCCGCATTCTTGATGCGTACCAGCAGGTCGGCGATGGGATCAGTCATGCTCATTAGTCAAACCCTTTGAGTGCACCGATATCCGCTTTCGCGAAAATCTTGCTTGTAGTCCTGGGATGGGCCAGGCCCCTTCACACACACGCCCTACCCCGAAGGTCGGGACAGAAGCGGGAGTATACGACAAAAAGAGCCCGACTTGCGCCGGGCCCTTTTCGGGAGGAGATGAACCTGAATGGATTCATCTCCTATCCAGGGATTGCTCCCTTATTACCAGCTTGCCTTGCGCAGGCCCGGCACGTCGCCGCGCATGGTGGCTTCGCGCAGCTTGTTACGGCCCAGGCCGAACTTGCTGTACACGCCACGCGGACGGCCCGACAGCTCGCAACGGTTGCGGTGGCGGCTCGGCGACGAATCGCGCGGCAGCTTCTGCAACTTGATCACGGCTTCTGCCTTTTCGTCGTACGAAGCGGTCGTGCTGGAGATGATCTTCTTCAGCTCTTCGCGCTTGCCGGCGTACTTGGCAGCGAGCTTGGCACGCTTCAGATCGCGGTTGACCATGGAGGTCTTAGCCATTTCGATATCCTCGACGTATCAGTTACGGAACGGGAACTTGAACGCTGCGAGCAGCGCCTTCGCTTCCGCGTCGGTCTTGGCGGTGGTGGTGATGGCGATATCCATACCGCGGATCGCGTCGACGGCGTCGAAGTCGATTTCCGGGAAGATGATCTGTTCCTTCACACCCATGTTGAAGTTGCCGCGACCGTCGAAGGAACGACCGGAAACACCACGGAAGTCGCGCACGCGCGGCAGCGAGATGTTGATCAGGCGATCCAGGAACTCATACATCTTGGCACGACGCAGCGTGGTCTTGCAGCCAATCGGCCAGCCATCACGGATCTTGAACGAAGCCACCGAGATACGGGACTTGGTCACGACCGGCTTCTGGCCGGAGATCTTGGACATGTCAGCAACGGCATTTTCCAGGATCTTCTTGTTGGTCGCCGCTTCGCCGACACCCATGTTCAGGGTGACCTTGACCAGCTTGGGGACCTGCATCGGATTGGTGTAGCCGAACTGCTTCATCAGCGCCGGCACCACTTCTTCCTTGTAGAACTTTTCGAGACGGGAAGTCATCTTCACATTCCTCAGGCGTCGAGCGCCTCACCGCTGGAGCGGAACACACGCAGTTTGCGTCCATCCTCCAGCACCTTGAAGCCAACGCGTTCGCCCTTGCCCGAAGCCGGGTTCAGCACATTCACGTTGGAGATATGGATCGACGCTTCACGCTCGACCACGCCGCCGGCAACGCCTGCCTGCGGGTTCGGCTTGGTGTGGCGCTTGACGATGTTCACGTTGGCGACGATCACACGATCGCCGTCGACGCGGACGACTTCGCCCTGCTTGCCCTTGTCCTTGCCGGTGTTGACGACGACCTGGTCGCCCTTCTTGATACGGTTAGCCATGATTATCTCCTGTCGCTCACAGCACTTCGGGAGCGAGCGAGACGATCTTCATGAACTTCTCGGAACGAAGTTCACGGGTCACCGGCCCGAAGATGCGGGTGCCGATCGGCTCTTGCTTGTTGTTGAGCAGGACCGCGGCGTTGCCGTCGAAACGGATCAGCGAACCGTCGGCGCGACGCACACCCTTGCGGGTACGCACCACGACGGCGTCATACACTTCACCCTTCTTGACCTTGCCGCGCGGGATCGCATCCTTCACGGTGACCTTGATGATGTCACCGATGTGCGCGTAACGGCGCTTGGAACCACCCAGCACCTTGATGCACATCAGTTCCTTGGCACCGGAGTTGTCCGCGACGTCAAGGTAGCTCTGCATCTGGATCATGATTCAGATCTCCTTATTGAGCCGCACGCGTGATGACTTCCACCACGCGCCAGTTCTTGGTCTTGGACATCGGAGCAATCTCGGTCACGCGCACGACGTCGCCTTCATTGCAGGCGTTGTCGGCATCGTGAGCGTGAAGCTTGGTCGAGCGCTTGATGTACTTGCCGTACAGGGCGTGCTTGACCTGGCGCTCCACCAACACGGTGACCGTCTTGTCCATCTTGTTGCTGACGACACGGCCTTCGACCGTGCGCAGCGTCTTTTCGTTGTTATCGCTCATAGCGGCCGTCCTTACTTCTTGCTGCCGAGCAGAGTCTTGACGCGAGCAATCTCGCGGCGGACCCGGCGGGTTTCGTGAGTCTTCGGCAGCTGCCCGGTGACCTGCTGCATGCGGAGCGAGAACTGCTCCTTACGCAGGTCGGTCAGGTGGGCGTTCAGTTCGTCAGCCGACTTTTCGCGAAGTTGTTTGATGTCCATCAGCGCACCGTCCGGGTCACGAAAGTAGTGGTCACGGAAAGCTTGGCGGCAGCCAGGCGGAAAGCCTCACGTGCCACGTCTTCGCCAACGCCTTCAATTTCATAGATCATGCGGCCGGGCTGGATCTGGGCCACCCAGTATTCCACGTTGCCCTTACCAGAACCCATTCGGACTTCGATGGGCTTCTTGGTGATCGGCTTGTCGGGGAACACACGGATCCACATCTTGCCACCGCGCTTGACGTAGCGGCTGATCGAGCGGCGGGCCGCTTCGATCTGACGCGCGGTCAGCTGACCGTGGGCGGTTGCCTTGAGGCCGTATTCGCCGAAGCTGACAGCGTTGGCGCTCCAGCTCAGGCCATCATTACGGCCCTTGTGTACCTTGCGGTATTTGGTTCGCTTGGGTTGCAACATTGCCGTTACCTCGCTTCACGAGCCGGGCGCTGACGGTCACCGCGGTCGCCGCGATCGTTACGATCGTTGCGCGACGGGGTGTCGTCCTGCTTTTCCTGGCCAACCTGGGAGAAATCGAAGACTTCGCCCTTGTAGATCCAGACCTTGATGCCGATGATGCCGTAGGTCGTCTTGGCTTCAGCGAAGCCATAGTCGATGTCGGCACGCAGCGTGTGCAGCGGCACGCGGCCTTCGCGGTACCACTCCGAACGGGCGATTTCTGCGCCATTCAGACGGCCACCGACGTTGACCTTGATGCCCAGGGCACCCAGGCGCATCGCGTTGCCGACCGAGCGCTTCATGGCGCGGCGGAACATGATGCGACGCTCCAGCTGCTGCGCGATCGACTCGGCAACCAGCTGTGCGTCCAGCTCGGGCTTGCGCACTTCGGTGACGTTGATGTGCGCCGGAACGCCCATCATTTCGCTCACTTCCTTACGCAGCTTCTCGATGTCCTCACCGCGCTTGCCGATCACCACGCCCGGACGGGCGGTGTGGATCGTCACGCGAGCGGTCTTTGCCGGACGCTCGATCAGGATCTTGCTGATGCCGGCCTGCGCGAGCTTCTTGCGCAGCATGTCCCGCACCTTCAGGTCGGCTGCCAGGTAACCGGCAAACTCGGCCTTGTTGGCGTACCACTTGGAGTTCCAGTCCTTGGAAATGCCGAGGCGGATACCAATCGGATGAACTTTATGACCCATGGTTTTTTCCTTTCCGCTTACTTGCCGGCGCCCACAACCACAGTGATGTGGCTGGTGCGCTTGAGGATGCGGGTACCGCGGCCTTTCGCCCGCGCCATGAAACGCTTCAGGGTCGGACCTTCATCAACCATGATGGTCTGAACCTTCAGCTCGTCGACGTCGGCGCCCTGGTTGTTCTCGGCATTGGCAATAGCCGACTCCACCACCTTCTTGATCAGGTGGGCAGCCTTCTTGTCCGAGAACTTCAGCAGGTTGACCGCACGCTCGGCCGGCAGACCGCGCACCTGGTCAGCGACCAGACGAGCCTTCTGCGGGGAGATGCGCGCAGTGCGCAGGATTGCTTTCGCTTCCATTGTCATCTCTCCTTACTTGCCCGACTTCTTGTCAGCACCATGACCCTTGAAGGTCCGGGTGATGGCAAATTCGCCGAGCTTGTGACCGACCATGTTCTCGTTGACGAGCACCGGAACGTGGGCCTTGCCGTTATGAACGGCGATGGTGATGCCTACCATTTCCGGCAGGATCATCGAACGACGCGACCAGGTCTTGATCGGCTTCTTGCTACCCGCAGCGGCCTCCACCTTCTTGACGAGGTGGTGATCGACGAACGGGCCTTTCTTGAGTGAACGTGCCATGGTCGATTAGCCCCTACGATCGCGGACGATGAACTGCTGGGTGCGCTTGTTCTTGCGCGTCTTGTAACCCTTGGTCGGGACACCCCACGGGGTGACCGGATGCGGATTACCCTGGCCGGCCTTCGCCTCACCACCACCGTGCGGGTGGTCAACCGGGTTCATGGCAGCACCACGAACGGTCGGGCGAACACCGCGCCAGCGCTTGGCGCCAGCCTTGCCCAGCTTTTCCAGGTTGTGCTCGTCGTTGCCGACTTCGCCGATGGTGGCACGGCACTCGACCGGCACCTTGCGCATTTCACCCGAGCGCAGGCGCAGGGTGGCGTAGATGCCTTCACGAGCGACGAGCTGCACGGCAGCGCCGGCGGCACGAGCGATCTGGGCACCCTTGCCCGGCTTCAGTTCGATGCCGTGGACAGTGGTACCAACCGGGATGTTGCGCAGCGGCAGGGTGTTGCCGGTCTTGATCGGGGCGTCCGAACCTGCAATCACCTGGTCACCGGCCTTCAGGCCCTTCGGTGCGATGATGTAGCGACGCTCGCCGTCGACGTAGCACAGCAGGGCGATATGGGCGGTGCGGTTCGGATCGTATTCGATGCGTTCCACGCGCGCCGGAATGCCTTCCTTGTTGCGCTTGAAGTCGATGACACGGTAGTGCTGCTTGTGACCACCGCCCACGTGACGGGTGGTGATGCGGCCGTGGTGGTTACGACCACCGGACTTGCTCTGCGGCTCCAGCAACGCTGCGTGCGGTGCGCCCTTGTGCAGATCGGGCGTGACCACGCGCACGGCCGAACGACGGCCTGCGGAGGTGGGCTTGAATTTCATCAATGGCATGGGATGTACCTCAGGCCTTGGCCGTTACATCGATGGACTGGCCATCGGCGAGACGCACGTATGCCTTGCGCCAATCGCCGCGACGGCCGTTGCGGTTACGGAAGGACTTGTTCTTGCCCTTCACGTTCAGCACGTTGACCGACTCGACTTTGACTGCGAACAGCTGCTCAACCGCGGCCTTCACGTCGGCCTTGGTCGCTTCGTTCGACACTTCGAAGACATACTGGTTGGAGACTTCCTGCAGGCGCGCGGTCTTTTCGGAGACACGCGGGGCACGCAGCACGCTGAAGATTTTTTCGTTGCTGTTCATGCCAGCCACTCCTCGACCTTCTTGACCGCATCAGCGGTGATGACGACCGTGTCGGCACCGACCAGCGAGACCGGGTCCAGACCCTGGACGTCACGCACTTCCACGTAGGGAACGTTGCGTGCGGACAGGTACAGGTGCTCGGACGCATCTTCAGTGACGATCAGCGGGCGCTTGCCCACTTCCAGGCCGGCCAGCTTGGCGATCAGACCCTTCGTGCTGGTCGCTTCGACGTCGAAGGACTCCACGATGGTCAGACGGCCCTGACGGTTCAGCTCGGACAGGATCGCGCACATGGCGGCACGGTACTGCTTGCGGTTGACCTTCTGCTCGAAGCTGCGCGGCTTGGCCGCGAAGGTGACGCCACCGCCGACGAAGATCGGAGCCGTCAGCGCGCCATGACGCGCACCGCCGCCCTTCTGCTTCTTCGACTTCTTGGTGGTGCCAGCCACTTCGGAGCGAGTCTTCTGTGCCTTGGTACCGGCGCGACCGGCGTTGCGGTAAGCAACGACGACCTGGTGAACCAGATCTTCGCTGAAATCGCGAC
Source organism: Stenotrophomonas sp. PS02289 (assembly GCF_029960115.1). Lineage (GTDB taxonomy): Bacteria > Pseudomonadota > Gammaproteobacteria > Xanthomonadales > Xanthomonadaceae > Stenotrophomonas. The sequence continues at coordinate 15,359 of NZ_JASCOZ010000091.1, forward strand.
CGAACACGGCTTCGGAGACCGAGACCTTGTTGTTGCTACCCGTGATAACGAGTTCCATCGTCATCTCTCCTTATGCCTTGCTCGCCGGACGGACGATCACGTCACCACCCGCAGCGCCCGGAACGGCACCACGAATCGCGATCAGACCGCGCTCGACGTCGACCTTGACCACTTCCAGGTTCTGCGTGCTCTGCTGCACGGCACCCATATGGCCCGACATCTTCTTGCCCGGGAAAACGCGACCCGGGGTCTGGCGCTGACCCAGCGAACCCGGCGCGCGATGCGACAGCGAGTTACCGTGGGTTGCATCGCCCATACGGAAGTTGTAGCGCTTGATGGTGCCCTGGAAACCCTTACCCTTGGTGACACCCTGGACGTCGACCTTCTGGCCAACTTCAAAGATGTCCGCCTTGACTTCGCCGCCGACGGCGAAATCGCCGAGCTGCGCGTCTTCAACGCGGAATTCCCACAGGCCACGACCGGCTTCCACCTTCGCCTTGGCGAAGTGGCCGGCTTCCGGCTTGTTGACCAGGGCAGCGCGACGCGCGCCGACGGTCACCTGCACGGCGCTGTAGCCGTCGGCTTCGACGGTCTTGATCTGCGCGATGCGGTTCGGGGTTGCTTCAATCAGGGTCACCGGGATGGCGCGGCCATCGTCAGTGAAAACGCGGCTCATGCCAGCCTTGCGGCCCACGAAGCCCAACGAATATTTCTTCGTCATGGTCGTAGTCCTCAGGTCAGCTTGATCTGAACGTCGACGCCGGCAGCCAGTTCGAGCTTCATCAGCGCGTCCACGGTCTTGTCGTTGGGGTCGACGATGTCGAGCACGCGCTTGTGCGTGCGGGTCTCGTACTGGTCACGCGCGTCCTTGTCGACGTGCGGCGAAACGAGAATGGTGTAACGCTCGATCTTGGTCGGCAGCGGGATCGGGCCACGCACTTGCGCGCCGGTCCGCTTGGCCGTTTCAACGATCTCGCTGGCCGAGCGGTCGATCAGACGATGATCGAATGCCTTCAGCCGGATACGGATCTTTTGGTCCGCCATGACGGTGGTTCCTTCGTTAAAAGAGCGACAGACAAGGCCTCTGGGTTGCCTTGTCCCATGAATATCCTGAATGCGAACGTCGCACAGTCCCGTGCGACGCCAAGATCTTTCCGTAGACCTCAAAAGCCGAGGCAGACCGATTGCTCGATCTGCCCAGACGAAAAAGTATAGCGCGCATACAAGGCGGCGGTCAACAGTCGCCTGTTGACACTGCCTGAATGGCACGACCCTTCCTGGTCCGGGGAACACGAGGAGCGTCCTGCGCCTCTTTTCCCATTTAGTTACGCCCCGATGCCCTACCCAGGCAACATCGGGGCGCAGATTCTAGCAGGTTACTCGAGGATGTTCGAGACCACGCCGGCGCCGACGGTACGGCCGCCTTCGCGGATGGCGAAGCGCAGGCCCGAGTCCATGGCGACCGGGTTGATCAGGGTGACGACCATCTTGATGTTGTCGCCCGGCATGACCATTTCCACGCCTTCCGGCAGTTCAACCGCACCAGTGATGTCGGTGGTACGGAAGTAGAACTGCGGGCGGTAGCCCTTGAAGAACGGGGTGTGACGGCCGCCTTCGTCCTTCGACAGCACGTACACTTCGGCGTCGAACTTGGTGTGCGGCTTGATCGAAC
>NZ_JASCOZ010000092.1 GCF_029960115.1 Stenotrophomonas sp. PS02289
GCGTGGCTTCGACCCACCTGGCACCGCGCGCAGCCACGCAGGGCGTGGCTCTACGGCATTTCGACCGCGAGGACCGCGCCGCCATCGCCAGGCACCCGCCATTCAAGGCCCGCAGGTAGAATGGGCCCATGCCCCGCTCCCTGCTTTCCTCCCTCAAGCCGCTGGCCGGTAATGCCCTGCAACTGGCATTGAACCGCACCCTGGCGCTGGACCCGGACACCCGCCGCGCGCTGGCCGCGCTGGATGGCCGCCATATCGCCCTGACCCTGGAGTCGCCGTCGCTGGCCATGCGCATCGGCGTGGACGGCGAACGGCTCACGGTCGGTCCGGTCGATCCCGGCCAGGAGCCGGACCTGGCCGTGCGCAGCACGCTGGGCGGCGTTCTGGCGCAGCTGCCGCTGATCGCCAACGCCCGCCGCGGTGGCGATGCGCCGGCCGGGCGGGTCAAAGTATCCGGCGATGCCGAACTGGCGCGCCGCCTGCAGCAGCTGGCCAGTCGTTTCGACCCGGACTGGCAGTTGCCGTTCGTGCGGGTGTTTGGCGAAATCCTGGGCGTGCAGGTGGCCAACGCGCTGCGCTCGGCCCTGCAGCATGCGCGCCGTGGCGCGTCCGACCTGGCGCACACCGCCGCTGAATTTGTCACCGAGGAGTCGCGCGACGTGGTTGCCCGAGCTGAACTGGATGCCTTCCATGACGATGTGGATGTGATGCGTGACGACGTCGAACGCCTGGCCGCCCGTGTGCAGCGCCTGCATCAGGTGCGCGCATGAAGGCGGTGTTCCGGGCCAGCCGCATTGGCCGCGTGATCCTGCGATATCGCCTGGACGACCTGCTGCAGGGCACGCCGATGGAGCGCTGGCTGCGCCTGGCCAAGCCCTTTGTCCCGCGCGCGTCGGCCGACATCGCCGCGCAGTCGCGCGGTGCCCGCCTGCGGTTGGCGCTGCAGGACCTGGGGCCGATCTTCGTCAAGTTCGGGCAGATCCTGTCCACCCGCCGTGACCTGATTCCGGCCGACGTGGCCAACGAGCTCACCCTGCTGCAGGATCGGGTCAAGCCGTTCGACGGCGACACCGCCCAGCGCATCGTCGAAGCCGCGCTCGGTCGCCCGGTCAGCGAGGCGTTTGCCAGCTTCGACCTGCAGTCGCTGGCCTCAGCCTCGATCGCGCAGGTGCACGCGGCCACCCTGGCCGATGGCCGGCAGGTGGTGGTCAAGGTGCTGCGCCCGGATATCGAAAAGCAGATCGACGCGGATATCGCCCTGCTCAAGTCCGCTGCCGCGCTGGTCGAGCGCACCCACCCGCGCGCCGACAAGATCCGTCCGCGTGAAGTCGTGGCCGAGGTGGAAAACACCCTGGCCGCCGAGCTGGACCTGCAGCGCGAAGGGGCCAACGCCAGCGTTCTGCGCCGGTTCTGGCTCGATTCGGACGACCTGTACGTGCCCGAGGTGATCTGGAGCCACACCGCCGAGCGCGCACTCACGCTGGAACGCGTGTGGGGCATTCCGTCCGATGACATCGCCGCGCTGGACAAGGCCGGCATCGACCGCAAGGCGCTCGCGGCCAAGGGCGTGCGTGTGTTCTACACGCAGGTGTTCCGCGACAACTTCTTCCACGCCGACGCCCATGCCGGCAACATCTGGGTCGACACCGATCCCGCCCGCCGCGACAACCCGCGTTTCATCGCGCTGGACTTCGGCATCATGGGCCAGCTGTCCGAGGAAGATCAGTACTACCTGGCCGAAAACTTCATGGCCATCTTCAACAAGGACTACCGGCGCATGGCTGAGCTTCACGTCGAAGCCGGCTGGATGCCCAACAACGTGCGCATCGACGAACTCGAAGCGGCCGCGCGCTCGGTGTGCGAGCCGTACTTCACCCGTCCGCTGTCGCAGATTTCGCTGGCCGAAGTGCTGATGAAGCTGTTCCGCGTGGCCCAGCGCTACCAGCTCACCCTGCAGCCGCAGTTGATCCTGCTGCAGAAAACGCTGCTCAACATCGAAGGCGTGGGCCGCCAGCTCGATCCGCAGCTGGACATCTGGGCGGTGGCCCGGCCGGTGCTGGAGCGCATCCTGCGCGAGCGCTACAGCCCGCGCCGCGTGCTGAAGGAACTGCGCAAGCGGCTGCCGGAAATCATGACCCACACCCCGGACATGCCGCGTCTGGTGCACGCCTGGCTGAAACAGCAGGTCGAAGGCAGCCACGAGCTGTCGATGCGTTCGGTGGACCTGGTGGCGTTGAACACCAACCTGCAGAAGCTGCAGAAGCGCGCGGTCGCCGCGATTGCCGGCGTCGGCCTGCTGATCGTGGCCGCCGTGCTGTACGGCATGCAGCCGGGCGGCTGGTACTTCGGTGATGCGCCACTGCTGAGCATTGCCAGCGGTGCCGCCGGTCTGTTCTCGCTCGGTGCGGCGTGGTGGCGCCGGTGATCGCCATCGAAGACGCATCGCCTGCGGTTGAAACGCCGGTGGCACTGCCGCCGCTGCAGCTGCTGCACCTGGACGAACGCTTGGCCGTGGTCAACAAGCCGGCCGGGCTGATGGTCCACGACAGCAAGCTGGCGCGTGGCGAAGACGATTTCCTCGCCGACCGCCTGCGCGAGCAGCTCGGCAAGCCGATCTTCCTGGTCCACCGGCTCGACCGCGCCACCAGTGGCTGCCTGCTGCTGGCGTTTGATCGTGAAAGTGCCGGCACCTTGGGCAAGGCGCTGATGGGCGGCGATGTCACCAAGGACTACCTGGCGATCTGCCGTGGCTGGCCAGCGGAAGAAGCCTTCACCGTCGACCACGATCTGGACGGTGGCCCCGGCAAGCCGGTGAAGAAGCAGGCCATCACCCATTTCCAGCGCGTGGCGGTGGGCGAGATCGCGGTGCCGGTGGGTGAGTTTCCGACCTCACGTTATGCGCTGCTGCGCTGCCAGCCGCAGACCGGGCGCTTCCGCCAGATCCGTCGGCATCTCAAGCACCTGTCACATCACCTGATCGGCGACACCAGCCATGGCGATGGCCGGCACAACCGCAGCTTCCGCATGCAGGGCATTCACCGCATGCTGCTGCACGCCGAACGCCTGCGTTTCCCGCATCCGGACGGCGGGCTGATGGATGTCAGCGCGCCGGTGGATGGGGAATTCGGCAAGGCCATGGATCTGTTCGGCTGGCGGTAGGACCGCGCGTCGTCACTTGGTCGCCGGTGCCGCCTCCGGTGCCGGCGTTTCATTCACGATGGCTTCCAGATCCTTCTGCAGATCCACGAACAGCGGCTGCATGGTGTCCTGGATGGCGACCATCACGTTCTGCATCAGCGCCGGCGTCTTGTCGAGCAGGCTCTGGCCGGCCGAGCTCTCATAGAACTCGGCCATCGCCAGCACGTCTTCCTTGCTGAAGGTCTTCTTGTACAGGTCCACGTACATCGGTCGCAGCTTCTGCCACGACAATGCCTGGCGGATGGTCTGGTTGGTACGCTGCTCGATGCGCTGCAACTGTGCGCGCTGGGCCTCATCCAGCTGACGCTGCTGCGCCACCTGTTCGAACTGCTGGCGCTGCATCGCTTCAATCTGCGGCAGCATGGTGTCGAGCATGCTCTGCGCGCGCGAAGCGGCCAGCAGGCGGTTGATGTCGGCGTCGGTCGGCGGTGCGGCCAGGGCCGGCGCAATCGCGGCCATGCCCAGGGCCAGGGTCAGGGCCAGGCGGACCAGGCCACGGCGGGCCGGAAGGCGGATCAGGTTCATCTCGATGCGTCCTGCAGTACGGAAAGCCCGAGCATACCCGGCTGGCGTGCGCGGCGCGGTGGTGGCGCGCGCCGCAGATCGTGACGATAGTCACCCGGATGGGACCCGTTACCCACCCATTCGATACCAATGGCGTACGTTCCGGTCACCAAAGGCGGCGATCCAGCCTTTACAATGCCGCCCATGGGAAATGGGCCTGTCACCATCAACGCGCACCTGACGATTCCGGATTCGGAACTCGTCGAACGCTTCGTGCGCGCGAGCGGGGCCGGCGGCCAGAACGTGAACAAGGTCTCCACCGCCGTGGAACTGCGTTTCGACGTGGCCGGTTCGCCGTCGCTGCCCGAACCGCTGCGCACGCGCCTGCTGGCGCGCCGCGACCGCCGCATGACCGGGGAGGGCGTGCTGGTGATCGACGCGCAGCGTTTCCGTACCCAGGACCGCAACCGCGAAGACGCCCGCGAACGCCTGGCCGCCTTCATCCAGGCCAGCCTCAGCGTGCCCAAGGCACGCGTGGCGACCAAGCCCTCCTTCGGGGCGAAAATGCGTCGCCTGGACGCCAAGAAAGAGCGCTCGCAGATCAAACGCGGCCGCACCACACGCAATTGGGAGTGATTGCTTGAACAACCCACATTCACTGGTTCCGGCGATTCCGCCGAACATGCCGCAGGTCAAACCCAGCCGCTTCTGGCGTTGGGCGGCGCGCTGCGCGCTGCGCCTGGGCGGCTGGAAGATCCAGGGCACCCTGCCGGACGTGCCCAAGCTGGTGATGATTGTCGCCCCGCACTCGTCCAACTGGGACGGCTACTGGGGCATGGCGGCCAAGATCGCCATGGGCCTGCAGGTGCGCGTGCTGGGCAAGGCCTCGCTGTTCTGGTGGCCGTTAGGGCCGCTGCTGCGCAAGCTGGGCGTGATTCCGCTGGACCGCAGCTCACCGCAGGGCACCGTGGAACAGGCGGTGCGTCTGATCCGTGAGTCCGACAAGATGTGGTACGTGATCACCCCTGAAGGCACCCGCAAGGCGGTCGAACACTGGAAGGCCGGCTTCCTGAAGATCGCGCGCATGGCCGACGTGCCGGTGCTGGCGGCGTACTTCCATTACCCGGAAAAGATCATCGGCCTCGGTCCGGTCTTCCATTCCACCGGCGACGACGTGGCCGACATGGCCACGATCCGCGAGTGGTACCGCCCCTGGCAGGGCAAGAACCGCGGCACCGTCTGAGTCTTCACGCCGGCTCCCGGGGCCGGCACAGCCAGATGCCACGACCGGCACATGCCGGCAACGGCCAATGGGAGTAGGGTGATCGGCTGCAACTTTCTGCAGCCGCACCTCTTCCCAGGAGCCCGTTTCATGTCGCGTACCGTCATTCTGGCCGCCGCCATCAGCCTGGCGCTGGCCGCTTGTTCCGGCAAGGAGTCCACCCCCGTGACCGATGCCCAGACCCCCGCTGCCCAGCAGCCGGCCGATGCGTCCACCAACCCCCTGTTGAGCGCCAGCACGCTGCCGTTCCAGGCCCCGCCGTTCGACCGCATCAAGGACAGTGACTACCTGCCGGCCTTCAACGAAGGCATGAAGCAGCACCTGGCCGAAGTGCGCAAGATCGCCGACAACGCCGAGCCGGCCACCTTCGACAACACCATCGAAGCGCTGGAGCGCAGCGGCGAAACGCTGAACCGCGTCTCGCGCGTGTTCTTCGGCATCGTCCAGGCCGACACCAACGACGCCCGCCAGAAGATCCAGGAAGAAGTCGCGCCGAAGCTGGCCGAGCACCAGGACGAGATCAACCTCGACCCGAAGCTGTTCGCCCGCATCAAGACCATTTACGACCAGCGCGAGTCGCTGGGCCTGGACCCGGTGCAGAAGCGCCTGGTCGAGCGTGACTACCAGGAATTCGTGCGCGCCGGCGCGCAGTTGAACGACGCCGACAAGGCCACGCTGCGCAAGCTCAACGTGGAAGAAACCACGCTGGCGACCAAGTTCCACACCCGCCTGGTCGCGGCGACCGCCGCTGCCGCCGTGGTGGTGGACGACAAGGCCAAGCTGGCCGGTCTGAGCGAGGAGGAGATCAACACCGCCGCCGCTGACGCCAAGGCCCGCAACCTGGAAGGCAAGTTCCTGCTGCCGCTGCAGAACACCACCCAGCAGCCGGTGCTCGCCTCGCTGAGCGACCGCGACCAGCGCGCCGCCGTGCTGAAGGCCTCGGAAACCCGCGCCGAGCGCGGTGACGCCAACGACACCCGCGAAACCGTGCAGCGCCTGGCTCAGCTGCGTGCGCAGAAGGCCAAGCTGCTCGGCTTTGACAACTACGCCGCCTACAGCCTGGCCGACCAGATGGCCAAGACCCCGGCCGCCGCGACCAAGCTGCTGACCGACACCGTGCCGGCCGCCACCGCCAAGGCTCGCGGTGAGATCGCCGAAATGCAGAAGGTGATCGACGCCCAGAACGGCGGCTTCAAGCTGGCTGCCTCGGACTGGGACTTCTACGCCGAGCAGGTGCGCAAGGCTCAGTACGACCTCGACGAGTCGCAGATCAAGCCGTACTTCGAGCTCGACAACGTGCTGCAGAACGGCGTCTTCTATGCCGCCACCCAGCTGTACGGCATCACCTTCAAGCCGCGCACCGACATTCCGACCTATCACCCGGACATGAAGGTGTATGAAGTGTTCGACAAGGACGGCACCTCGCTGGCGCTGTTCTACACCGACTACTTCAAGCGCGACAGCAAGTCCGGTGGCGCGTGGATGGACGTGTTCGTCGAGCAGAACGGCCTGACCGGCGACAAGCCGGTGGTGTACAACGTGTGCAACTTCACCAAGCCCGCCGCCGGCCAGCCCGCGCTGCTCAGCTTCGATGACGTGACCACGATGTTCCACGAGTTCGGCCATGCGCTGCACGGCATGTTCTCGAACGTGAAGTATCCGTCCATCGCCGGCACCAGCACCTCACGCGACTTCGTCGAGTTCCCGTCGCAGTTCAACGAGCACTGGGCGCTGGACCCGAAGGTGTTCGCCAACTACGCCAAGAACTACAAGACCGGCGAACCGATGCCGCAGACGCTGGTGGACAAGATCATGAAGGCCCGCACCTTCAACCAGGGCTACGCCACCACCGAATACCTGTCGGCCGCGCTGCTCGACCTGGCCTGGCACACCCAGCCCGCCGACGCCAAGCTGCAGGACGTGGGTCCGTTTGAGGCGGCCGCACTCAAGAAGTTCAAGGTCGACCTGCCGCAGGTGCCGCCGCGTTACCGCACCACCTACTTCGACCACATCTGGGGCGGCGGCTATTCGGCCGGCTATTACGCCTATTTCTGGGCTGAGGTGCTGGACCACGATTCGTTCGAGTGGTTCAAGGAACACGGTGGCCTGACCGCTGAAAACGGGCAGATCTTCCGCGACAAGATCCTCTCGCGCGGCAACAGCGTAGAGCTGGCCGACCTGTACCGCGAATTCCGCGGCAAGGACCCGTCGGTGGAGCCGCTGCTGGTGAATCGCGGTTTGAAATAATCGCGTGATGGTTTGACACACGAACGGCGGGGGAAACCCCGCCGTTCGCGTATGTGCCTCGTTCGATATGGCTTTGGCTTTTGCTACTGCTTTCTGCTGTTGTTCTTGCTCTTGCTCTTGCTCTTGCTCTTGCTGTGGCTGTTGTTGCTCTTGCTCTTGCTCTTGCATTGGTAGCGTCGGTCGACAGACGACGGCCGTGAAACTCCCAACACCCGGTAACGCATGACCCGAATCGAAGCGACATAACCCCTCATCGGATTGAGACGGGCATGGCCCGTCTCTACGCAGGTTGGCAGGCTAAATAACAGCCTGGGGCTAGCGCCGACCAAACTTCGGGCTCGCCCACTTCTCGCGCTGCGCCCGATCCACTTCATCCTCTTCGCCGTACGCCGCCGGTCCGGTCGAAGGCTTGATCGCCTTGTTGGTCGCAATGGCTGCCTTGTTGACCGTGTTGCTCCACACGGTCAAATCCACCACATGCGGGTCGTTCTCGTAGGCAATCAGCCGGTCCACCAGCATCCGCACCAGATCTGGTGAGTGACACTTCCGACGCTTGGCGATGCCTTTCAGCCGGCAACGCATCTCGTCTTCCATCTTGAACTTGAACCACTTTGGGTTCTTCATCAGCGCCTCCGCAAGCGAGGCGGGATGTGGCTGTACGGCAGCACTTCGGTGTAGCGCACAGTGCGGTCCAGCACCTTCGGAACGTGCAGGGCGACCGGGCCATGGGGGCCGATCACGCGGTAGAGCAGGAAGCCTTCGCCGTATTCGGTGCGGATACGGGTGCCGGAACCCATGCCGACTTCGCGTAGCCAGTGGCCGCGGGACATCAGGAAGGGTGTGGTGGGATCGTCGTAGATGTCCCATGGAATGCCGTGGCCGGCGCTGGGTGCGCCGTTTTCGTTCTGGTCTTCGGGTTGTACGGATGAATCAACTGCCGGGGTGATAACCCTTCGCTTATGCATCGGATGCCCTCAACTAGGTGTGTTCCTCGCCGGGGTGGCGAGGAAGCGGTCGGGAGGTCAAAAGCCGCACACAGAGAGGCGGAGGGCGTATTCCCCATAGGAGGGTGTTGTATTAGCCACCCTCCCGACCATGGGCAAACGAACTGTATCTCTGTGTTGGAGCTTTTGTTCTCCGTCCGCGCACCATGCCGATCTGGAAATCGCATTGAAATAGGCAAAAACGACTTCTTTCGACAAATGTAGGAGTCAATGCAACTCGATGACGCAATCGCCATGATTTGATGAGAACTGCGTCCCAGAATCGGACACATCCGTCGAAATCAGGAGCGATCTGGCACCCGCATTCTTCTAACGTGATGCGCCATTCGCGAGGGTGCAGGTGTCATGTGCGTCAAATTGCGCAAAACAGGACGGCGTGCCAACCACCATTACGTCCCCACCCGATACCCGACCTCACTACATCCCAGGTGATCCAGCGCGATCTCCAGCGCATGCATGTAACTCTGCGCGCAGTACCCGTGCGCCACACCAATGCGCTCACCCACGCCCGCCGGCAGGCAATCCTCCGGCGCACGACAATCATCGTCATGCACTTCCACATAGGCGTTGTGTAGATGCGGCAGCAGTCGCTGCAGGCGCACACTGTTCACGCAGGCACCCGGATCCAGCAAGGTCACCTCACCGCGACTGTGATCCGCCACCCGCAACGCATCCAGCAATTCCTGCTCCGAACCACACGCACGAATCGCCACCGTGGTGCCGGCATCAATCGCCCGATGCACCAGCGCCTTCAATAACGGCCCCGGCAACGGCTGCGCGGTACGAATCAACTGACCAGCCGCCTCTGGACCACGAATGATGAAAATGGACATGATTCAAACTCCCGCAGCAGCAGAGAGCAGGCGACGCTCGGCAATCGCCAGCGACAACCGCCAGGCGTCATCGCGCCCGCTGCTGCAGACCACGCAGGCCACTGGGGCGTGCTGGGGATGAAGGTGGGCATCCAGCCCGTCGTCGTCATTGGCCGCCATCTCGATGTACGGCACCGGCAATGCCTCCAGCGCCGCACACAGCGCCCGACCGTGCACCGCCCATTGCGCCGGCTCGACGTGCGCCGCCTCGATCAGCACGCAGTCCGGGCGGCTTTCCCTTGCCTGGTCCAGGCAGGCCAGCAGCGCCGGGAGCGTGGCGCAGTCCTGGGAGACGACCGCGTGCCCGGCCAGCTGGGCCGGGACCAGGTCCGGCACGCCCTGCGGCGATGCCTGCCGGATCAACAGGATGGTCATGGAACACCTCGACAAAGCGCCCGTGGGCGCGGTGTCGCCACGATGCGCGCCGGCCGCATAAAGCTGCCATGCCCGGACGTGGCATGGGGCGTAAACAACGCGTAGATTCGGTACCAGAGCCACTGTGGCTTCAGCATCGGTGTTGCGGAACTTGTGCTGCGCACGCCGGGTCAGACCCTCACCTACCTGCAAGGAGCACCCGCATGACGACTTCAACCGCCAACACCGAATCCAAAGGCCTGGTCCACTGGCTGAAGAAGGAAGCCATGCCCATGGCGGTGATGCTCGGCCTGCTGCTGGCAGCCCGGGACACCCTCGCCAACCATTACCAGGTACCCAGCGGGTCGATGGAGCCCACGCTGATGCCGGGCGACCGCGTGGTGGTGGACATGCGCGCGTATGGCGTGCGCCTGCCGTTCACCAACAAGGAACTGCTGCACACCGGTGAGCCACAGCGAGGCGATGTGGCGGTGTTCAATTCGCCGCTGGACGGCACCCGGTTGATCAAGCGCGTGGCCGCCGTGGGCGGTGACCGTGTGACGCTGCGTGACGGGCATCTGAGCATCAATGGGCAGCCGCTGCGGCGTGAGGACAATGGGGCGTTGGAAGACTTCGGCAGCCGCGAGGTCAGCCTGAACCTGGATCAAGGTGGTGGCCCGGATATCGACGGCATCACCATTCCGGCGGGCAAGGTGTTGATGCTGGGGGACCACCGCGGCAACAGCGCCGATGGGCGTTATTTCGGCTTGGTGAATGCCAGTGAGGTGTATGGGAAGGGCGCGTGGGTGTATTACCGGCGCGGTGATGGGTTTACCTGGAAGTCGTTGTAACGCGAACGGCAGCCGGGCAAGCCCGGCTCTACGGGATCCCGCGCGTCAGCACGGTTGAACGGGGCACGGACCGGTTGGCCGCAGGGTGAGCCCCGGTAGCGCCGGCCGTTGGCCGGCCCACGCACGGCTCACATCGATCCATATCCATACACCAAACGTCTCAACCAAGACCAATGAGGTTATGGATCGACCCATAGCCCAGGCCTATCCTGAGCGCTGACCCCACGTACCGGCCCACCCCCACGGGCCTCGACGCCATGAACGGTGACACCGCCGCGCTGCCCAACCGCAGTGCCCCTGCTGCTTCCCCTGCGCCCAAGCGCGACCACATCGAGCAGGGCACCCCCGCCTTCCGCCGCACCGCCGTAGCGCTGTTCCTGGCCGGCTTCTCCACCTTCGGCCTGCTCTACACCGTGCAGCCGCTGCTGCCCGAGTTCACCCGCCACTTCGGCGTCTCCGCGGCCAACAGCGCCCTGGCGCTGTCGCTGAGCACCGGCCTGCTGGCGGTGTCGATGCTGATCGCCGGCCTGATCTCTGACCGGGTCGGCCGCCGCAACGTGATGATCACGGCGTTGCTGGCCTCCACCGTGCTCTCCGCCGCCAGCGCACTGGTGCACGACTGGACCACGATGCTGGTGCTGCGCGCGTTGCTCGGCATCGCCCTCAGCGGCGTGCCGGCGGTGGCGATGACCTATCTGGTGGAGGAAATGGACAGCCGCGCCCTCGGCCTGGCGATGGGCCTGTACATCGGTGGCAATGCGGTCGGCGGCATGAGCGGGCGCCTGATCGCCGGCGTGATCGCCGACCACTGGGGCTGGCGCTGGGGCATCGGCGTGGTCTCGATCATCGCGGTGGCCAGCACCGCGCTGCTGTGGATGCAGCTGCCGCCCTCGAAGCATTTCCAGAGCCGCCGCAGCGGCCTGCGTGAACTCCCCGCACGCTGGCGCACCTTGTTCGCGGACCCGGGCCTGCCGTGGCTGTTCGCCACCGCGTTCCTGCTGATGGGCGTGTTCGTCACCCTCTACAACTACCTCGGCTACCACCTGCTGGCTCCGCCATACCAGCTGAGCCAGACCGTGGTCGGCCTGATCTTCAGCGTCTACCTGGTCGGCACCTTCAGTTCGGCCTGGATGGGTCAGCAGGCCACCAAGCATGGTCGCGGCAAGGTGCTGGCGATCTGCTACGCGCTGATCGCCAGCGGCATCGTGCTGCTGGCGCTGCCGTGGCTGGGCTGCATGGCCGCCGGCATCGCACTGGTCACGTTCGGCTTCTTCGGCGGGCACTCGGTGGCCAGCAGTTGGGTCGGCAGCCGCGCCGGCATCCTGCGTGCGGAAGCGTCGGCGCTCTATCTGTTTGCCTACTACCTGGGTTCCAGCGTGGCCGGCGCGCTCGGCGGCGTGTTCTATACGCACTGGGACTGGTGGGGCGTGTGCGCCTTCACCGCCGTCCTCACCTTGAGCGGTGCCAGCATCGCGTGGCAGCTGCGTCGGCGCACGCGTCCGCAGCCGGAGCTCGCGCTCAGCCGTTGATGCCCACCTGCAGCAGGCGGGTGAAGTGGGTGATCAACGGCGAGGGGCTGCCGCGTCGGCAGGCCACATGCACTTCCGAACTGGCGGCACGATCGCTGAGCGGCACGAAGCGCGCGCCTTCCACATGGATATGGCTGCACGAGGCCGGCAGCACCGTCACACCCAGGCCCGACGCCGCTAGGCTGATCAGCGTGGACGCCTCGCCGGCCTCCTGGATGATGCGCGGGGTGAAGCCGGCGCTGCGGCACAGCGCGATGAAATGATCGTGGATGCCCGCACCCACTTCGCGCAGGAAACCCACGAACGGCTCATGCGCGAACTGACGCAGGGCAAGCGGCGTTCCTTCCGGCACCCCACGCAGCAGCGGATGCTGGTCGTTGACCACCAGCGCCAGCGGATCACTGAACAGCTTGCGCGACATCAGCGTGGTCGGCAGGGCGCGTTTACGGATCAGCCCCACGTCCAGCTCGTTGGCAACCAGCGCATCAATCTGCTGCAGGGTGTTCATCTCGCGCAGCTTCAACAGCACCTGCGGAAACTGCTGGCGATAGGCAAAGATCGCACGCGGAATCTGTGTGGACAGCGGGGTGGCACGGGTCAGGCCGATACGCAGCTCGCCGGTTTCGCCGCGCTGCGCACGCTGGGTCAGCTCGATCGCCTGGTCGACCCGCGCCAGCGCTTCGGTGGCTTGCGCCTGCAGCACGCGCCCGGCTTCGGTGAGTTCCACCCGGCGGTTGCTGCGTACGAACAGGCGCGCGCCCAGCAGCGTTTCCAGCTGGCGGATCTGCTGGCTCAACGGCGGCTGGGACATGCCCAGCCGTTCGGCAGCGCGGCCGAAGTGCAGGGTGTCGGCCACGGCCAGGAAGTAGCGCAGGTGGCGCAGTTCAATCGACATGAGCGCCTTCAGCGTTCGGAGTGACCGCTTTCATCATAGCTGCGCGGACTGAACAGGTCCGGCTGGATCAGCTCGATGAAGGCACGCGCCTGCGGTGACAGGAAGCGGCCGCGGCGCACGATCACCCCGTAGCTGCGCTCGGGGAACCAGGCGCTCATCGAGCGCGTCACCAGGCGGTCGCGGTCGGCTTCGTTCAAACACAGCGCCGGCACGATCGAAATCCCCATGCCCATCGCCACGTACTGCTTGATCACCTCCCAGCCCCCGACTTCCAGCGCCACCGTGTAGGGCATGCGCTGACGCTGGAAGACCTGGTCGACCAGCCGGTAGGTGATCTGGCGCTTGGGCGGCAGCACCAGCGGGTAGGCCGAGATCGCCTCCAGGGTCAGCTCGGGCAGCTGGGCCAGCGGGTGGTCGGGCGGGGCGATCAATACCTGCTCGAAGCGGTAGGCCGGGGCGTAGGTGAGATCGGCCGGTACTTCGGTCATCGAACCCACCGCCAGGTCGGCGGCGTCGCTGCGCAGCAGGTCGGTACCGTCGGCGCTGATCGCGTTGTGCAGGGTCAGGCGCACGTCCGGGTGGCGCTGGCGGAAGCGCTCCACGATGCGCGGCAGCAGGTACAGGATGGTCGAGCTGTTGGCGGCGATGTTGAGCTCGCCGGCGTCCAGCCCCTTCACCTTGTCGCGGAAGCTGGCTTCCAGGCCGTCCAGGCTCTCCACCAGCGGCTGGGCCATTTCGAACAGCAGCTGGCCCTCGCGACTGGGCACCAGGCGGCGGCCGCTGCGCTCGAACAGCACCACCCCCAGCTCGCGTTCCAGCGCCTGCAACTGCTGGCTCACCGCCGGCTGGCTGACGAACAGCGCCTCAGCCGCCCGTGAGACTGAGCCCAGCCGCACCACCTGGCAGAACGCCCGCAGCGGTTTCAGTCGGTCGGATTTGTAGGAAAAACGGGGACTTGCAGAGCGCGATGTGGGCATGGCGTCACGACTATAAGTTGAACTTATCCAACGCATTGCAATAACTGTTTTGTCAAATACCACACTCCGGCGCACGGTGGAGTCCACCCGCATCGCAGGAGTTGGACATGTCCGCCGTCGCCGCTTTCGCCACGCCCCAGCCCATTCCGGCCGATGCACCGGCCACCCCGGGCATCGCCCTGACCACCCAGCTGGCCGGTCAGTCCGCCCTGCTGCCGGCCGGGGTACTGGCGCTGCTGGTGTCGCTGCACCGCGCGGTGGAGCCGGAACGCCAGCGCCGCCTGCAGGCCCGCCGCGAGCGCCAGGCCCGTTTCGACGCCGGCGAGCTGCCGGACTTCCGGGCCGACACCGCGGCCATCCGTGCCGAGGACTGGCGCGTGGCCGCGATTCCGGACGCGCTGCAGGACCGTCGCGTGGAGATCACCGGGCCGACCGACCCGAAGATGGTGATCAACGCGCTGAACTCAGGGGCCAAGGTGTTCATGGCCGACTTCGAGGACTCCACCGCCCCGGCCTGGCGCAACCTGCTGGCCGGCCAGCAGGCGCTGATCGGCGCGGTGCGCGGCGACCTGACCTTTACCGGTCCGTCGGTGGACGGCAAGCCGGGCAAGCACTACGCGCTGCGCCCGCTGCAGGAGCAGGCGGTGCTGATCGTGCGTCCGCGTGGCTGGCACCTGGACGAGAAGCACGTGCGCATCGATGGTCAGCCGCTTGCCGGCGGCCTGTTCGACGCGGCGGTGTTCGCCTTCCACAACGCGCGCACCCTGATGTGCCGCCAGCGTGGGCCGTATTTCTACCTGCCCAAGCTGCAGTCGATGGAGGAGGCCGCGCTGTGGGAGACCGCGCTGTCGCACATCGAGGGCATGCTGGGTTTGCCGCACGGTCAGATCAAGGTCACCGTGCTGATCGAAACGCTGCCCGCGGTGTTCGAGATGGACGAGATCCTGCACGCGCTGCGTGACCGCATCGTGGGCCTGAACTGCGGGCGCTGGGATTACATCTTTTCGTACATCAAGACCTTCCGCGCCCACCCGGACAAGGTGCTGCCCGAGCGTGGCCAGGTGACCATGACCCAGCCGTTCCTGAAGGCCTATTCGGAACTGCTGATCCAGACCTGCCATCGCCGTGGCGCGCATGCGATGGGCGGCATGGCCGCGCAGATTCCGATCAACCACGACGCGGCCGCCAACGAACAGGCGATGGCGCGGGTGCGTGCGGACAAGCTGCGTGAAGTGACCGCCGGCCATGACGGTACCTGGGTCGCGCATCCGGCGCTGATTCCGGTGGCGCAGGCGATCTTCGACGAACACATGCCCGGCCCGAACCAGCACGGCGTGCTGCGCCGGGACGTGAAGGTCGACCGCGACGCCTTGATCGCCACGCCGGCAGGCACGATCACCCGCGCCGGTTTCGAGGGCAACGTGGAAGTCTGCGTGCGCTATCTGGCCGCGTGGCTGGACGGCAACGGCTGCGTGCCGATCCATCACCTGATGGAAGACGCGGCCACCGCCGAGATCAGCCGCAGCCAGCTGTGGCAGTGGTTGCACGTGCCGGGCCAGCACCTGGACGACGGCACCGCGATTGATCTGGCCCTGCTGGACTCGACCTTGGCGGGTTTGCCTGCGCGCCTGGGTGACCGCAGCGCGCTGCCGGGTGGGGCCCGCATCGATGAGGCGATCGCGCTGCTGGGCGAACTGAGCCGCCGTGATCAGTTGACCTATTTCCTGACCTTGCCGGCGTACGACCGGCTGGATTGAACCGTTACCCCCATCCCCATACGTTTTCCTGGAGAACCGACATGAGCAAGCTGCCGACCGCCGAACAGATCCAGCACGAATGGAACACCGACCCGCGCTGGGCCGGCATCACCCGCAACTACACCGCGGCCGACGTGGTGCGCCTGCGCGGCACGGTGCACGTGGAGCACTCGCTGGCCCGTCTGGGCGCGGAGAAGCTGTGGACGTACCTGCATGAAAAGGACTTCGTCAACGCGCTGGGCGCGCTGACCGGCAACCAGGCGATGCAGCAGGTGAAGGCGGGTCTCAACGCGATCTACCTGTCGGGCTGGCAGGTGGCGGCCGATGCCAATCTGGCCGGCCAGATGTACCCGGACCAGTCGCTGTACCCGGCCGATTCGGTGCCGGCAGTGGTCAAGCGGATCAACAATACGCTGCTGCGCGCCGACCAGCTCCATCACGCGGAAGGCAAGGACGAGATCGACTTCCTGCAGCCGATCGTGGCCGATGCCGAGGCGGGTTTCGGCGGCGTGCTCAATGCGTTCGAGCTGATGAAGGCGATGATTGAAGCGGGCGCAGCCGGCGTGCACTTCGAGGACCAGCTGGCCTCGGTGAAGAAGTGCGGCCACATGGGCGGCAAGGTGCTGGTGCCGACCCGCGAGGCCATCGAGAAGTTGAACGCCGCGCGGCTGGCGGCCGACGTGCTGGGCGTGCCGACCCTGCTGGTGGCCCGTACCGATGCCGAAGCGGCGGACCTGCTGACCAGCGACATCGACGCCAACGACCAGCCGTTCGCCACCGGTGAGCGCACCCCGGAAGGCTTCTACCGGACCCGCAACGGCCTGGACCAGGCGATCAGCCGCGGTCTGGCATACGCCCCGTACGCCGACCTGATCTGGTGTGAAACCGGCAAGCCGGACCTGGAGTTCGCGCGTAAGTTCGCCGAGGCGATCCACGCCAAGTTCCCGGGCAAGCTGCTGGCCTACAACTGCTCGCCGAGCTTCAACTGGAAGAAGAACCTGGACGACGCCACGATTGCGAAGTTCCAGAAGGAAATCGCCAGCTACGGCTACAAGTTCCAGTTCATCACCCTGGCCGGCTTCCACGCCCTGAACTACTCGATGTTCAACCTGGCGCATGGCTACGCCCGCCGCCAGATGAGCGCCTTCGTGGAACTGCAGGAAGCCGAGTTCGCCGCCGCCGACCGAGGCTTCACCGCCGTGAAGCACCAGCGCGAGGTCGGCACCGGCTACTTCGACGCCGTCACCCAGGCCATCCAGCAGGGTCAGTCCTCCACCACCGCCCTGACCGGCTCCACCGAAGAAGAGCAGTTCAGCGCCGGCCGAGCGGCCTGATCTGCGGGGTGCCGGGCAATGCCCGGCACCCTTCACGCATCTAGGCGAACAGCCGGTGCGCAGTGATTGTCTAGGTTGGCGGGTCGGGATGGGCGTTCCGGGGGACGCTGCAAGTACGTCCATGTAAGCTCGATCGCCGCATCCATGCGGCTCACGCCCCCTCCAGCCCACCCCGACCCGCC
>NZ_JASCOZ010000093.1 GCF_029960115.1 Stenotrophomonas sp. PS02289
CCACTGCATGTGTCAATGATTTGACACATGCAGTGGCGACGGCAGTTTATACTCGGGTCGTCTGTAGCAAATGGAAGTGACATGAACGACCCGACACGGAAGGAGGGCGCGTCTGCTGACGCGGCCGCGCGCAACGCCGCCGACGTAGCCTTCGATCCGACTTACACCTCATCCAACTCCGAAATTCACGGCAAGGTCGGCCGCACGTCGGTCAGTGCCACGCCCGGCGACGGTGTCGTGAAGGTCACCCAGGAGGCCCGGCAACAGGGCGCAGGCCCCGCAGGTGGTCCATTCCGGGCCACCACGCTGGGTGCCAGTGAAATCAGGGCGGACGGTCGCGTTCAGTACCAGCTCGAGATGGAGACGGTTGCGGGTCAACGTCTGAATGGCGGCATCGTGGAGTCGACCCAAACCGAGGGCCTGCGTGGCCGCTACCGGGTCAGCCTTCCCGAGGGCGATGGCACCGATCCGACCCGCATCAACCCCTTCGATCCGCAGAGCCTGCCAAAGGGAAGCAGCGTCACCCTGGACGCACAATCGTTCAGCGGAACCGCGCTGTCCGGCACGTTCCGTCGTATTGCGGTCGACCACAAGCTGACCGAGGCCGAAGGTGCCAGCTTCCGTGTGGATCGGCTGGATGATGGTCGCGTGCGTGTTACCACGGGCCCCAATAGTGCCGTAGAGGCCTTCAATGGTCTTGGTTTCTCTGTGCGTGGCATTACTGCGATCGCAGGGCGTCAGGATGCGATGGGCCAGTCCAGTGTGCGCACCGCCACCTTTGATCTGGCCGAGGCGGACGGTCGCTCGGCCTATCAGCAGTTCGTGGCCAATGGCGCGCTGGATTCGAAAACGCCAGGGATGTCCGATGTGGCCACGGTCGTGCGGCTGGGCGCGAGCTCGCAGGTGCGCCTGAAGGTCGAGTTGGGTTCCGTGTTCGGGGTGGACGCAGCCGGTGCACGCAACAGCAATGATGTGATCCAGGTCCGCCGCGACGACGGCAGCTACACGGAACTGAGCAAACTGCACTTCAGCGACAATGTACCGATTACCCGGGTTGCTGAGTACGGAATCGACGGTCAGGAACTGCGTGATCAGAGGCGCTACGAGCTCACCTTCGACCTGCGCCAGCATGAGCAGGGCAGGCAGATTGCCGGCAATCTCAATGCCGCGCTGACAGGTGATACCAGTCGTTTGCTGCGCTCACCGGTCAGGGAGGGCGAGCTCAATACCGTCAGCTTCAGTGAAGAGCAGCTGCGCTCGATGATGGAGCGCACCCAGCAGATGGTGCAGGACAACCCGATGCTCGGGCCGCGCTGGCAGTTGCTGGTGAAGGATGGCAAGGGCGCACTGCAGACCGATGTGGATGACTATGCGGGATCGCTGGCGCGCAACCAAGGGCTGTCCGAGCATGGCATGGCCGAGCATATGTTCCGGATTGCAACGGCCGACAAGCAGGCCGGTGCGCAGAAGATCGATGCCACGGTGGACGGGGCGCATCTGCGTGATCTGCCGCCGCCGTCGCCACTGGTGCCGGTCAATGACCCGCGCCAGCCCAGCAGCGCTGATCATCCCCTCTGGCTGCAGACCCAGGAAGCCGTCTCACGCCTGGACGCCAGTCTTGGCCGTCAGCCGGACCAGAGCACCGATCGCCTGAGCATGGCACTGCTGGTCGTGGCCAAGGACAAGGGCATGTGCCGGATCGACGAGGCCGTGTTGAGCGACGACGCGCGTTACGCGTTCGCGGTGCAGGGTGAGCCGCACGCGGCAGACCGGCAGATTGCCCGGACCGAGACCGCGCAGGCCGTGGCCACGCCGGTGGAAGCGCATCTGCAGGCGCTGGAAGGTGTGAATCAGCGGCTCGCGGACAGTGCGCAGGCGCAGCAGCAGGAAACCCAGGTGCAGGAGCAGGCGGTGTCCAAAGCGATGGGACGTTAAAAAGGGGGCCGCATTGCGGCCCCTTTTTCGTTTCGTATCAGCGCACCCGGTCGAGGAACTGGCGGTGGCGTTCGTACTGGTCCAGCACGTCGTGGATCAGCTGCACCTGGGTCCAGCCCATCACGTCGTAGTCCTGACCACCTTCACGCAGGTAAACCTCTGCCCGGTAGTACTGAGTGCCTTCCTTCACCGGCCGACGCGGATCCTGCAGGGCGAAGGTCGGCGCGGCATAGGGCTGCGGCCGCACGGAGTAGAAGAAGTCCATCTCTTCGCCGTGGCCGACCTGCAGCCAGGCGCGCCCGTCTTCGCCATGCGTGACCTGCACTGGCAGCTCCTGCTTGCGAAGTTCGGTGGCGACATCCTGTAGTGCCGGCAGCACTTTCTGCTGGATGAAGCCGGTGACCTCGATCTTGAGCGGATTGTGCGCCAGCAGCTTCAAGCGGGCCTTCCAGTCGTCGCTGGTACCCGGCAGAATGCGGGCCTCGCGCAGAATCGAGCGCTTGGTGGCATCCAGGTGCATGGCCTTGAGCAGGCCCCAGCACATCAGGGTCATCACCACGGTAAAGGGCAGGGCACTGGCAATGGTGGCCGCCTGCAGTGATTCCAGTCCGCCTGCAATCAGCAGGGCAATGGCCAGTGCGCCGACCAGCAAGGCCCAGAAGATGCGCTGCCAGAGCGGTGATTCCTCCTCGCCTTTCGAGGTGAGCATGTCGATCACCAGTGCGCCCGAGTCCGCCGAGGTGATGAAGAACAGTGCCACCAGCAGCACCGCCAGCGACGACGTGAGCAACGTCAGGGGCAGGTGCTCAAGGAACTCAAACAGGGCAATGGAGCTGTCGGTGGCGACGGCTTCGACCAGATGGTGGACCCCTTCGCCCCGGACCATGTCCAGTGCGGTGTTGCCATAGATCGTCATCCACAGGAAGGTGAAGCCCACCGGTACCAGCAGTACGCCGACGGTGAACTCGCGCACGGTGCGGCCGCGCGAAATGCGGGCGATGAACATGCCCACGAACGGTGACCACGCAATCCACCAGCCCCAGTAGAACAAAGTCCAGCCGCCCAGCCAGCCGGTCGGCTCGTAGGCATACAGATTGAAGGTCATGGAGAACAGCTGCGACACATACATGCCGGTGTTCTGCACCAGCGTCTGCATCAGGTGCGCGGTGGGTCCGCAGACCAGCACGAACGCCAGCAGCGCCGCGGCCAGAATCATGTTCAGCTCGGACAGACGACGCACGCCGCTGTCCAGCCCTGCCACCACCGAGCCGGTGGCGACCAGGGTAATGGCGATGATCAGACCCACCTGGGTCAGGGTGGTCACCTCCCAGCCGAACAGATAGTTCAGGCCGGCGTTGATCTGCATCACCCCCAGGCCCAGCGAGGTAGCCAGACCAAAGATGGTGCCCAGTGCGGCAAAGGTGTCCACTGCGTGCCCGATGGGCCCGTGGATGCGCTCGCCTATCAGCGGATACAGCGCTGAGCGCACCCGCAGCGGCAGGTTGTGGCGGTACGCGAAGTAGGCCAGCGACAGCGCTACCACCGCGTAGATCGCCCAGGCGTGGATGCCCCAGTGGAAGAAGGTGATGCGCATGGCCTGCTTGGCGGCCTCGGCGGTTTCCGGCGCACCCACCGGCGGTGTGGCGTAATGCATGATCGGCTCGGCCACGCCGAAGAACATCAGGCCGATGCCCATGCCAGCGGCGAACAGCATCGCAAACCAGCTGCCATAGCTGTAGTCGGGGGTGCTGTGGTCCGGCCCCAGCTTGAGCTGGCCGAAGCGGCTGAGCGCAACGCCGACCACGAAGACCAGAAAGCCGGCGACGGAAAGAATGGTGAACCAGCCTGCATCATTGGCCGCCCAGGTCTTGGCGGTGGTGAACCACGATGTGGCCAGTTCTGGAGCGAGCGCCGCCAGTGCAAGCAGGGCAATGACGATGGCGGCGGTGGGAATGAACACCTGCGGCAGAATCCGCTGGCGAACGGGGGGATGGTGCGGAGCGGTGCTCTGCATGGGTTCCTCCGTGGAAACGAGTCGGGTGGTGAGCGTCCTTCAGACAGTCAGAAGTAGAAGCCGATGTTGACGTTGAGGCGGGAGTGCCAGCGCGAGGGGCCCCCGTTGTCGATGCCGATGCCTTCGCCACCGGCGAACCACATGTCCTTGCCGGCGATCCAGTCAACGTAGGTGAGCATGATGCCTTTGCCGAAGCTGCAGCCGGTGACGTTCTGCCAGGAATCGCGCACTCCGTCGCTATGGCCGACCGGGCGGGTCATGCTGAGGTTGTTGTAGCAGGTCACATCGTCCAGCCAGCGGCTCTCGCCGAAGGAATAGGCGATGTTGGCGCTGGGCACGTCGGCCTGTGCGGCAATCTCGAACGGGGCCTCGAACGCGGAGAGTGCAATACGCTGTTCGGGAATGTCGTAACGATAGCGGGCCCATTGCAGCTGCGCGGTCCAGCCGTCGCGCTTCCACTGAGCATGGACGGCGGCACCTTGATGACCATGATGGTGGCGGGTGTGGGTGTTCTGCACCTTGCCGGCAAAGCCAGATGCACCGATCAGAAGTTCACCGTTGTTCCAGTCCAGTGCTTTTTCGACACGCGCATGCACCCGCCCGCGTTCGCGGTAGGGCAGGGCGTCGGTCTGTGCGACGTCGAATGAGTAGCGGTCGTAGCGTGCGCCAATGCCGTATTCGTCACCGGTGAAGTAGCCGGCATGCCATGTGGTGTCACCCTGCTGGTGCGTGACCACCACGCCCGGGTCGTAGTCGTCCTCGATGCCGAGGTAGTAGCCGGAACCGAACCAGAAGCTCTGTGACACCGTAGGCAACAGACCAAACGGCACCTGCTGGATACCTAGCTTGATGTCGGTGCTGTCATTGAACTTCGCACCCACGTAGGCGTGATGGACGGCGTCAAAGCCGTCGTACCAGCGGTACTGCGCCGAGAAGAACATCGGGCCGCTACCGCCTTTTACATCGGCACGCAGCAGTTCCAGTTGCAGTCCACTGGTGGGGCCATAATCGAGCCACCCGTAGTTGAAGCGGACTGCGCCGCCGGCATGGAAATACGGCTCGGCGTCTTGTTTTACGGGGTTTTCTGCGGATTGAGCGGCAAACGGAGTGCCTGCCATTGCCGCGACGAAAAGAAAGGGAAATGCTCGCACGATTGC
Organism: Stenotrophomonas sp. PS02289; assembly: GCF_029960115.1. Classification (GTDB taxonomy): domain Bacteria; phylum Pseudomonadota; class Gammaproteobacteria; order Xanthomonadales; family Xanthomonadaceae; genus Stenotrophomonas. The sequence continues at coordinate 5,107 of NZ_JASCOZ010000093.1, forward strand.
GTCCCTTGCCTCCATTTTGCGAATGAAAGCGATCAAGTCTAGCTTCATTCATGTGATGAGTCCAAACACGGCACAGTGTTTCGCCTGATTGGGTGCGGATATCCGCCAGACTTTCACCTCATCATTGCGCATTCAGCTGTCACACTTTCACGCATGATTGATCTGCATCGCATGCGTCAGCGGCTAGCGGCCCTTGTCTTCAGCGAAGCGTGGCGACGTCGCGCGGCGCTGTGGGGTGGGGCAGTGGTGGTTGCGCTGGTGGCGATTGTGTTTGCCAAGGCCAGCGATGCGGCGTTTCACGTATTTCAGCGCATCATCGCGCACTCGCCGTACTGGGCCTTGCTGCTTACGCCGGGCATCTTCGCGTTGCTGGCGTGGCTCACGGCGGGCGCCCTGCTTCCGACGCGTGGCAGTGGCATCCCGCAGGTGATCGCCGCGCTGGATAAGCCCGATGAGGAATTTCGCAGGGTCAACCTGTCGCCTGCCGTATCCGCAGGAAAGTTGCTGCTGACTTCGCTTTCGCTGCTGGGCGGCGCATCGGTCGGTCGTGAGGGTCCGACCGTGCATGTGGGTGCCAGCCTGATGTACCTGTTCGGACGCTGGTTCGGGTTTCGTGACCCGCGCGAGCTCTCGCACTTTCTGCTGGCGGGTGGCGCGGCTGGCATCGCGGCGGCGTTCAACACGCCGTTGGCCGGAATTGTGTTCGCGATCGAAGAACTGAGTGGTCGCTTTGAACATCGCTTCTCGGGCACGTTGCTGACGGCGGTGATCGTGGGTGGCGTGGTGTCGCTCGGTCTGTTGGGGAACTACACCTACTTTGGTCATGTGACCGCGCGCCTGCCGTTGGGGCAGGGCTGGGTGGCCATTCTGTTATGCGGCGTGGTGGCAGGACTGCTGGGCGGACTCTTTGCCCGGGCGGTGCTGTTGACCGTGGCCGGCCGTCCGCGTTGGCTGGGTGCATTGCGAGAGCGCCATCCGGTGATGCTGGCCGCCGGATGCGGGCTGGTGGTGGTGCTGCTGGCGCTAGGCTTTGGCGAAGGTGCATTCGGCACCGGCTATGAGCAGGCGCGCAGCCTGGTTCAAGGCCAGGCCGTGGTCGGGCATGAGTTTGGCCTGATGAAGCTCCTGGCGAATCTGGCTTCTTATGTGGCGGGTATTCCAGGCGGCCTGTTCTCGCCGGCGCTGGCCGTGGGAGCAGGCATCGGCCACAACCTGGCCGCGCTGATGCCGGCGGTGGACCCGCGTGCGTTCGTGCTGCTGGGCATGTGTGCCTATCTCACCGGGGTGACCCAGGCACCGCTGACCTCGGCGGTGATCTCGCTGGAACTGACCGACAGCGGCGATCTGCTGTTGCCCATCCTGGCCACTGTGCTGATTGCGCGCGGTGTCTCTGGTCTGGTGTGCCGGGTGCCGATCTACCGCGGCCTGGCCGACCAACTGACGGCTCCTCGCCAATCCTGAACCCCGCAAACCCCCGACAATCCTGAATCCCGTAGAGCCGGGCTCTGCCCGGCTGCTCTTGATACGCCAAACTATACAGGACATCCGGTATAGTAATGGCATGAGCCCCATGACCCAAACCCGCCGCTGGCTTCTCCTCCTCACCGTGGCCGGCGGCCTGCTCCTGGTGACCCTCGACAACTCCGTGCTGTACACGGCCTTGCCGACGTTGACCGAGGCCCTCGGAGCCAGCGCAAGCCAGTCGCTATGGATCATCAACGCGTACCCGCTGGTAATGGCCGGCCTGTTGCTCGGCGCGGGCACGTTGGGTGACCGCATCGGCCACCGGCGCATGTTCCTGATAGGGCAGGTGCTGTTCGGTGTCGCCTCATTGGCCGCCGCTTTCTCGGCGACGGCCGAGCAATTGATTGCGGCGCGAGCTTTCCTGGCCGTTGGCGCAGCCGCGATGATGCCGGCTACCCTGGCGTTGATCGGCCTCACCTTTCAGGACCCACGCGAGCGCAACTTCGCCATTGCGATCTGGGGCTCGGTCGCACTGATCGGCGCGGCACTCGGGCCGATCATTGGCGGCCTGCTGCTGCAGCATTTCTGGTGGGGCGCCGTGTTTTTGATCAATGTGCCGGTGGTGCTGCTGACACTGCCGGCCACGCTGTGGCTGGCTCCAAACGGAGTGCGTGATACCACGCGTCCTTGGGATCTGCCGTCCTCGTTGCTGGCGCTGGTGACGCTGTCGGGCCTGGTGCTGGCGATCAAGTCGTTGATTGCCACGCCGGTGTCCGCAGTGACCGGCAGCGTGGCGTTCGCGGTAGCGGTGGCCGGTGGGTGGGCGTTTGTGCGCCGGCAGGGACGGTTGTCCTATCCGCTGCTGGACTTCGGCATCTTCCGCAACCCCACCTTCCTGGCTGGCACGCTGTCGGCGATTGTCACCTTGTTCGCTCTGGCGGGGCTGCAGCTGCTGACCACCCAGCGTTTCCAGCTGGTGGCCGGATTCACGCCGCTCCACGCAGGCCTGCTGGTGTCGGTGGCCGCGCTGGGAGCCTTGCCGAGCGCATTGCTGGGCGGTGGGTTCCTGCACCGGGTTGGGTTCCGTCCCTTGATCAGCGGAGGACTCGCCTGCGCGGCTGCTGGCGTTGCGCTGGTGGCCGTGGGATTCCAGCACGGCCTGCCGTGGGTGATTGCAGGTATGGCCCTGACCGGCGTCGGTACCGGCGCGGCGATCTCGGTCGCGTCCACCGCGATCATTGGCAATGTGCCGGCGTATCGCGTGGGCATGGCATCGTCAGTTGAGGAAGTGGCTTACGAGTTCGGCGGACTGTTCGCGGTGGCCTTGCTGGGCAGTCTGGGTGCGGCGCTGTACGGCATGAGTCTGCCGGCGGACCCGACCATTCCCGAGGCGGCCAGGCAGGGGCTGGTACAGGCGCTGCACCTGGCGCAGGTGGAAGGTGCCGGGAGTTGGCTGAGCACGGCGCGTCATGCCTACGACGCCAGCTACCACTGGGGTCTGTGGGTGATCGTCGGCGTGCTGGTGGCGGGTGCTGCGGTGACCGGGCGACTGCTACGTGGCGATGCCGGGCATCCCGTGGCCGCCATGAATCCCGTACATTGAGCCGATGAGAACCAGCAACCGCACCCGCATCCTGGAAGCCGCCGTCCGCGTGATCAACCGTGACGGCGTGCGCGGCGTCACCTTTGAATCGGTATCGGCCGAATCGGGTCTGACCCGTGGCGGCCTGCTGTACCACTTCCCCTCGCGTGAGGCGCTGCTGCAGGGCATCGACGCGCATCTGGTGCAGACGTGGGAAGCGCAGATGGAGGCGCTGGCGGGCAAGCCGGCGGACCAGACCACGCAGCACGAGCGCTACCAGGCCTTCATCCGGGTTTCGGCGATGAGCGCCACCCGCGCCGAGTTGATGTTCATGCTGGAATCCGTGCCACCCGATGCGGAGCGCGCGCCGTGGTCGGATGCGATGGCACGCTGGGCACCGGGGGTGCCGAAGGCGGGGGATGAAAGCCCGGAAGCGCTCGACGCGTTTGTTGCGCGGTTGGCGGCGGATGGGTTGTGGATCTATGAGGCGATGTATGGCGGAAAGCTGGATGCTGATACGCGCGATCGCGTGGTCGCACGTCTCGAGGCTCTGCTGGCAGAACGGTAGGGTCGGACGACACCGTACCGATGAACGCGTCGCCACGCGCCCTGGCAATGAACCGCCGACGCAATGGTAGAGGCGGTCGCAAGACGCCTGCCGATAACCTTGATCGGTGCTTTAACGCATGGACCCCGCCGGGCTGACCGCTCCGATTGAGGTCATGCCCCACCGGACGATGCACCGTTATCGGCCGTCGACTGTCGTGCGACGCTACCGGCTCCCATTCCTACCGCGCGGGTCAGGCCGACCTTGATGCACAAATACAGGGTAAGTGCCACCAGGCCTGCCAGGCACATCAGCGGTCCCAGCCAGTCCCGCAGGTAGTCTCGGCCGCTCAGGACGTTGTACACATCGAGCACCATCACACCCACGGTTGCGACGACCATGACACCCAATACGCGTGCGGAGTAGGTGGCGGTACGACCGTAAGGGTGCTTCCAGAACTGCCATCCCGCCCACAAGCCGAGCGCAATCAGAGCAGCCCCGGTGATCACCGCATACACCACGCCGTAGGACAGCGGAACCGTCAGCACCAGAAGGCCAAGAAACCCGAATGGGGGCAGCGCAGACAACAACATCAATGCAGGTAGATGGCGGACCCGATCGGTGCGGCTCGAGGTGTGGCGGCGCATCAGAACGGCACCGATGACCAGGGCGATCCAGATCAGCAGCGGGCCGGCAATAAACAACGAAAAGAAGCCCCGGAAATCCGAAGCGACCGCCGGAGCGGCGGTCGTCATCAGGGCCAAGGTCAGCAGAATGCGCGGGGTTCGGTCCTTGAACATGCGGGGTCAACGGTCCATGACGGTGTGAACCGTTGAGTTTACGCGGTCCTTCGCCGGACGCGCATGGCGCGTCCCTACGGGGCGTCGGCGGATTCGGCGGCGGTGGGGTCGTGGGCGTCCTTTCGGGCCTTGGCTTCATCCTCCAGATGCTTGCGCACCACCGCCGACTGCTTCGCCGTCACCGGACCAGCCTTGTTGCCGAATTCCTGGCGGATATAGGTCGCCAGCTGGGCGATTTCCTCATCGCTCAGGCGATCAGCAAACCCGGGCATGCCGAGGTTGGACGGCCGCTTGGCGGTGGACGGCAGCTCACTGCCATGCAACAGCAAACGGATCACCGAGGTCGGATCGTCGGCCAGCACGGTCGGATTGCCGGCGACCCTGGGGAAGACGTCCTTGTAACCCTTGGCATCGGTACGATGGCAGGCGGCGCAGTTGTCCACGAACAGCTCGGCACCGCGGCTGTCATTGATGCCAGCCTGCAGCTTCTTGGCCGTGGCATCACTCACCGCGTACGACGAAGGATCATGCGAGGCCGCCGGCAGCTGCTTCAGATACGCCGCCATCGCCCGCAGGTCTTCTTCGGTCAGGTGCTGGGTGCTGTGGCGGACCACGTCGGCCATGGGGGTGCCCACGACAGCGGTGTGCGCATTGCGCCCGGTCTGCAGCGTCTCGACGATGTCCTGCGCGCTCCAGCGGCCCAGGCCGTCGGCCTCGTTGCCGCGCAGGTTCACCGCGTTCCAGCCGTCGATGATCTGGCCACCGCTCAGATAGGCCTCGCCCGATTCGTCCAGTGCCTTTTCCTGCAGGGCAAAGCCGCGCGGGGTATGGCAGCTGCCGCAATGACCCAGGCCCTGCACCAGATACGCGCCCCGGGCGAGCAACGGATCGCCATACTTGCTGGCGTCGAAGGCCACCGCGTCTGCATCCGGTGCGAAGGTCTTGCGCCAGATCGCCAGCGGCCAGCGCATCGACATCGGCCACGGAATCTCCGCCGGCCGGTTGGCTTCGTTGACCGGCGCGATGTCGCCGTGCAGGAAGTACGCGTGCAGGGCGCGCACGTCGTCGTCGCTGATGCGCGCATACGAGGGGTAGGGCATCGCCGGGTAAAGCGTGCGACCGTCCGGGGTGATGCCGTGGCGCACGGCGCGGTCGAAATCATCCAGCGAGTACGCACCGATGCCGGTGGTCTTGTCCGGGGTGATGTTGGTGCTGTAGATGTTGCCCAGCGGTGAGGCCACCGGCAGTCCGCCCGCGAACGGCTTGCCGCCAGGTCGGGTGTGACAGGCCGTGCAGTCGCCCGCGGCGGCCAGATAGCGGCCGCGTTCGATCAGGGCCGCGTCGGGGGCGGGGCCATCGGCCAGCACGCGGGTCTTGGTGGGGATGAAGGCATAGGCCAGTGCCGCCAGCAGCACCAGCACGGCAATCACCACGATCCAGAGGAGCAGCTTTTTCATTGGCGTCTCCTCAAGCCTGGACCAGCGGGCCCGGGTCGGGCAGGTACTTTTCACGAATGGCCGTGGCCGCCCAGTACGCCAAACCGCCCACCAGCCCGGTCGGGTTGTAGCCGTTGTTCTGCGGGAACGCATTGGCCCCGATCACGAACACGTTCGACACGTCCCAGCTCTGCAGGTAGCGGTTCAGGGCCGAGGTCTTCGGGTCGGCACCCATGATCGCGCCGCCACAGGTGTGCGTGCTCTGGTACTTGGTGATGTTGTAGCGCTCGCCGTCTTTCTTTGCGTCGCCGCTCATCGACAGCGGGTTGAGCACCTTGCTCATTTCCAGGGCTTTGCCCACGAAGAACTGCGAGGCCTTGATCTCGTTGGGATGCCAGTCGAAGGTCATGCGCAGCAGCGGTCGGCCGAAGCTGTCCTTGTAGGTGGGGTCCAGACTCAGGTAGTGCTGGCGGTAGGCCATGCACGCGCCCTGGACTTCGTAGTAGAAGTTATGGCGGAAGTTGTCGGCGGCTGCCTTCTTCCACTGCGCGCCCCAGGCCGGCGTACCGGAGGGCACATTGATGCCGCGCACCGGACCGGCACCCGGCTGGCGGGCCCAGACCAGGCCGCCACCGACGAAGCCAGCCTTGGCGTTGTCCAGCTGGTTGCCGTTGAGGTCGTCCATCGTCGTGCCTGCGCCACCAATGCCGATGAAGCCATTGGCCTGCACGTCCTTGTCGAAGAACAGCACCACGCGGTTGAGGTTCTGGTACGAATAGTTGCGGCCTACCGTGCCGGTATTGGATTCCGGATCGTAGGGCTGGCCGATGCCCGAAAGCAGCATCAGGTGCACGTTGTACAGCTGGAACGCGCACAGCAGCACCAGGTCGGCCGGCTGTTCGATTTCACGACCCTGCGCGTCCAGATAGGTCACGCCGGTCGCCTTCTTGCCAGTGCTGTCCAGATTGACCTTGAGCACCTGCGAATGGGTACGCAGTTCGAACTTCGGGCGCTGGCGCAGCACCGGCAGGATGCACGCGTTCGGGCTGGCCTTGGAGTAGTTCAGGCAGCCGTAGTCGCTGCAGAAGCCGCAGGCGTTGCACGGGCCCAGCTGGCAGCCGTAGGGGTTCACATAGGGACCGGACGCGTTGGAGGCCGGAATGGGGTAGGGATGCCAGCCCATTTCCTTGGCCGCCTTGTAGAACTGCTCGCCGCCGAGATAGTTCGGATTTGGGCCCAGCGGATACTCGGCCGAGCGCGAGCCTTCGAACGGGTTGCCGCCTTCCTGGACCACGCCGTTGATCACACCGGCCTTGCCGGAGGTGCCGCACACCAGTTCGAACATGTGCAGGTGAGGTTCCAGTTCGGCATAGGTGACCGGGAAATCCTGGATGGTCATGTCGGCCGGGATGAAGTTCTTGCCGTAGCGCTGTTCCACATTGCTACGCAGGACCATGTCTTCCGGCAGCGGGCGGAAGTGCGCGCCCGACCAGTGGCTGCCGGCACCGCCGACGCCCGTGCCTGGTTTGAACGAGCCCATCTGGCGATACGGCACGGCCGTATCGGAAGGCTTATGACGGATGGTGACCGTTTCCTGCGACAGACTCTGCAGGTAACGGCGATGCACCGAGCCTTCCAGCTCATCGACCACCTTGGGATAGGCGAAGTCCGGTTGCGTGTCGCGGTCGCCGCCGCGCTCCAGCGCGACCACGTTCAAGCCAGCGTCGGTGAGTTCCTTGGCCAGGATCGCCCCGGTCCAGCCCATGCCGACGATGACCGCGTCGACCTTCGGTTTCGTGATTGCCATTCGTATCAGCCCCTGCGCCCTGCCAGATCCACCGGTCCCAACGGGTACGCCTTGTCGCGCACCCCGATCCAGTCCAGATAGTCCGCGCGCATGCCCGGGTAGCCGATCATCTTCCAGGCCCCCATGTTGCGGTTGGCACCGTACTTGGGATCGGCGAAGTAGCCGTTCTTCACCTCACCCAGCAGGTTGGAGAAGAACAGCTTGCTGGAAATGCCTTCCAGCTCCAGCTTGCCGCCCTCGGCGGCCTTGAGCAGGGTTTCCTGCTGGGCGTGGTCCAGCTCGGCAAAGGTTTTGCCGTCGAACGCCTTGCGGCAGTGGGCATCAAATGCCCCCAGGCCGATCTTGATGATCTCGCGCAGGGCCAGCTTGCCCTGATAGCCGAACTCACTGGGGGCTTCCAGGAACGGCCCCTGCATGTACCAGATCGCGCCGGCGGCGTAGGGCGTCTGCATGTGGCGGTCGAGGAACTCAGGCACGCCCGATTCCACTGCGCCAGGGCCTGTCTCATCGGCCGGGATCAGCCGGTCGCAGATTGCGGTGACGCAGGTCCACTCGGCGGCGCTGAAGTACTGCGGGGTGTAATCCGGGGCCGGGCCGGCCTGTGCGGGTTCCGCGGTGGTCGGCGTGGGGCCGCAACCGGGCAGGGCCGCGGCAACGGGAATCAGGGTCAAACCCTGGAAAAAACGCCGGCGGCTGAGCGTCGGCCCGCCTTTGGCTGCATCGTCTGTCATTGTCTGGCTACCTGGAGGGTGGCTGGTGCGCAGCATGGCGCGAGTCCTGTCGCGACCGCGTGCGCATTCACGGCGGTGTTGCCAACCTTTCCCCGGCGGGCATGAATGGCCACATTGTGTGGATGCGCGACTGTTTCCGGAATGGCAATATCGGAAAGGTACTCTTGCCTTGAAGGAAACAAACCCTGTGATCGAGGACCTTGGAGAATTGCGGACCTTCGACCGGATCGTGCGGGGCGGCAGTCTCTCGGCCGCCGCCCGCGAGCTGCGGGTGTCGCTCGCGGTGGTGAGCAAGCGGCTGACCGCGCTGGAACGACGGCTGCAGGTCCGCCTGCTCAATCGCAGCACGCGGCGCGCCTCGTTGACCGACGAAGGCGTGCTGTTCCACGAACATTGCTGCCGGGTGCTGGAAGCGGTGGATGCCGCCGAGGCGGCGCTTGAGCAGCGCCAGGACGTGGTGGCCGGGGTGCTAAAGCTCACCGCACCGAACGGTTTCGGGCGTCGCCATGTGGTCCCCGCTGTACGCAGCTTCCAGCGGGCGCACCCGGGCGTGCGGGTGCACCTTTCGTTACGCGACGAACTGGTGGACCTGGTCGGCGAGGGGGTCGAACTGGCCCTTCGCTACGGCGCGCTCGATGACTCGCGGCTGGTGGCGCGCGAGCTGGCTCCCAATCGACGCATTCTGTGTGCCGCACCGGAGTACCTGCGGCGCCGAGGCATCCCGCGCAGCATTGACGATCTGCGCGGGCATGACCTGATTGCCTCCGGCAGCCCGCCGGTCTCCCAGTGGATGTTCGCCGGTGCCGACGGCACCGTGGCGTTCCCGCTGGAGGCCAGCACCCTGTGTGATGACGGTGATGCCGCCCAGGTGCTGGCGGTGCAGGGCGCGGGCATTGCCCGCAAGTCGATCTGGGATGTAGCCGAAGATCTGGATTCCGGTCGACTGGTGGAGGTGCTGCCCGATTTCGCGCTGGCCACTTCGCCGCTCAGTGCGGTGCATGGGCCGGGGCGGCAGTTGGCCCCTCGGGTGCGCGTGTTTCTGGAGCACATGGTGCAGCAGCTGCGAAACTCGGTGGCGTGGCGTTACGCTATTGCTCAGTGAATCCACGGATGGGACAAGGGTGCGAATCAAGACGGCACTGATCTGGGTGGCCGGCGCCTTGCTGGTTGTTGTAGGAGGGGCAGCCAGCTGGATTGCTGTCAAGATGGACAAGCCCTGGCGCGAGGGTATCCAGGACATCGGGGGCGACTGCACGCGCTCATTTACCGCGTCACCGGTAACAGCGCATGGCGCGACCATCACCGTGGACGCCAGTCCCGAGAGCTGTGGGTATGGCTTTGCGGTGCAGCGCGATATCAGCCGCGTCGCGCATTACATGCTTGAAGTGAACAAAGGCGCGCTGCAGGCGGGCGAGATGCAGGTATCGGTGACGGCGTACGACGGCCACCGCAAGCTCGACCGCAACTTTCGCACGCTTGAGGCACCCGAGGATCTGTCAGGCCTGAGCCTGCCTATCGACGTGCCTGCCAGCACACGATTGATCGAGATGCGTTTTGTCGGTCGCAAAGGCGCTCGATTCGCTGTCGAGGGCGTAAGGCTCGTTCCTCGGGAAAACCTGGCTCAACCCGGTATCACCGGTGTTGTCCTCTATGACGAGGCCATGGAGGTCATCCAGTCCAACGCCTTCAATGCAGATCAACTGCCATCTGATTTCCGTGAGCGCTGGCGGCCGGCGGCAGATGCAACGCCCGGCGAAGCGCGCAGCGCGATCAAACAGGTCCTCCGTGCGCTGGGAGATCGACACAGCTTCCTGATCGACCCGGCACGCCAGGCTGACATGCCACATGTTGCACGGGCCACCTTTGTCGCGCCACAGTGGGAGATGCTGGAGCCCGGCATTGGGTACATTGCGATTCCGGGTATTCAAGCTGGCGATCGTGCGCTGCGCGACCGTTACCGTGACGCGGTGCTGGACGCGTTGCGAGCGGGGCACGCGCAGGGCGTGCGCGGCTGGCTGGTGGATCTGCGCGGGAATGGCGGCGGCATCATGTGGCCCATGCTGGCCGGGCTGGAACCCTTGCTGCGCGGGCAGACAACGGGCTATTTCCTGCGCACCGACGGTAGCCGCGATGCATGGCCGAACAACACAACGGCTGCGTCGGCGGACGCCCCTGACCTGGGTCAGCTGCCAGTGGCGGTGCTGACCTCGGGTCGCACCGCCAGTTCGGGCGAGGCTGTGGTGATGGCCTTCCGGGGCAGGGCCAACACCCGCAGCTTCGGTGCACCGACCAAGGGCGTGCCCACTGCCAACGCAGGCCACCGGCTCGCTGATGGCACGATACTGCAACTGACCGGGGCTCTGTTCGTAGATCGAAACGGGAAGGGCGATGGCACGTCAGTAGTGCCGGATGAGTCAGTGCGCGAACTGGGTGTAGGTGACCGTACCCGACAGGCTGCCGTGGAATGGCTGCGTCAACAGCGTTAGTGCTGCGCGTGAGGCTGTGTGAATGCGTGATGGATTGATCGTCACCTTTGTACGGCGCATGATCGGACTTCGCACTTGAGGCAGACACTCCATGTACGGACTGATTGGCAAGATGAATATCGCGCCCGGCCAGCGTGACGCAGTCATTGCGATACTGCTGGAGGGCACGGGCGAGATGCCCGGCTGTCGCAGCTACATCGTGGCGCGTGATCCCGTTGACGCGGATGCCGTCTGGATTACCGAGGTATGGGACAGCGCGGAACTGCACCGTGCATCGTTGGCGCTGCCGGGTGTCCAAGACGCCATTGCGCGGGCCAGGCCTTTCATCACCGGGTTTGGTGAGCGGTTTGAGACGGAGCCTGTTGGTGGGCAAGGGCTGTAAGTTGTGGAGCAGCCGGGCAGAGCCCGGCTCTACGCGACTTTGTCGAGGATCATGGCGACCGAGCAGCAGCCGGCCATGAACAACACCAACGCTGCGCCCCAACCGGGCGGCAACCCACCACGTCGGCGCAGGCACAGCTTGAGCAGGCCCACTATGCCGACGGGCACTGCCAGTACGAAGCCCAGGGCGAGCCAGATCTGTGTGTCCAATCCCAGCAGCATGGTGATTCCCCTCGCTTGTGCGACGCCTTGATGGTGGCGGGGCATAGGGGACTGCACCTTGATCCGGATCAAACCGGTAGCGGGGGGGGGGGGGGGGGGGGGGGGGGGGGGGGGGGGGGGGGGCGGCCGGGGCGCGCGGCGGGGGTGGTTTGGCCAGACTCCGCCCCCCCGCCCCCCG
>NZ_JASCOZ010000094.1 GCF_029960115.1 Stenotrophomonas sp. PS02289
CCCGAGAATGCGCGTGAAACTTCAAGAAACCTTCACGCCCCGGTAGCGCCGGCCGTTGGCCGGCCCACGCTATGCACGACATTCAACATTGGAGATACTCGCTGCTCTGGGCGAGCATGGGGGGCCTCCGGGGGGCGACAGTTATGGGCGACCTAGTCATTCGTGCGGCTGCTCAAGAATACAGTGGCTTCTTTGATCTGTTGTACTTCGCTGAAAGCACTATTGGTGACTGGGGCTTCGAAGACAGAACCCTCACGGTGGAGGTTCAAGGAGTCTTCTTGTTCGGCAACCATCCGCTAAACGCCGAAGGTCATGGTCCGCACGCAGGCTGGTTCGTATTTGAGGGGGTAACCTCCTCGAAGCGCACGCTGATCGAGTGCATTGGAGATCCGGTGAAGCCGGATGGATTCAAGGCACCGCGCGAAGAGGTGGACGATATTGACTACGGGCTTCCCGGCCTGCCGAAGGAGTCGCGCGAATACGGATTCGAGGGGTACCTGACCGTTCCCCTCGGCTGGGTGGATTGGGTGGTAGTCGCCGGGTCGTTCAAGTTCGTGGTGGACCCGCTGGCGCGAAAGGCGGCGCAGTTGGGTATGTAAGGTTTCGTTGTCCAGAATTTCAGTGCCTAAACAACGTCAAGGAATGCTGATGAACAACATGGATCCCCGGCCGACGTGGAAGCCGTCCATCGTGCCAACCGACGAGTGGACCTTGAACCATACGTACAGCTATCTGTCAGGCAAGTCATACACCTTGTATGCGCATGGGAGCTGTGTCATCTGGCTCGGACCAGAGGAGTTGCCCATTGAGGCGTACCACGCAAGGCTGCGGGCGGTGACGCAGCAAGAACCTGACTTCCGCGTCCAGCGTCACCGGAACGGCGACTATCTGGTGACCTTCAAGGGCGGTATCGGCGGCGTGATGTCGGGGGAGCTGTTGAGGGCGAATCTTCCGGTGTTGCGTCAGGAAGCGTTTTCGCAGGGATTTCTCCCGTCTGAGCATATCGCGGTGGATCAGAACGATGCGGAGACAGAGCTTGAGCTGATCGCAGGGCTATATGTGCGCGCTCAGTTGTATCGTGACGTTGAGGCGCTCAAGGTGGTGGCGATGGTGTCCTGAGTCGCCCATGACCGTAGAGCCGGGCTCTGCCCGGCTGAACGTGGCGATATCGGTGGGATTTGCGAGAAGAGCAGCCGGGCAGAGCCCGGCTCTACGGGTGCTGGCGGGTGTGCCGCAGTCGAAGGACAAGAGGCTTGGAAATGAGCATCATTGAAGACGCGATATGCTGGGACGGCGTATCCGCAAAGCTCTGTATGTATGTGGTTTCACCCGGATCGAAGCCACTGGGGAGTAGGGACTTTCAGTTGGGTGGTGTGGCCCCGAAGGACATTCTTGGTCCGTTCCTGATGGAAGACGAGTTCGAAGTTCTACATGGCAAGGCGCTTGTCTTCTACGAATTGACGTTGGAAGCCTATCCGAACGACCTGAAAGCCTACTTGACGCATTGCTCGGCCGCAGCGTTGGCGGATGGTGCGGAGTTTGTCTGGTTCCAGTTCGACGGGGGATTCGATTTCGAGAGCGTGTTGAGCCAGGACTTTGCGCGAGATGTGTACTTCCTTCAGCCAGCGGGTGGGCTTCCGTCTATTGCGATTGATGATGAAGTCCGGACGGGTAAGGGGTGGGCGCAGGTCGTCCTAGGTGCTCGGCGCATGCTGATAGGAGGGCCGAGGATAAGAAGTATTGAGGATATGATTGCCATGAAAGGGACAGGGTCGGTCATTGATGATTTGACTCCGGTGTCCCGGGAAAAGCTTGCACAGCTTCGTGCGGACTACCCACAGATTCCTGATCAGTTCATTGAGTTCCTTGAGAAGGTCGGATTCGGGTGTATCGGCGACGGCGGATACATGATTTACGACGGAGTCGCAGAGCCTGGATTCATATATAGTGAGCCGGAATCGGTTGACTGGATTCTACTGTTCGGAGATGACTTCTCTGGATGCAATGCTGGGTTTCACGTCAGTACGGGGCGAATCTATGAGATTGATTCAGCCTTCATGAGTGCCGAAGAGGTAGCAAACGACTTCCTTGGCTTCATTGCTGCCAAGATATCGGAGGTCGCTTCGTGGTGAGTGGTTTCACATGTGGCGCGGTACGGAGTGGCGACAGGTATGTTCAACTTTGAAGAGTGCAGCCTGGCTGATGCGGAGATCGTCCTCGTCTCTGCATATGGTGGAGATGTCCATGTCGAATACAGGGATTGGCAGGAGCGAGTGTGCCTGTTGAAGTTCTCCGATGTTGTTGGCTACCAGAGCTTCAGTCCCGAGGGGCGTGCGTTGAGTCATGGGGTGGTGGAGCAGGATGAGGCCTTTATTGCGCATGCCTGCCTGATGGCGGACGGGGAGAGCGTGGAAGGCTTCAAGGTGTTCTCATTCGTTGAGGCAGAGAACGAGTTGAAGGTGCTGCGCATGGTTGCAAGAGGTGTAGAAGGCTACTGCGTGGATCACAGGCCTCCGTAGATGGTCCTTCTGTCGCCAGATATATCGGATCAAGTCAATGAATAGATACGCATCAGTTGGTGTGAAGCCTATCGGGTCGCTGCGGGAGACAGCAGAGCTGCTCGGTGAAGTTCTCTCTGGCTTGAATTTTCAGGAGGATACTGATTGGGTCTACGATGAGTACCCCAACTTTTATGCCTACGATGACACGTGTGTATACGCGCTTCTCGGTTGTCCTGCGCCTGAAGATGATCTTCGAGAGGATCCCGATGGCGACTTTGAGTTGCTGGTAAGTCCAATCGACGACTCGTCCGATGAGGATACTGATGTCTCGGCTGAGCTTGTTTCCATCATAAATAGCGACGGTCGCTTGTCAGCGTACATGATGGATTGATTCATGGTGCTTCACGCTGGCTTGTGGCTTGTGGCAAGGGCGCTGTACGGATGGCGCGGCTGCGGTTGGGGTCACTCGTTGCCGTGCCGATCATTGTCATCGGCAGTCGTCTGTCGACCGACTCTACCCGCCGGACGGCCTGCTGTGGTGACGCGCCATGCGCGTCAGACCGGAGTGCGTCAGCGTGTGCATCATTCAAGTGAGGTTAGCGATCGTGGCTGGAACGATAATTGTGTCAGATGAGAAGGGTGTTGCTATGAACGGGATCGCTTTTGATTATTTCAGTGATCGGATCCGTGCTGAGTTCTCGCTTCTCGGTCAGCGCGTGAGAAGCAAGGTCTACTGGCATCAGGACGTAGGATGTACCACGTTCATCACTGCGGCCGAGCTGAATGCTGCTGAGTTCTGCGTATTTGCCTCGGCGGTTGTCGCGGCGAGAGATCGCGATCGCAGTAGCGGGTACGTTCGTTGCTATGAAGCGCTCTGGTCCGAATTGATCGGACTGATCGGAGAGGATGCGCGTAGTAAAGAGCTGGATATTGCGCTTGATTGACCTCAGCTTCCCGCATCGAACCGCTGAGTCTCCGGATTCCAGGACACGCTGATGCGTTCCGGGGCCTCAGTTGCGTCAGAGAACGAGGGGGTGCAGTTTCCCGAACAGATGGACCGTTTGATGGTCGCACTGCAGTCCCAGGTGTACTGTCGATCGTGAACGCTCGGGCTGCAGGCGATCTTGCTGACATCGTACAGCCGCGCGTGAACAACGGTGGATGCGCCGTTGCTGGGTAAGGAAAAGGTCATTCCTCCCATCTTCTCAATCGCCGCATATCGATCACGGATGGCTTGCCTCACCTCTTCGGGAACAGGATCGCGGGGTGCAGGTGTGCGCTTTGCCCGAAGGGTGCCCGCCGCTTTGGCTTCCCGCTCTTCGGCCATCTGGACGATGGAACGGAGCCCCGGACCGGGGCCTGTCGCCAGCATGGGCAGGGGCGCGGTTTTCGGGTCTGTTGAAGCCGTGGTTTCTCTGCCCAGCTTCGATTCAATGGCAGCAGCCCATTGCCACTCGTAGCCTTCTGGCACCTTGATCAGCAGCCGGCCATTTTCCGTATGTCCTTCAAGGGTGAGCCCATAGCGCTTGATGTGCACGAGCGTGCGCGGAAGCGCCGCTGGCCAGGCGCTGATCACGATACGGCCGGGGTACACCTTGTAGTCGAACGAGGTCTCTCGAACCCGCTCGAATTCGGTTCCTTCGACGGTCAGCGTGGTGCCGTCATAGTCCACGTACTCATTTCCCTCTGGCGCATTGCTGCAGGCCGAAGTTGCCAGCGCAAGCAGACAGGCGAGGACCGCGGGCAGGACGCGAGCGTGGATCGTTGTCTGGCGCATGCAGTCAGGTCCGGTCATCGGGGGCGGGAGACCCGCTTTCGATACTCGCTCACGTTGTCACCCTGGATCCGCCTTTCGCGCGTCCCGTTATTGGTGCCCACCTTGCTTTCCGACCCGGTTACCGGCTTTGCCTCCACCAGCGTCTCGCGCTCGAAGGCGTGCGACTTGTCGGTATTGCGGTAGTACCGGTACAGAGCCCAGTACAGCCCCGTAGCGGCGGCAGGGCCTGCCGCCAACAACCAAAGACCACTATCGTCACTCATGCGCTGGCTACCAGTAGGGCGATGACAAGGGCTTCCACGATCGTGCCGGTGGTGAGCGCGGCCAGCAGCAGTTTCCACTGCTGCACGGGGACGCTGCCCATGGTTTCACCGGTACGGCCGTTGACCGCGATGTAGTGCAGCATCCCGCCGTTACGGCCGGGCTGGTGGTACGAATACAGCCACACGGGCAGGTACATGGAGACCCAGCGGGTGCCATGCACTTCCAGCTGCTCCTGCTCCCAGCGCACACCACGGTTGAAGCGGCGCACTGAGCCGTGGACCTCCGAGCGGGCGATGGACAGCAGCTGGTCTTCCAGCCGCGGCATCATCTTTTCCACGTCCAGGTCGCGCTTCTCCGAAGTGAAGCCGAGCAGGTAGGACGCGTTCCATTTCAGCGCGTTCTTGGTGTCGAACGGCAGGATGGTATTGATGATGTTGTTGGTGTTGACCTTGATGTCCATATTGCCGCGCTGGGCCGAGGACTCCAGCGGCAGGTCGTCGACGGTGAAGTCGACCTGGCGCTGGACCTGATAGACATCGGCGTCGTAATACGTCTTCTTCTTGTCGCCGGTGCCCACGGTGTATTCGCGGGTCTGGATCTCGCCCTTGCCGGATACGGCCGCGCTGACATTGCTGTCCACGATCATGTACGGCATGTAGACGCCGACCACATTCTCTGGCGTGAACTGGTCCTTGAACGCCTTCAATGCAAACAGCCGTCGCTTGTCGACGAACTGGCGGATGCGTGCAACGGCGTCGTCTTTGCTGATCCGGAAGGGCAGCACCGCATCGGGTACGGCCCCGTTGGCGACCTGCTCGTTGACACCGAATACGTGCCGGCACCAGTGGCAGCGGGCGGTCATGCTGCTTTCGGTGTTGATGGTCACTTCGGCACCGCAGCCGGTGCACTTGAAGCTCATCAGGCTGGCGGTTCCCGCTTCGATGTTGCGGGCACCGCTGGCGATGTTCGTGCCGCGCAACTGGTCCAGGCCTTCGCCCAGCCCGTAAGCCTCCTCCACGCGGTGGCCATGCCACTGGTGGCGGCAGTACTGGCACACCAGCACGTCCGTGCCGACCTTCAGGCGCACGTCGCTGGACCCGCACTTCGGGCAACGATTGACGCCGTCCTTCAACTCCTCGGCCGAGGTATCCAGCGCCTCGGGATCGGGTGCTTCAATCTCGGCCTGGATCGGGTCGGGCAGGGTGGCCGGGTCCAGCGGGAAGCTGCCGGGCAGGGGTGGGACGTCCTGCGGCGAGCCGGGGCCGTCCAGCGTTGCCTTGGGCAACGGCGGCGGCACCGGCGGCAGCGGTGGCGGGGTGTTTCCTGGGTTGTTCATGGCGGGCCGTGCGTCTTACAGGCCCAGCGCCTTGGCTTTGGCGGCGTCGTAATCGGCCTGGGTGATCAGCCCCAGGTCGAGCATCTCCTTCGCCTTCTTCAGCTTGGCGACGGTGTCATCCACCGGCGCGGCAGCCGGGGTGGCAGGCTGCTGCAGGTTACCCACGCCCATCATGCCGCTGGCCATGCCGATGCCCATCAGGCCGGCCGCACCGCCGTTCTCGCCGGCGGACTGGATGCCCTGGGCGACGCTGGCCTGCAGGTTGGAATTGCCACGGGTACCAGCCAGCGCATCAGCGCGCTGCACGGTCTTGAGCAGTTCGCGGGTGTTGGCGTCGTACTCGATGGAAACGATGGCGGTCTTGACGATGGCCAGGCCACGGTCGGACTTCCACTGGTAACCCTGCTCAACTGCGGCGGACAGGCTCTGGGCGAAGCCCAGCGAATCCTGCTGCAGTTTGGTGATGCGGTTGCCCTTGGCCGGGTCGTTGCTGTACAGGCTGAATGCCGGAGCCAGCGAGCTGACCACTTCATTGAACAGCTGGTTGGCGGCGGCGTTGTCCATGTCGGTGAAGTCGAACACCTTGCCCGGCTGCAGATAGGCGGCCGGCACGAAGTTCTTCACGAACAGGATGGGGTCTTCGATCTTCAGCGTGTACGAGCCACGGGTGACCGCGCCGACCTGGGTGTTGAGGAAGGCGTCGTCCCAGTAGATTTCCGACTGGGTGCCGAAACGGTTGTCGGGCAGTTCCTTCAACGAAACGAAGAACGCCGCCTGCTGCGCGCCGGGCTGGCCGCCGAACTTGAAGCGCTCCCAGCTCTGCTTGATCAGCGGGGTGACAATGCCGTCGCCGGCAAAGATGGACTGCGAATTCAGGTCATCGGAGCGCCACTCGTAGCCGCCGGCCTCGGCGACAAATGCGGTGATCGCACCGTCCTGCATCAGCAGCAGGCCGTAGCCCTCCGGCACGACGATCTTCGAGCCGTTGCTGATGATGTTGGACGAGCCGCTCGTGTTGGAGCCACGGCCGGCATTGGTGCCGCGCGGCACGGCGGCGAACAGGGCTGCCGTGGACGGCAGCCCGTTGGGCACCGTGTAGAAGTCCTTCCACTGGTCGGCCAGAACACCGCCGACTGCACCCTTTACCGCCTGGATCAGACCCATGACCATTCCTTGTGATTGCTGGATGGTGGGGACTATAGCAGGCGGGCGGGGGCGGAAATCAGGGGGGAGGAAGGGATGCCGGCCGACGGCCGGCATCCAGTCGTCAGTCGGGCAGGTTGCACTTCATCTTGCCGTCAACGTAGTACGGCTTGGGCACGTCCGGGTTCTCGCTGGTCTTCTCGAACACCACCTCGAACGATTCCGCATCGGGGGTACCCTTGCGCTCGGTGCAGGCGTCCTGCAGCTTCTTCTTGACGGCGGTAATGCCGGCGTCACGATTGGCCCCTTCGGCACTGTTGTTGAGATTCACGGCTTCGGCGAAGGCCAGCGGGCTGGCACCCAGCAGACAGGCGGCGAACAGGGCGGCGTGCAGCTTCTTCATGCAATCTCCTTGTAGAGCCGGGCTCTGCCCGGCTGCTCCTGATGAAGTCATCAGCATAGGGCAGTCGCGTTAAGACTTCGTGGCGCAGATGCCGGACATGCTATCGTTCCTGAACGGCAGCCACAGGAGAAGAGGCAATGCAGGACGAACGCCAATTGGATGCCGCGCCCATGAACAGCCCCTATAGTCCGCCCCAGGCGGCACTTCCCGACACGTCCCCCGCCATGCCGCGGTTGCCGGCGCTGCTGCATCGGCTGATCGCCATTCTCATTGCCGCATTCTGCTCAGTGCACTTCATGAGCATGTGGATCATGGTGCTGCGCCAGGTTTCCGAGTATGGGCTCGAGCTGATGCCGCTCAGCTACATCGCCAAGCTGATGGTGATGCCGCTGACGCTTGCCTTAGCCGGCGTGTTCCTGGCATTCGGCCGTCGTGTCTCCGTGCTGTTGTTCGCCGCCTATCTTGCGATGTACGCCATTCGTTTCGGCGCGGGTAATGGTTACCACTGGCCGACGCTGCTGCTGGCGATCGGATTTCTGGGCTACAGCGCCTGGCGTTGGAAGACCGGCGCGCTCACCGGCTGGCCGCAGCGTCGCGCTGGCTGAGTATAAGTACCGGAGTGCAATGCGTAGTTCTGCGCAGGCAGGGCGCGCAGGACACGGCCAGTCTGTGGTGCATACCCACGCGCGGACTGGAGCGGTGCCATGGCCTCGAAGAAGACCCCGGAATTTCCTGTTCATATTGATCGGCACCACCTTCCCGAGCCGGAGTGGAAGTTCCCGAATGCCGAGATCGGCCTGTACGCGAAGAACTCCTCGCCGGACTTTCCGCCGCTGAAGCAGGCTCCTGCCGGCGCCCCCAACATCCTGCTGGTGCTGCTGGACGACGTCGGCTTCGGCTGGCCCAGTGCCTGCGGTGGGCTGGTGCGCATGCCCACCGCAGAGCGGGTGGGCACCAATGGGTTGTTCTACAACCAGTTCCATACCACGGCCCTGTGCTCACCCACGCGCGCCGCCATGCTGACCGGGCGCAACCACCATTCGGTCGCCAGCGGGGTGATCGCCGAAATGGCCACGGGCTATCCTGGCTACTGCGGCATCATTCCGAAAAGCTGCGCCACGTTTGCCGAGCTGCTGAAACAGTCTGGCTACACGTGTGGCTGGTTCGGCAAGAACCACAACGTGCCGGACAACCTGACCAGTGCGGCGGGGCCGTTCGACAACTGGCCTACCAACCAGGGCTTCGACCTGTTCTACGGCTTCATCAGCGGCGAGACCGATCAATTCTTCCCGTCACTGCTGAAGAATACGGATCCGATTGAGCCGCCGTCACGGCCGGAGGATGGCTACCAGCTCACCCGCGACCTGGCCGACCAGTGCATTGGTTGGATCCGCACCCAGAAGTCCATCGCACCGAACCGTCCTTTCATGGCGTACTTCTCTACCGGTGCCGCGCATGCCCCGCATCAGCCGCCACTTGACTGGCGCGGACGCAACGAGGGTCGCTTCGATATGGGCTGGGATGCGTACCGCGAGCAGGTGCACGCCGAGCAGATCAAGCGCGGCATCATTCCCAAGGGGACCCAACTGACCGAGCGCCCGGAACAGATTCCGTCCTGGGACAGTCAGCCGAAGGAACACCAGGCCTTGTTCGCGCGGCAGGCGGAAAACTATGCCGACTTCCTGGAGCACGCGGATTTTGAAGCGGGCCGGGTGATCGATGCGATTGAAACGCTGGGCGAACTCGACAACACGCTGATCATTTACATCATTGGCGACAACGGTTCCAGTGGCGAAGGTTCCCTGGTGGGTACGCCCAACGAGCTGATGAGCCTCAATGGGCGGCAGCCGTCGATGGAGGAGTCCATCGGATTCATGGACCGCTGGGGACTCCCCGGCACCTCGCCACACTATGCCGTAGGCTGGGCATGGGCAGGCGACACGCCGTTCCAATGGACCAAGCAGGTGGCTTCGCACTTCGGCGGAACGCGCAATGCGATGTTCGTGTCCTGGCCAAAGGTGATCAAGGACAAGGGCAAGCAGCGCAGTCAGTTCCATCACTGCATCGACATCATGCCGACGTTGATGGAGGTGGTGGGCATTGCCGAGCCTCAGGTGGTAAATGGCTACGTGCAGCGGCCCATCGAGGGTGTCAGCTTTGCCTACACGTTCGACAAAGGCGCACAGAAGGTGCCGAGCACGCGCAAGAGGCAGTACTTCGAGATGCTGGGCAACCGGGCCATGTATGCCGAGGGCTGGATGGCCTGCTGCCGGCATGGGCGGCTGCCATGGGAGACGTCTGGCTCCTTCAGCTTCGAAGACGACCGGTGGGAGCTTTACCACATCGACAAGGACTTCAGTCAAGCCGTCGATCTTGCGGAGAAGGAGCCTGTGCGTCTGCGCCAACTGCAGGACCTGTTCATGACGGAAGCGGCGAAGTACAACGTGTTCCCGCTGGATGACAGTTTCTCAGAGCGGCTGGACGTCACCCTGCGTCCCAGCTACTTCTTCGGTCGCGAGGAGGTCACCTTCTATCCCGGTATGACCCGGCTGCCTGAGGGCAGTGGCCCGAAGCTGGTGGGCGTTCCATTTACCTTGACGGTGCCGGTGGAGGTGCCGAAGGGCGGCGGTGAAGGCGTGTTGTTCGCACTCGGTGGAGACGCAGCGGGATTTTCGCTGTTCTTCTGGGAAGGAAAGCCCCGCTTCCACTACAACTTCTTTGCGATCAAACGCTATGACGCGGTCGCGCCGAAAGCCCTGGCTGCCGGCAAGCATACGATCGAGGTCACGTTCACGCCGAGCACGACCACACCCGGTGGTCCGGCTGATGTGGTTCTGTCCGTTGACGGCCAGAAGGTGGACAGCGTCCACATCGATGAGCAGATTCCCCAGCGTTGTGGCACCGAGTGCATGGACGTGGGCATGGATTGTGTATCGCCCGTGTGCGCCGACTACGATGAGAAGGGGCTGTTCCCCTTCAACGGCACCATTGAGTCGGTCAACTTCAAGTTTGGAAAGCATGCGCAGCCCACCGGCATGGAGCGCTTGAAGGAGGCTACGCGGCTGGATTGAGCGGTCGCGGTATCATCGGCTCCAGTTCTGTATTGGCTGGAGCCAGTTTGTGACCCAACCCATGCCCGTGGACCGGATCAGTCTGACCACGTTGCGGCTGTTTGTCGCCGTGGTCGAGGAGGGCTCGCTGTCCAAAGCCGCCGAACGTGAATCGATTGCCACTTCCGCGGCCAGCCGGCGCTTGAACGACCTGGAAAGCGGTCTGGACGTGGTGCTGTTCACCCGTAACAGCCGCGGCATGCAGCTCACCCTGGCCGGGGAAAGCCTGCTGCAGCACGCGCGCCGGATGCTGTTGGCGGCCTCGGCGTTATCCAGTGAGTTGCTGGAGTACCGTCGCGGCATTCGGGGGCACATCCGCATGCTGGCCAATCTTTCGGCGATTGTGGCCTATCTGCCTGAAGCGCTGGAGGCGTTCTTCCTGGAGCACCCGGACCTGCGCATCGAGCTCGAAGAGCGCCCCACGCCCGGCGTGGTGCGTGGTATCCAGGAGGGCTGGGCGGAAATCGGCGTGTGCTCCGGTGACAGCGAGCTGGGTGATCTGGCGGTGCTGCCGTTCCGGCGCGACCGGCTGGTGATGCTGATGCGCCCGGACCATCCGCTCGCCGGCCAGGGGCCGCTGGCCTTTGCCGACACGCTGCCGTACGACCAGGTGGCGCTGCACGCCGAAAGCTCGATCTTTACCCGTTCGCAGATGGCTGCACGCGATGCGGGGCGCTCGCTGCGTCGACGCATCCACGTGCCGGGCTTCGACGCGATCTGCCGCACCGTGCAGGCGGGCCTGGGCATCGGGCTGGTGCCGGAGCCGGTGTTCGAATTGTTCGGTCGTTCAATGAAGCTGCACTTCGAGCCGCTGACCGATGCCTGGGCGGAAAGAGAGCTGAAACTGGTGTACCGCAACGGCCGGACCCTCTCCACCGCTGCGCAGCAGTTGCTCGACCACCTTCGACCAAAGGATTAGGCGTTCGCGAAATGCGAACGCCATTTCGCGAATGAGGTCTGGCGCAATGGTGTGAAGGCTGGCTACCCTGCGCTGCATTGTCGCAGGAGGAGTCGGGATGCCAGGTCCATTGCAGGGCATTCGTGTTGTTGAATTCGGGACGCTGATCGCCGCGCCGTTCGCCGCGCGCCTGTTCGCCGAATTCGGAGCCGAAGTGATCAAGGTGGAGTCGCCGGAAGGGGGCGACCCGCTGCGCAAGTGGCGCAAGCTGCACGGCGATACCTCGCTGTGGTGGTCGCTGCAGGCGCGCAACAAGAAGTCCGTCGTGCTGGACCTGAAGTCCGCCGACGGTGCCGATGCCGCCCGCCAACTGGCCGCCAGCGCCGATGTGGTGATCGAGAACTTCCGTCCCGGCGGGCTGGAAAAGCTGGGGCTGGGCTGGGACGCGCTGTCTGCGTTGAATCCGAACCTGATCATGGTCCGCATTTCCGGCTATGGGCAGACCGGCCCATACCGCGACCGCCCCGGCTTCGGCGCGATTGGCGAAGCCATGGGCGGTATCCGCTACACCACCGGTGATCCGAGCACGCCACCGGCACGCGTGGGCGTCAGCCTGGGTGACTCGCTGGCCTCGCTGCACGGGGTGATGGGCGCGCTGATGGCGCTGCTGCGGGTGAAGACCGGGCAGGGCGGCGGTCAGGTGGTGGACGTTTCGCTGGTCGAAAGCGTGTTCAACCTGATGGAAAGCCTGGTACCGGAGTACGCGATGTTCGGCGAGGTGCGTGAGCGCACCGGCGGCGCATTGCCAGGCATCAGCCCGTCCAATACCTACCCGACCGCCGACGGGGCGTTCGTGGTGATTGCCGGCAACAGCGATCCGATCTTCAAGCGGCTCATGCGTGCGATTGGCCGCGATGACCTGGCCGAAGACCCTTCATTGGCCACCAATCCGGGCCGGGTGGTGCGCAACGCCGAACTGGATGCGGCCATCACCCATTGGACCAGTGGCCGCAACATCGATGCAGTGCTGGAAGCGCTGGATCTGGCCGATGTTCCTGCCGGACGGATTTACTCGGCCGCCGACATCGTCGCCGATCCGCACTACCAGGCGCGCGGCATGCTGCTCAACACCACGCTGCCCGATGGGCAGCCGATCACGCTGCCAGGCATCGTGCCCACGCTTTCAGAGACGCCCGGCGAGATGCGCTGGACCGGTCCGGCGCTGGGCGAACACACCGCACAGGTTCTTGCCGAACTGGGACTGGCCGCTGATGCCATCGCCCGCATCACGGCGAAGGAGAAGTGAGCATGGCCACATCCCGTCCTTTGATCGTGCAGGAAGTCTGCCTGCGTGACGGCCTCCAGATCGAACCGGTGTTTGTACCGACGGCCGAGAAGATCCGCTTGGGCAATGCCTTTGGCGAACTGGGCTTCGCCCGCATCGAAGTGAGCAGTTTCGTGTCGCCCAAGGCCGTGCCGGCACTGGCTGATGCGGCGGAGGTGTTCGCCGGCCTGCAGCGTTCCGAAGGTACGGTGTATGTCGCGCTGGTGCCGAACCTGAAAGGCGCGGAGCGTGCATTGGCAGCAGGTGCCGATGAATTGAATCTGGTGATGTCGGCGGGCGAAACCCACAACCTGGCCAACATGCGCATGACAGCGGAACAGAGCTTCACGGGCTTCGCGCAGATCGCTGCGCTCAACAACGGTACCAAGCTGCTCAACGGCACCGTGGCCACCGCGTTTGGCTGCCCGTTCGAAGGGGCCCAAGCCCCGGCCAAGGTGCTGGATATCGTGCGCCGCTATCTGGACCTGGGCTGCTCCGGGATCACCCTGGCTGACACCACCGGCATGGCCAACCCGCGCCAGGTGGCGCAATTGGTGGATCAGGCGCTGAAACTGGTGGACGCCGCCGCGCTCACCCTGCATTTCCACGACACCCGTGGCCTGGGTCTGGCCAATGTGGTGGCGGCCTATGACGCTGGCGCGCAGCGGTTTGATGCCTCGCTGGGCGGACTGGGCGGTTGCCCGTTCGCGCCGGGGGCGTCAGGCAACATCTGCACCGAAGACCTGGTGGCGATGTGCGAGGAAATGGGCATTCCCACCGGGCTGGACCTGCTGCGGCTTATCGAACTTTCAAAAACACTGCCGGCACTGGTCGGCCACGAGACTTCCGGTCAGGTCGCCAAGGCCGGCCGGGTAGGCGACCTGCATCCGGCACCGCCGGGCCTGCGCGCCGCCTGACCAATCCGCACGCCGGTGCAGGCTGTGCCGGCGTGCGCTTCAACTAGCTTTGCATTCCTGGGAGGGAATCATGCACGAGTGGTTTGTGCTGGCGAACGCCATGTTCGCTATTTTGTTGATCGTTCTGCTGATCATCTATTTCAAGGTCAACCCGATGATCGCGCTGGTGGCCGGGCCGTTGTACCTGGGCCTCAGCTCGGGGCTGGGCTTTGCCGAGACCATCAAGGCCATTACCGAAGGCTTTGGCGAGCTGATGGGCAAGATCGGCCTGCTGATCGGCTTCGGGGTGATGATCGGCGCCTTCCTGCATCGAATGGGGGCGTTCCAGCAGGTGGTGCGGCTGTTGGTGAAAACCTTCAAGCCGAAGCAGATGCCGTATGCGTTTGCGACCATCCTGACCTCGATCTTCCCGCCGATCTACACCGACGTGCTGCTGTTGATGTCGGCCCCACTGGCGCGTGCCACGGCGCGCCGCATGGGCGGCGACGCGCTGCCGAAAATGGCGGCCGCCGTCGGCGTGGGCATCTACATGGCGCTGACCATGGTGGTACCGGGCGTTGCGGCGCTGGCGCTTTCGGCGGTGCTGGATGTGGAACTTGGCACGATGCTGCTGGTCGGCCTGGCGATCGCCATTCCCACCGTGTTCCTCACCCTGTGGGGCTTCCACTGGTTGCTGCATCGTGGCTTCTGGAAGCCGGAAACCGACGAACTGCCGGAAGACGAGCAGCCGGCGGTGATTACGGCCGACGAGGCCACTGAAGGCAATGCGGTGCCGCTGAAGCTCTCGCTGCTGCCGATCATCGTGCCGATGCTCATGATCGCATTGGGCGCGGTGGACCGCGTGATGGGCTGGGATGCGCCGGTGCTGGAAGCCATTGGCAATTCCACATTCGCGCTGTTCTGTGGTCTGGCGCTGGCATTCTTCATCGCCCGCTTCACCATTCCGGCGCGTGACCGCAGCGGCGCGGTCACCGATGCATTCAAGGAAAGCGGCCAGATCCTGTTGCTGACCGGCGTAGCCGGCTCGCTCTCGGCCGTGGTGGCAACCACCGGCATGGGTGACATTCTGTCGGGCTATTTCACAGCCAACACCGCCGCGCCGCTGCTGCTGGTGTGGCTGGTGGCGGCGATTCTGCACATCGCCATCGGCTCGGTGTCGGCCTCTGCGATCACCGCTGCGAGCCTGCTGGCACCGGCCCTGCATTCACTGGACGTCCCGCCGGTGCTGGTGGCGCTGGCCGCAGGCTCGGGCTCGCTGTTCCTGGTGCATGTCACCAGCAATACGTTCTGGCTGATGCAGACCACGATGGGCATGACCCTGCGTGGCACGTTGAAGACGCTGAGCCTTCCGCTGTCGATGGCCTCGGTGGTGTCGCTGGTCCTGATCCTCATCGCCGGCGCGATCTTCTAAGGAGTTGCAACATGCGTAATCTTTCGATTTCCGTGCTGGCGGCTGCGTGCCTGGTCAGCGGCTCGGCGATGGCGGATGAAACGTCCGAAGGCTTCTTCAAGGGAGCCGAAGTGGATCTGACCGCCACCAACTTCTACTACAACCGCGATTTCCGCAGCGGCAGTGGCCAGGGCAAGCGCGAGGAATGGGCGCAGGGCCTGATGATCGATGCACGCAGCGGCTACACGCCTGGCGTGGTGGGCTTCGGCCTGGACCTGCTGGGTCTGGGCGACCTCAAGCTGGATGGCACCGATGCCGAGGTCGGCACCGGTATCCTGCCGTATGACGAGGACGGCGCGCGCACCACGTTTGGCCGCGTGGCGATTACCGGCAAGGCCAAGGCGGGGCCGGCGGAACTGCGCGTCGGCAGCCATATCACCTCGGACCTGACCCTGAAGTCCAACACCAGTCGCCTGCTGCCGCAGACTTTCGAGGGTGCCTCGTTGGGTGCGGCCTTCAATAATGGGTTGGAGCTGGGGTACAAGCGCTTTGACCGCAGCTGGTACCGTGATGGCGTCGACAGGGTACACCTGACCATCACCAACAAGGACCGTCGCTTCAGCGGAACGCCGGACTCGGATCACCTTGATCTGTTCACCGCAGGCTGGAAGGTCAACGACCAGTTGAAGCTGCGCGTGGAGCATGTGGAGCTGCAGGACATCTATCGGCAGCAGGTCGCCTCGGTGGCGTATCGTCAACCGTTGCCCGTCGGCCGCCTGGATACGGAACTGCGCTACTACGTCTCTGACGACGTGGGCCAGGCCTTGGCCGGCGTGGTCGACAACCGCGCCGTGAACGCGCTGGTTGCGTGGAACGTCAACGGACAGGAATTCGCTGTGGCCTACCAGGACATGAGCGGCGACAGCGCGATGCCGTTCGTGGGAGGCACCGACGGCAACGTGTTCAACTGGACCTTCATCAACGACTTCATGGAGCGCGACGAGCGCAGCTGGCAGGCGCGTTACCAGCTGGACGGCAAGCGTATCGGCATTCCCGGGTTGAAGTTCCTGGTCCGTTACGTGAAGGGTGACAATGCGCGTCCTGCCACCTTTGCAGGCGAAGGACGGCAATGGCAGCGTGATTTCGAGATCGGCTACACCTTCCAGAGTGAAGCGCTGAAGGACTTCTCGATTCGCTGGCGCAATGGGTTCTTCCGCTCGAACTACCAGCGCGACGCCGAGGAGAACCGCTTGATGCTGGTGTACTCCACGTCGCTTTGAATTGGGGCGTGTGATCGCGCTGGCGGTGCGTATTTGCCGCAAACCCGTAGAGCGGGGCTTGCCCCGCTGCCTTTCGCGATGCCGCCAAAAGCAGCCGGGCAAGCCCGGCTCTACAATACGGTCGCGGGGGGGGGGGGGGGGGGGGGGGGGGGGGGGGGGGGGGGGGGGGGGGGGTGTGGGTGGGGGGGGGTTGGGTTGTGGTGT
>NZ_JASCOZ010000095.1 GCF_029960115.1 Stenotrophomonas sp. PS02289
GGGTACGGGACACGCCTTAAATCTCCAGTTAGGCTCGGGCGGCACATCCATGTGCCTTCACGGTCCCGTACCCCCACCCACCGGCCCCTCGATACGTGGTCGGTGGCCATGGGAAATGCCAGATCAACAGCGGTGTCGATCTGGGGTCATGCGTTACCGAATGTTGGGGGTTTCAGGGCCGTCGTCTGTCGACCGACGCTACCAAGCCGGCACCGCGCGTGGTTTTGATCTTCGATGGCCACCGACGCACTGTCGATGGCGGGTCGGGGTGGGCTGGAGGGGGCGTGAGCCGCATGGATGCGGCGATCGAGGCTACAGGGACGTACTTGCGCCGTCCCCCGGAACGCCCATCCCGAGCCGCCAAACCAGAGAACCGATGACCACCGGCTGTTCGCGACCCGCCCAAACCCTGAACGAACCACTGAACCCGTGAAACCGTCATTCCAGTGTAAAATTCACGGTTTTGACCGGAACCATGGCGAAGAAGCCCCAACCGCCTGTCCCCGGCCCGCCCTTCATTCGATTGCTGGCGGCGCTGGCCGACCGGAATGCCCCGCGTACCAGCCCTGATCTGACCGACCGGCTCAGCCAGTGGATCGACTGGACCCGCGCCGTGGCCCTGTCGCGTGCCCTGGATGGCCGGCTGCCGGCCGCCGCCGAGGCTGAACCCGGTCCGGTTGAACCCCTCCTGGCCGAATGCCAGCGCGTGCGCGACAGCCTGACCCAGGCCATCCAGCAGCCGCCGGCCCCCGGCAAGCCCGAACCGCGTGAAACCATGGCCTGGCGTACCCGCTGCCTGAACCACCAGCGCGCCATGCTGATGGCCAGCGGCCGCCTGCGTGGCCTGCTGCGCGACCGGCTCAGCGCCCTGCCCGACGACCGCGCCCGCCTCGCCGAGGTCGATGCCGTCATGGAACAGGCACTCAGCCCCCGCGAGCAGAGCCTGCTCGCCGCCGTGCCCACCCTGCTCGGCACCCATTTTGAACGCCTGCGCGACGCCGCCAGCGCCGATGACACCGAAGACGGTGTGGATCCCGGCTGGCTGCAGTTGTTCAGGACCGACATGCAGAACGTCCTCATGGCCGAACTGGATGTCCGTTTCCACCCCATCGACGGGCTGCTTGCCGCCCTGCGCGCCCACTGAATTCGTGCCCCTTATGCCCAGAACCGCTCTTCATCTTGTTGTCTTCCTCGCCGGCCTGCTGGCCGTGTGCTGGATCGGGGCCGGCTACATCGGCCATAACGCCGTTGGCGTCGGCGTCGCCCTGGTGATTGCCGCCGGCTACGTCGCCGGTGCGCTTGAACTGCGCCGCTACCGCGCCGATACCGCCGCACTGGAACAGGCCATCGCCGCTGCTGAGACCGCGCCGGCGAACCTGGGCGAATGGCTGCAGCAGGTGCCCGCCAGCCTGCGCAATGCGGTCCGTCTGCGCGTCGAAGGCGAGCGCACCGCCCTGCCCGCACCCACCCTCACGCCCTACTTGGTCGGCCTGCTGGTCCTGCTCGGCATGCTCGGCACCCTGCTGGGCATGATGGCCACCCTGCGTGGCACCGGTCTGGCGCTGGAAAGCGCCACCGACCTGCAGGCCATTCGTGGCTCGCTTGGCGCACCGGTCGAAGGCCTGGCCGTCGCATTCGGTACCTCCATCGCCGGTGTCGCCACCTCGGCCATGCTCGGCCTGCTGTCCGCACTATGCCGACGCGAACGGCTGGGCGTGGTGCAGCAGCTGGATACCCGCATTGCCACCACCCTGCACGTGCACTCGCAGAGCTGGCAGCGTGCCGAAACCTTCCGCCTGCTGCAGGCCCAGGCCGGGCTGCTGCCCGCCCTGGTGGAGCGACTGGAAGCGGTCAGCGCGGCGATTGAGCAGCACAGCGGCAGCACCGGCGAGCGCCTGCTCAGCAGCCAGCAACAGTTCCAACAGTCGGCCGAACACAGCCAGCAGCAACTGGCCAGCGCCCTGCAGCAGACCTTGCAGGACGGCGTGGCGCAGAGCGCACGTGCCGTCGGCGAGGCGCTGCAGCCGCTGATGACGCAGACCCTGGCCGGGCTCAGCGAGCAGAGCACGCAGTTGCAGCACAGCGTGCGCGACGCCGTGCAGGCTCAGCTGGGTGCACTCAGCAGCGGCTTCGAGCAGAGCCAGACCCACGCCCGTGAAACCTGGAACAGCGCCCTGCGCGACCAGCAGCAGGCGCACACCCAGCTGGCGAGCGACCTGCGCGGCACGCTGGAAGGTTTCAGCAGTGCCCAGGGCGAACACAGCCGCCAGTTGCTCGACGCGGTCGCCGCGCGCCTGGACGACACCGCCACGCAATGGAACAGCGCGCAGCAGGCCCAGCAGCAGACCCATGCCGCACTGATCGAACAGCTGCGCGACGCGCTGCGCAGCGCGCACTCCGAGCAGAACGCCCACGCCACCGCACTGGTCGATGCCCTGGCCGCCCACATGCAGGCCAGCGCCGACAGCTCCGCACAGGCGTGGCGTGACACCCTGGCCGGCCAGCAGAGCGTCAACGCGGAACTGGCCGAGCGCAACCAGCAGGCCCTGGCCACCGCCACCGATCGCTTCGACAACCACGCCCGTGCACTCGTGGAAGGCCTGCAGTCGGCCCACACCGGCCTGCAGGACACCCTGGAGGCACGCGATGCGCAGCGCCTGGATACCTGGCGTGATGCGTTCGCCCGTCTTTCCGAGCAACTCGGCCAGCAGTGGGAAGCCAACGGCGCGCAGGTCGCGGCCAGCCAGCAGGTGGTCTGCGAAACCCTGGCCAACACCGCGCAGCAGATCGGCACCCAGGCACAGGACCATGCGCGCGAGACCATCGCCGAGATCTCCCGCTTGGTGACCCTCGCCTCCGAGGCACCCAAGGCGGCCGCCGATGTCGTCGCCGAGCTGCGCCAGAAACTGTCCGACAGCATGGTCCGCGACACCGCCATGCTGGAAGAACGCACCCGCCTGCTGGGGACGCTGGAAACCCTGCTCGACGCGGTCAACCATGCCTCCACCGAACAGCGCACTGCGGTCGACGCGCTGGTGAGCACCTCGGCCGAGCTCCTGGAACGCGTCGGCACGCGGTTTGGCGAGCAGATCAGCAGCGAAGCCGGCAAGCTGGAGAACGCCGCCGCGCAGATCAGCGGCAGTGCGATCGAGGTCGCCAGCCTGGCTGAAGCGTTTGGCAGCGCGATGCACAGCTTCGGCAGTGCCAGCACCGGGCTGGGCGAACAGCTTCAGCAGGTGGCGGGCGCACTGGACGCCTCGATGGCCCGCAGCGATGAGCAGCTGGCCTACTACGTCGCCCAGGCGCGTGAGGTCGTCGACCTGAGCGTGCTCTCGCAGCAGCAGATCATCGAAGAACTGCAGCAGCTGGCGGGCCGTCGTCGCAGCAGCGGGGCCGCCACCGCATGAGCGAGGAGATCGAACTCGACGGCGAGACCGGCACACCGGTTTGGGCCGCGTTCGGCGACCTGATGTCGGTGCTGCTGGGCGCGTTCGTGCTCATTCTGGTGGGCGTGGTCGCGATCCAGCTGGAACTGTCGCAGCGCCTGGACCAGGAAGTAGCCCAGCGCGAAGCCGAGGCCAAGCGCCGCCAGACCCTGGAGCAGGCCCTGGCCGGTCCACTCGCCGCCGGCCGGGTCACCCTGGTGGATGGCCGCATTGGCATCCGTGGCAGCGTGCTGTTCGCGCTCAACTCCGACCAGTTGCAGCCCGAAGGCCGCGAGCTGCTGAAGAGCCTGGCCGCGCCGCTGGCCGGTTACCTGGCGTCGCGCGAGGAGATCCTGATGGTCAGCGGTTTCACCGATGACCAGCCGGTGCGCGACACCAATCGCCAGTTCGCTGACAACTGGGAACTGTCCGCACAGCGCTCGCTCACCGTGACCCGCGCCTTGATCGCCGACGGCGTGCCCTCCGGCTCGGTGTTCGCCGCCGCCTTTGGTGCCGAGCAGCCCGTCGACAGCAACACCAGCGAAGAAGGCCGCTCGCGCAATCGCCGCGTGGAAATGGCACCGATTCCGCGCCCGAAGGCCACCGACGCCGCGGACCACAGCGCCGATGGCCGCTGACGGCCATACCACGCCGGCGCAATTGCAGCGCTGGCGCACGCAGGGACACGACCGCATCGACCCGGTGCAGTTCGCGTTCCTCGAAGCTTTGCAGCAGCGCGCCCACGCCCATGATGGCGCGCTGCGCCGGGTGCTGGACGCCCGCCTGCAGCTGCTGCTGAACGCCTACGCGGCCCGCATTGAAGCGCTGCCCGTGGCGACGGAGGCGACGCCGCAACCGACCGCTACGCTGCGGGAGCTGGCCGCGCCGCGCAATGCCGACTACCCGCAGTTGCCCGCACTCGCTGAATTCCGAGCGATGTGGGCGAACCTGCGCACCCAAAGCCAGGTTCGCCAGACCCTGGCCCAGGAAGCGCCGAGTGACAGTGGTCCGTTGAATTCCAGCATGCTGGTGCACCGCACGCTGGGCTGGATGGGCGAGGTTTCCCCCGGCTATCTGCAGCACTTCCTGGCCTACCTGGACAACCTGGCCTGGCTGGACACGCTGCAGCAGCGTGGCACCCTGCCCAGCCGCGACAGCGGCGCGCCCGGCGCGAAACCCCGCCGACGCACCGCCCGCTAACCGCGCAGAGTCGCGCCCCCGTCCACGTACAGGTCGCTCATGGCGATGTGGCCGGCCTGGTCGGACAGCAGGAACATCACCGCCTGCGCCACGTCGTCCGGCTGCGCCAGCTTGCCCAGTGGAATACCCGCCTTGAAGGTCTCCGGCGTGCCGGCAATGACGCGCTGCGCGCCCTGATCGTCTGCCCACATGCCGGTCTGCATCGGCGTCAGCGTCGACCCCGGTGCCACGATGTTGCAGCGGATGCCATGCGGGGCCAGTTCCAGTCCCAGGCAGCGGGTGAACATGGTGGCGGCGGCTTTGGAGGCCGCATAGGCCGCCATGCCGTGGCGTGGTACACCCGCCGCGTTCGAGCTGACCGTGACGATGGCTCCACGCCGCCGCGGCGTCATCACCCGCGCCAGCGCCCGTCCCAGATGAAACACGCCATCGGTGTTGACCGCGAACACGCTGCGCCACTGTGCATCGCTGATGCCGGTCACTTCACCGACCTGCAGCACACCGGCCACGTTTACACCGAAGCCGATCGGGCCGAGCTCAGCCTCCACCGCGCTCACCCGCGCATCGACCGCTGCGGCATCGCTCACATCGAGCGCGTACGCATGCAGATGTGGATGGGTCGCCCGCACCGGTACGTCACGGTCAGTCGCCACCACCACCGCACCGCTGTCCAGCAGCAGCTGCACCAGCGCCGCGCCAATGCCGCCTGCCGCGCCGGTCACCAGCGCCACGGTGCCGTCGAATCCGGTCAGTTTCATGCCGTGGAGTCCTCGTCTGAATCGAAATCGGAAAGCTGCCGTGACAGCCACGGAGCCAGCTGCGCGACCGCATCACGCCCGGTGAGTTCGCTGTGCAGGAAAGGCAGCGGCAGCGTCTCCACGCGGGTCGCGTGCACCTGCCACAGCGATGACTGCAGCTGCGGACGCTGCACATGGTCGCGCGCCGCACGCACATGCACCAGCGCGCCATCGTAGTGGCGATGGTGATGCTCACGGATCAGCCGGTTGGTACCGGTCACCGCGCGGACCACGCCGTCCAGCACGGCGTCCGGCAGATGGCCCAAGGCACTGTCGCCGCGACGCAGGAAGTTCACGATGCGCTCGCGGCTGTCCAGTTCCGGATGACCGTCCGGGTCGTAGCCGGCAATGGCCAGCAGCGCCCGCAACGCCGCCACCGGGTTCGGTTCGGGCTCTGCCCGCCAGCATTCAGCGGGATAGGCATCCAGCAGCACCAGTGCACCCACCGCGCGGCCCTGCGACTGCAGATGCACGGCAATGGCCTGGGCGATGATGCCGCCGACCGACCAGCCGAGCAGATGCACCGGCCCCTGCGGTTGCCGTTCGACGATGCGTGCGGCGTACTGCGCTGCCAGCGCGTCAATGCTGTGCGGCAGCGGTGCAGCAGGGTCGAGTACCGGCGACTGCAGACCGAGCACCGGGCGCGCAGGCCGCAGCGCATTGGCCAGCTCGCGGTAATTCCAGGCAATGCCGCCGGCGGGATGGATCACGAACAATGGTGCCCTGCCCGCTTCGCCCTGGGCCAGGGTGATCAGCGGACCCAGACCGTGATCGGTTTCCGCCGCCGGCGCATCCAGACGCGCGGCCAGCGCGGCAACCGTGGGGTGCTCGAACACGCTGCCCAGACCCGGGTCCTGCGCCCAGTGCTGTTGGATCTCCAGCAGCAGCCGCACCGCACTCAGCGAATCACCGCCCAGCGCGAAGAAGTCCGCGTCCGCGTCCACCGGGGCGGACAACGCCAGCACCTGCGCGAACAACCGCGCCAGCACACGTTCGCTGTCCGTCGCCGGGGCGCGCCCTGCCGCCACCTGCATCGGCGGCGCAGGCAGCGCGTCACGATCCAGCTTTCCATTGGCGGTGACCGGCCAGTGATCGACGGTCACGAAGGCTGACGGCACCATGTAATCAGGCAGTTGCTGCATCGCGTGCTGGCGCAGGGCCGCGGGGTCGAGGGCGGTGCCAGAGACATAGGCCACCAGCATTGCCTCGCGCAGCAGCACCGCCACCCGGGCGACCGCCGGAACCGCACGCAGGACGGCCTCGATCTCACCCAGCTCGATGCGCAGACCGCGCAGCTTCACCTGGTGGTCGCTGCGCCCCAGGTATTCCACGGCACCGTCGCGACGCCAGCGTGCCCGGTCGCCAGTGCGGTACATCCGCGCACCCGGTACATGCGGGTCGTCGATGAAGCGTTCGGCGGTCAAGTCATCACGCCCCAGGTAGCCGCGTGCCAGCTGCACCCCGCCCAGATACAGATCACCGGGCACGCCGTCGGGCACCGCGCGCAGCTGTGCATCCAGCACGTAAAGACGGGTGTTCCAGACCGGGTAGCCGATCGGTACCGGCTGCGAGGTGTCCTCGGCGCTGGCCGGCCACCAGCTCACATCCACGGCCGCCTCGGTGGGGCCATACAGGTTGTGCAGCTGTGCCTGCATGCGCGCATGGAAACGGTCGCGCAACGACGCCTCCAGCGCTTCGCCGCTGGTGAACACCTGGCGCAGCGAAAGCCCCTGCGATTCCGGCACGGCCAGGAAGGCGTCCAGCATCGAGGGCACGAAGTGCAGCGTGCTGATCCGGGCGCTGCGGATCAGCCGCGCCAGCGCCTGCGGGTCGCGATGTACCTCAGGGGCCGCGATCACCAGCGTGCCACCGCTGATCAACGGCAGGAAGAACTCCCACACCGACACATCGAAGGTGGCCGGCGTCTTCTGCAAAACCCGCTCGGCGGCCCCGAAGCCGTAGTGATGCCGCATCCACTGCAGACGATTGACGATGGCGCGGTGCTCCACCAGCACGCCCTTGGGTTCACCGGTGGAGCCGGAGGTGAAAATCACATAGGCCGCGTCTGCAGGCTGCACGGTGTCAGGCAGCGCGTCCGATGCGTGCTCCGCCCAGTCCGCCGGGGTCAGCACGGGCAGCCCGCCGAAGCGCGCTGCGGCCTCCGCTTCGGCGAGCACGCAGACCGGTTGGCCAATTTCCAGCACCCGACGCAGGCGCGCATCCGGATGCGACAGATCCACCGGCAGGTAAGCCGCGCCTGCCCGCAGCACCGCCACCAGCGCCACCAGCAGCGACAGCGAACGCGGCAGCGCCACCACCACGCGACTCTCACGCGCCACGCCACACGCGCGCAACTGCAACGCCAGCGCCCGGCTGCGCGCCTCCAGTGCCGCGTAGCTGAGCGACTCGCCCTCGAATTCCAGCGCGTTGGCATCCGGCGTGGCCTGCATCTGCGCCAGCAACAGCGCCGTCAGCGAAACATCATCGACCGCATGCGTGGTGGCGTTGACTGCATGCAGCCAGTGCTGCACCTCGTCCTGGGTGGCCAGCGGGATGTCCCCCATGCAGCCCCCCTCGCCCAGCACGCGCAGCGCCTGTGCCACGAAATGCGGAAGGCGCGCGGCATGCGCCGCCATCGCGATGCGGTCGAACAGAGCCGGGTTCGCCTCGATCTCCAGCTGCAGGCCGGGCACGGCATCGCCACGGAAGCCGAAGGTGATCTCGTCGACCGGCCCGGTCCCCAGAATCTCCAGCGTCGCCTTGGCCCCCTGCCACGGTAACGGCCGATAGAACGGTTGCACGTTCACCAGCGGCCCATGCAGGCGATGCTGGCGGCCGACCCACCCCAGGTCGCGACGCAACTGCTCGCCGCGGTAGCGGCCATGTCGACGTCCACGCACCAGGTCGCGCACGGTCTCGCGCAGGTAAGCTTCCACGGTGTCCTGGTCACGTGCACGTGTGCGCAACGGCAGCACGTTCATCACCATCGCGGGCACCCGCGCCGATACGCTGCCCAACCGCCCCATGCTGGGCACGCCCAGCACCGCTTCGTCCTGTGCGGTCATGCGCTGGCAATAGGCCGCGACCAGCGCGGTCAGCAGGTCCGGCCACGGTTGGCCGATCTGCGCGGCAGCGGCGTGCAGCGCGGCACACAGGTCCGTCGGCACCGGCCAGACACCGCGCAACGCATCCGCCGCTGGCGGGGCCGCGCTGCCCGCCTCCGCCGGCACCGCATCGGACAGGTAGGTCTGCCACCACGCCGCGTCGGCACTGCGCCGCTCGCTGCTGCGGTAGGCAGCGTCCTCGTCCAGTACCGGCGACCAGGGCTGCAGGGTCGCCTGCGCCAGCTCCCCGGCATACAGCGCACAGAGGCGCTCGCCCAGCAGCGCCATGCCGTAACCATCGGTGGCCAGGTGATGCACCCGCAGGTACCAGACATGCTGCTGCGGGCCCAGCACGAACAAGCGCTGCTGCGCGATACGATCGCGCTGCGGGTCCGCCGGGGTCAGCCGGTCCCGGTCCATCGCATCACGCGCCGCCTGCGCCGGGTCCGCTGTGCTGGACAGGTCCACCACCTGCAGGCGCGGCACATGCGCGAGGTCGAGCCACTGCTCCGGCAGGCCATCGGCACGCTCGGCAAAGCGCAGCGCCAGCGCACCCGCCTCCACCGCCATCTGGTCCGCGGCGGTCACGAAGCGCGCGATGTCCAACACGCCGTCGAACCACACCGCATGTGCGGTGTTGAACGCCGCCGGTGCGGCCGCCAGTCGCTGCGCGTACCACAGACCGGTCTGTGCCTCGCTCAAGGCATGCCGGCGCACCGCGTCCTCGGCGGCAGCGACCGCATGTCCGCTCATGCCGGGGTGAGACCCTGCAGGCGCTGCACCACGTTCCACCATGCGCGCAGCGTGGTGTGCTCGGCCAGATGACCGAACTCCAGCGGAATGCCGGTGTTGCCCCAGGCCAGCACCAGGCCGAGCACACGCATCGAATCCAACCCCAGGTCCATCAGGTGATCGTCGTCACCCACCACGTCGGGGGTTTCGCCGAGCATGCCGGCGATGTCGGCGCGCATGCGCTCGAGGGTCAGCGGGGTCGTATCGGTGGTCATGCCAGTTGCTCCAACAGGGTGTCGGTGGTCAACGGCACGCCGGTGGTGCGGGCGATCCAGTGCAGCGCCAGGTCGTGGTCGGCGCGCGAGAAATCGGCCACCGCATCGGCGGCGATGAAGGCTTCGATATCCCGCTGGAACGCCTCACTCACCGTGGCAGCGCAGCCGATGTGCGCGTAGACGCCGGTCACCAGCAGCTGGTCGCGGCCACGCGCACGCATCATCGTTTCCAGGTTGCTGCGCTGGAACGCGCTGTAGCGGTGCTTCACCAGCACGTGGTCGCCGGCTACCGGAGCCAACGCGTCGATGATGGTTTCGTGTTCGGCAATGGCCTGCATGCCCGGCCCCCACAGGTCGGCCTGCAAGCCGCGGTCGCGGCGGTCCTGGTTGCCGCGCTGCGCGGTGTAGAACACCGGAATACCGCGCTGGCGGCAGTGCTGCAGCAGGCGGGCGATGTTGGCAATGGCGGGGGCCAGGGGGCTGGCATCGGCGGCGAATGCGGCCAGGAAGTACTGCTGCATGTCATGCACCAGCAGCGCGGCGCGCTCAGGTTTCAGCGTCCACGGTCCACGCGGCGCAGGCAGTTCCGCTGCAACCGGCAGCGGATAGGGAGCGATTTTCGGCAGCGCCATCAGCGCGGTTCTCCAGTCTGTTGCAGATGATGGTCGCGCAGCTGCGCACGCAGCTCGCGACGGCTGATCTTACCCACGGCGGTGGTGCCGAACGCTGGCACGAACACGACCTGGTCAGGCACCTTGAACGCGGCCACGCCACGCCCGCGTACCCAGGCCTTGAGCTGGGCGGCGGTGGGCGCTTCGCCCTGGGCGATCACAAAGGCACAGCTGCGCTCGCCCAGGTAGGGATCCGGAATCGAGACCACCGCCGCATCGAACACAGCACTGTGGGCGAGCAGATGGTCCTCGATTTCCTCGGCGGAGATTTTCTCGCCCGCACGGTTGATGTGGTCACCGGCACGCCCCTGCACCACCAGATAGCCCCCCGGCAGCTGCTGCACGCGGTCGCCGGTGCGGTAGAAGCCGTCTTCGGTGAACGAACGCGCATTGGCACCCGGGTCGTTGTGATACGACCCGATGGTGTATGGGCCGCGCGTAAGCAGATGCCCTACTTCGCCCGGGGCCACCGGGTGCCCATGGTCGTCCAGCACCAGCACCTCGTCGTCCGGCGAAATCGGCCGTCCCTGCGTGCCCAGCACGATGTCTTCGGCATCATGCAGACGGGTGTAGTTGACCAGCCCCTCGGCCATGCCGAACACCTGCTGCAACCGGCAGCCCAGCCCATCCACCACGCGGCGCGCGGCTTCCGGTACCAGCTTGGCTCCGCCGACCTGCATCACCTTCAGGCTGGACAGATCGTGCGCGCTGGACGGGGCCGCCTGCGCCCACAACAGCGCCAGCGGTGGCACCAGCCCCACGCAGCTCACCTGCTCGCGCGCGATCAGCGGGAACGCCGCGTCCGGACCCGGACCCGGGCTCAGCACGACCCGCGCGCCGGCATACAACGCGCCAAGGAAGCCAGGCGAGCTCATCGGGAAGTTGTGGGCCGCGGGCAGCGCGACCATGTACACCGTGCTTCGATTGATCGCGCAGATCTCGTTGCTGGCACGCACCGAATACAGGTAATCGTCGTGGGTGCGCGGAATCAGCTTGGACAGACCGGTGCTGCCACCGGACAGCTGCAGGAAAGCCACCGACTGCGGGTCCGGGTCGGACGGCAGCGTGGTCGCGTCCCCTTCCAGCGACGCCACGGTGGCGAATTCCTCACCCTCGCCGCTGATCAGCACGTGCTGCAACGCGGGCCGCGCGGCCTGCAGTTCGCGTGCCAGCGTGCGGTAGTCGAAGCCTTCGTACTGCGCGCTGGCGATGTAGGCGCTGGCCTGGGCTTTGTCCAGCACGTGGCTGACTTCGGTGAACCGATGCGCCGGCAAGGCATACACCGGAATCAGACCGGCGCGGAACAGCCCGAACACCACCGCGATGAAATCGGCGGTGTTGCCCAGCTGCACCACCACCCGGTCACCCGGGTGCAGCCCGCACGCCAGCAGACCGGCCCCGATGCGCCCGGCGTACTGCCAGAGCTGCGCATAGGTCAGCCGCACCTCACCGCCGATCACCGCGAGGTCATCGGCGTACGTCGCGGCACGTTCGCGCAACATGCCCGGCAGGGTTTCGCCCCGCCAGTAGCCGGCAGCGCGGTAACGCGCCACGCGTGCCGCCGGCCAGGTCTGCGCCAGTGGCAGGCGCGCGTGCGCGTCATTGGAGTGCATCATCATGAATCTGTTCCCATTGACGGCGCGCTGCCGACCCCGAGGGCGGTCAACAGTGCACCAAATTTGGCAGCGGTTTCGGCGACTTCCAGCGCAGGCTGCGAACCGGACACAATGCCCGCGCCCGCGAACACCTGCGCCTGCGCGCCCTGCACGCGCGCACAGCGGATCGCCACATACCATTCGCCATCGCCGTCAGCGTCCATCCAGCCCACGGCACCGGCGTAGAAGCCACGGGGATTCGGTTCGAGCCGGCGAATGCTGTACATCGCATCGTCACGCGGGGTGCCACAGACCGCCGGGGTGGGATGCAGCGCCGCCAGCAGCTCGGCCACCGGCGTGGACGGGTCGCGCAGCGTGGCTTCAATGCGCGTGCCCAGATGCCACATGCTGGCGGTGGAATGCAGTTCCGGCCGCTGCGGCGCGCGGATGTCGCGGCACCAGGGCGTGAGCGCTTCGACAATCGCCTCGACCACATACCGGTGCTCGTCATGATCCTTGGCCGAGCCCAGCAGCGCCTGCGCGGCGGCCGCGTCTTCGGTCGGATCCGCGCTGCGACGGGCCGAGCCGGCCAACGGATGCGAGCACACCCGCAGTCCCTGCCGCGACACCAGCAGTTCCGGACTGGCACCGACCAGCCACGCCGGCGGCCGGCTCGGGTCCTCGGGCAGCGCCGCGACGAACGGAGCCACGCCGGCGTCCTGGCCGAGGCGCAGCGCCAACGCATGCGGGTCAATCGCCCCGGTGGCGCTGACGTGCAGGCTGCGGGCCAGCACCACCTTGCGCAACGGCGTATACGGGTTGTCCAGCGTCTCCAGGGCCCGTTCCACCGCATTGGCATACGTCTCCGGGGACGGTTCGCTGCGGATGTCACCGACGAAAGCGGGCGTGGGATGCGGGTGGGACGGTAACGCCGTCAGCAACGAAACCGGCTGGTACAGCGCATCCAGTGCCGTCGGATCGAACGGCAGCGCGCCCACCAGCAGCGGCAGGCCGGTCGGAGCGGCGTTGAAGAAGGCGCTCACCCGCGCCGGCAACGTCGCGGTGCCACCGGCAGGCAGCATCGCGCGGCAGCCACGGGCATCCAGCGTGCGCGTGCCCGTGCGCAGCAGAAAACCCGGCGCGGCCTCGTCCAGTTCGATGCCCCCGAATGCGTCGTCGTTCGCGCTGGTGGCGTACAAAGCCTCACTCATGGCGCGCGCCTCGCATGCAGTGCCGCAGCAACCGACAGCGCCAGCAGCAGCACCCCCACCAGCAGGTAAGGCAGGGGCGGTGCCACCCGATACAGCAGGGTGCCGACCATCGGCCCGATCACCATGCCCAGACCCTGCACCGAGGCTACCGCACCGGCAGCCGCCCCCTGCTCATGTGCGTCCACCGAATCGGCGGCCAGCGCCTGGAACGAGGGGAACACGAAACCCATGCCGAAGGCGGCCAGCGCGTAGGTCGCCAGCAGCTGCCACGGCACCTGCACCAGCGACACCGAGGCGAAGCCCACGCCCGAGATCAGCGCGCCAATGGCGATCCAGCGCCGTGGCGGCACGCCCTTGAGTTTCATCACGCCGATCTGCGCCAGGATCAGCCCGACACCCACTGCGGTCAGTGCCAGCCCGGCCATGCGTGCGCCGTCGGCCGGACTCAAGCGCAAGCGGTCAATGGCGAAGAAGCCGACCGTCACCTGCGCGATGGTCACCGAGATCATCGCCAGAAACACCGCCAGTACCGGCAGCCGCAGTCGTGCGTCATGCCACGCCAGCCGGCTGCGCGGGCGGTCTGGAGTGGCTGCCGGTGGCGTGGCCGACGGCAGGCCCCATGCGACCGCCCCCAGCGACAGCAGTGGCAGCAGCGCGGCCAGATAGAGGGTCAACGACAGATTCTGGTAAGCCACCCAGCCAGCGGCGGCCGGGCCCACCACCATGCCCAGCGCATTGGCGCTTCCCAGCTTGGCCATCACGCCGGCGCGTTCGCCGGGGGGCGCTGCATCGGCCACCAGCGCTGCGGCGGTCGGCGGGACGGCGGCATAGAACAGCCCCACCAGCGCACGTGTGCCCACCAGCGCCAGCACCGACAGCCACACCGCCGGCGGCGAGCGCAGCGCGGTGTCCACGAACACCGCCATCACGATATAGATCAGCGCATAAGCCAACAGCGCGATCACCAGCACGCGCTTGCGACCGATCCGGTCGCTGAGCCCACCCCAGGGGCGTGCGGAGAGCATCCATAACACCCCCGCCGCCGTGACCGACAACCCCGCGTGCCATTCGGACAAGCCGAGCAGGCGCACCACCGGACCGACCACCGCCACGAACGACATCATGGCCATCGTGCCCGCCAGGGCCGCGAACACCAGCGCAGGCAAGCCAGGAACAGAGGGAGTTGAACGCATCACGCACCACAGCCGAACAGGAAGGAACGCGCCCCGCGTGAAGCGGAGCGACGGAACAATTCGGCTGGGCCAATGCAGGCATCGGCGTGGCTATGTGCGCAAATGATAACAGCTCTCATTTGTCGTCACACACCAACTTTCCACACATTGACGTCGATCAACCCCTGCGCGCGCCAAGATCGGTAGGCTGGACCCACTCCTCCCCCAAGGACGCGCACCATGCAATCCACTCCCCTGCCCCCACAACTGGGCGACGCCCACGCCATCGACCTGCAGATCATCAGCCTGATGGGCGAACTCTGGAGCGGTGAGGTCCGTGAAGTCAGCCTGCCCGGCAGTGAAGGGCGTTTCGGCGTGATGGCCCGCCACGCGCCCCTGCTGAGCACCCTGCGCGAAGGCATGGTCTCGGTGTTTCCAGCCAGCAGCGAGCCGCCACTGCACGTGTACGTGTCCGGCGGCTATGTCGAAGTGCAGCCCGGCAAGGTGATCGTGCTGGCCGACCTGGCCCTGCGCGGCGAAGACCTGGACAAGGCCCGTGCCGACGCTGCCCGCCAGGCCGCCAGTTCGCCGATGGCGCAGGACTTCACCGATGACGGCTACGCCAGGCTGCACGCCGAACTGATGCTGCAGCGCCTGCAGAACCTGCGCCAGTTACCGCCCCGGTAATCCGGCGGCCTCCTCGTAGCGCCGGGCGCTGCCCGGCAATCTGGACCCCACCATGCTTGCCTCGCTCAAGGCCCTGTTCCGCTACTTCAACAACGCCGTTCCGTTCCGCCTGGTACCGGCGCTGATCACCACCGCAGTGCTGTTCACCCTGTTGCTGCTGCCCTGCCCAGACGGCCTCACCCCCAAGGCGTGGGGGCTGGTGGCAATCTTCCTGACCACGATCGTGGCGATCATCCTGAAGGTGATGCCGATCGGCGTGATGGCGATGATGGCCATCGTCATCGTCTCGCTTTCCCAGGTGACGAACACCTCGTCCAAGGGCGCGATCACCGATGCACTGAGCAGCTTCGCCAGCCCGCTGATCTGGTTGATCGTGGTCGCCATCCTGATCTCGCGCGGACTGAAGAAAACCGGGTTGGGCAGCCGCATCGGCCTGATGTTCATCGCCCTGCTCGGCAAGCGCACGGTCGGCATCGGTTACGGGCTGACGGTCTGCGAACTGGTGCTGGCCCCGTTCACGCCCAGCAACACGGCGCGCGGCGGCGGCATCGTGCACCCGATCATGCGCTCGATCGCCAATGCCTTTGAATCTGACCCGGCCAAGGGTACCCAGGGCAAGGTCGGCACCTATCTGGCGCTGGTGAATTACCACGCCAACCCGATCACCTCGGCGATGTTCCTCACCGCCACGGCACCGAATCCGCTGGTGGTGGATTTCGTGGCCAAGGCGACCAACCAGCAGTTCCACCTGAGCTGGACCACCTGGGCGTTGTGCATGCTGTTGCCGGGGCTGGTGTGCCTGCTGCTGATGCCGCTGGTGGTCTACCTGTTGTCGCCACCAGAACTGAAACACACGCCGAACGCCGTGGATTTCGCCAAGGGCGAATTGCAGCAGATGGGCCCGCTCAGCGGCAAGGAAAAGGTCATGATGGGGA
Source organism: Stenotrophomonas sp. PS02289 (assembly GCF_029960115.1). Lineage (GTDB taxonomy): Bacteria > Pseudomonadota > Gammaproteobacteria > Xanthomonadales > Xanthomonadaceae > Stenotrophomonas. The sequence goes on from NZ_JASCOZ010000095.1 coordinate 15,805, forward strand.
CCTTCGGCCTGCTGCTGGTGCTGTGGGCCAACATTCCCGCCATGATCTTCGGCCCTGCCTTCACCCTGGACCCCACGGTGGTCGCGTTCCTGGGGCTGTTCGTGCTGATCATCACCGGCACCATCGACTGGGATGACGTGCTCTCTGAAAAGAGCGCCTGGGACACACTGATCTGGTTCGGCGCGCTGGTGATGATGGCCGAACAGCTGAACAAGCTCGGCGTGATCACCTGGTTCTCGGAGGGCATGAAGAATGCCATCGTCGCCAGCGGCATGGGTTGGCAGGCCATTGCCGCGGTGCTGGTGCTGGCGTTTGTGTTCTCGCATTACTTGTTTGCCAGTACCACCGCACATATCAGCGCGATGCTGCTGGCCTTCCTGGGCGTGGGCGCGCTGTTGATTCCGGCCGACTACGTGATTCCCTTCATGCTGATGATGACCGCCGGCTCGGCGATCATGATGACGCTGACCCACTACGCCACCGGCACCTCGCCGATCATCTTCGGCAGCGGCTACGTCACCTTGGGCACGTGGTGGCGGGTCGGGTTCGTGATGTGCGTGTTCGAGCTGCTGGTGTTCGCCACCGTGGGTGTCGCATGGTGGAAAGTCCTGGGCCATTGGTGACAGGTACCGCGCATCACGGGTAGGTGCCGACCGTTGGTCGGCACCCCCCCGGGGGTGCGGCAACCGGGCACCTTGCCCCACCCTCAACCCGACATATGATGTTGACGG
>NZ_JASCOZ010000096.1 GCF_029960115.1 Stenotrophomonas sp. PS02289
GCCGTTGGCCGGCCCAGGCGGTCCGTGGGCCGGCCAACGGCCGGCGCTACCGGCTAGATGCCTTGCCGGCCATGCTCACGGGCGAACGATTGCAGAAGCGCTGACAAATCGCTGGCAAAACCCGCCATGTCAAACACACCGCTCCGCTCACGCGCCAACGCCAGTTCCGCGCGCAGCGCCACCCGTGCCGCGGGATCATTCCCCAGTGCACTGGCCATGGCAATGAACGCCGCATCATCAGCGACATTCATCCGCTCCAGGCCCAGATGATGGTTCAGGCTGCCAGCGACCCGTGACGCAAACGTCTCGCCGGGGCAGGTCAGCACCGGGCACCCGGCCCACAGGGCATCGGAGGCGGTGGTGTGGGCGTTGTAGGGATTCGTGTCCAGGAACAGGTCGGCCAGCGCGTAACGCGCCAGGTACTGGGGGTGGGGCAGCTTGGCCATGAACACCAGCCGTGCCGGCTCCAGCCCTGCCGCTGCGGCCGCCGCGCGCAGTCGTGCATCCGCCTGGCCCGGGCCGGACAGCAGCCACAGCACGCTCCCGGGTACCGCCTGCAGTACCGCGAACGCGCGCTGCATGCTGCGCGGGTTGAGCTTGTAGCTGTTGTTGAAGCAGCAGAACACCACGCCCTGTTCGGGCAGACCGCAGGCCGCGCGATCCGGAGCCGGTTCCAGCACGCGGGTGTTGTCGGAGGGCTGGAACGCGCGTGGCAGGCGCAGCACACGTTCGCTGTAGTGTGGTTCCAGATTGGGCGGCAGGGCGTAGGTATCGCCGATCACCGCGTCCAGCCAAGGCGCGCCCGAGGTACCTGGGTAGGCCAGCCAGTTGATCTGCAGCGGGGCCGGGCGTAGCGCCAGGACTTCCGGTGTGCCGCCGCCGCCCCAGCCACGCAGGTCCAGCAGCACATCGATGCCCTGGGCGCGGATGCGCGCGGCGGTGTCGGCATGACGCAGGCCGGCAACATCGTGCAGCGTGGTGGCCTGCTGCAGGCGCTGGCGGATGCGGCTGCCGTCGTCGCGGTTGAGTGCGAACAGGTGCAGCTGAAGATGAGGGTCGTTCTGCAGCTGTTCGAACAGCGCCACGGTCAACAGGCCGGTCGGATGCGCACCAAAGCCGTTGGACAGTGCACCGATCCGCAGCGGGCCGCGTTCGCGCACCTGTGCCGGCGGCAGCGGACGCAGCCCGCCGGCAATGGCGGCAGCGCGAGTGCGCGCGCAGCGCAGCTGCTCAGCGGCGCTGGCGTCTTCGCTCAAGAATGCAAACGGCTCCACCACGCCGTTACCGGCCGCGACCGCGTCACGCACCTGCGCGGCCAAGCGGTCCAGGTCCTGCCAGTCGCACAGCTTGCGCTGCCAGGCCAAACGCTGCGCAGCGATGTAGGGTTCACCGGGCAGCAACGTGTGCGCGCGCCGGTAGGCGGCCGCAGCCCCTTCGGCGTCGTCGGCATCCTCCAGTGCATGGCCCAGCCACAGCGCGATGCCTGGGTGCTCCGGTGCCAGTGCCGAGGCCGTGCCGAGCAGCTTGGCCGCATCGGCATGCGCCCCGGCCATCCAGGCCACCCGGCCCAGCCGTGCCAGCGCTTCAGGATGGTTGGGGCGCAGTTGCAGGGCGCGCCGGGCGGCCTGCTCGCCGGCGGCGATGTCGCCGGCTTCCAGCTCCAGGTCGGCCAGCATCACCCAGGCCACGAAGTCGCCGGGCTGGCGCGAAAGCGCCTGCTGCAACTGTTGACGCTGCTGCCAGGCCGACACCGGTCAGCCTTCGGACAGCCGGGCCAGTTCGTCGGCCTGGTGCTCGTGGCTGAGGCGGTTGACCAGTGCGTCCAGGTCGCCGGTCATGATGTTGGGCAGGTCGTACAGGGTCAGGCCTTCGACGCGGTGGTCGGTGATCCGTCCCTGCGGGAAGCTGTAGGTGCGGATGCGCTGGCTGCGGTCGCCGCTGCCGACCTGCAGGCGACGGCTCTCGGCCTGCGCGGCGGCCTGCTTGCTGCGTTCGGTGTCCAGCAGCTGCGCCTTCAGACGCTTCATCGCCTTGTCGCGGTTGGCATGCTGGCTGCGTTCGGTCTGGCATTCCACCACCACGCCGGTCGGGACGTGGGTGATGCGGATGGCCGATTCGGTCTTGTTGACGTGCTGGCCGCCCGCACCGGAGGAGCGGAAGGTGTCCACCTTCAGATCGGCCGGATTGATCACCACCTCGTCGACGTCGTCGACTTCCGGGATGATCGCCACCGTGGCCGCCGAGGTATGGATGCGGCCCTGCGATTCCGTGGCCGGCACGCGCTGCACGCGATGCGTGCCCGATTCGAACTTCAGTTTGGAGAACGCGCCGCGACCGACCACGCGCGCGACGATTTCCTTGTAGCCGCCGTGTTCGCCGGGGTTGTCCGATTCGACTTCGACCTTCCAGCCCTGGCGCTCGGCAAAGCGCGCGTACATCCGGAACAGGTCGCCGGCGAAGATGGCGGCTTCGTCGCCGCCGGTGCCGGCGCGCACTTCCAGGAACAGGTTGCCGTCATCGCGCGGGTCGCGCGGCACCAGCAGCAGGGCCAGCGCACCGTCGAGATCCTGCAGGCGCTGCTGCGCGGCGGCGATTTCCTCGTCGGCCAGTTCGCGCAGGTCCGGGTCGGCCCGCATCGCCTCGGCGGCGGCCAGGTCGGCCTTGGCACGCGCCTCCTCTGCCAGCGCGGTCGCCACCGGTTCCAGCTGCGCGAATTCGCGCGAGAAGTTGCGGAAACGCTCGTTGTCGTTGACCACCGCAGGGTCGGCCAACAGGCGTTCAAGTTCCTCGCGGCGCTCGGCCAGGGCTTCCAGCTTACGGCGCAGGGTCGGCGTCATCGTTCCTCACAACAGGGTGTTGATACCCCGGCTTGGCCGGGAACAGGCGCTCGGCGGCGCGGGTCAGTTCAGTATCGCCGCTCAGCGCGGCGGCGCGCAGGGCCGCGGTGGGCGGGTGCAGCAGGCGGTTGGTCAGCCCGTGCGCCAGCAGCTCCAGTACTTCTTCAGCGGATTTGCCATTGGCCAGCTGCTGCCGCGCCTTGTCCAGCATCTCGGTGCGGGTCGCTTCGCCGTAGGCGCGCAGCTGCCGCAATGGAGCCTGGTGGGCGCTGGCCTGCAGCGTTTCGACGAAACGCGCGACCTGCAGTTCAATGATCGCTTCCGCTTCGGCGGCGGCCTCGCGGCGGCTGCGGCGGTTGTCCTCCACCGCACGCTCCAGGTCGTCGACGGTGTACAGGAAGGCGTCCTGCAGGTCACCCACGGCCGCTTCGATATCGCGCGGCACGGCCAGGTCGAACAGCAGCATCGGCTTGTGCTTGCGGGTCTTCAGCGCTGCGGCGACCTGCGCGCGGGTGATCACCGGTTCGCGCGCGGCCGTGGCCGAGAACACCACGTCGGCCTCGCCGAGGTGGCGCTCCAGTTCGGTCAGCGGCAGCGCCACGCCGCCATGGCGGCTGGCCAGTTCCTGCGCGTGGGCCAGGGTGCGGTTGGCGATCAGCAGGCGACGCACGCGGCCTTCGCTGAGGTGACGGGCCGCCAGCTCGATGGTTTCGCCGGCACCGACCAGCAGCACGGTGGAATCCTCCAGCCGCGCGAACGAGTTCTGCGCCAGGCGCACGGCCGTGGAGGCGACCGAGATCGGGTTGGCCCCGACCCGGGTATCGGTGCGGGCACGTTTGGCTACCGAGAAGGTCTGCTGGAACAGCCGGTCCAGGCGCTGGCCAAGCAGGCCGTTGTCGCGCGCGACCGCCCAGGCATCCTTCACCTGGCCCAGGATCTGCGGTTCGCCCAGCACCATGGAGTCCAGTCCGGTGGCGACCCGGAACAGGTGGCGCACCGCGTCGGCGTCGGCATGCTGGTACAGATAGCCCTGCAACTGGCCGGCATGGCTTTCCAGCCACTGCGCCAGCGCGTCACCGGATTCGGCGACCGCGTACAGCTCGGTGCGGTTGCAGGTGGACAGCAGCACGGCTTCGGCCACCTGCGGGGTGTCGCGCAGCGACGCCAGCGCCCGGGGCAGCGCATCGCCGCCAAAAGAGGCGCGTTCGCGCAGCTCCACTGGCGCGGTCTGGTGATTCAGTCCGAGCACCCACAGGGTCATTGTTCAGTTGCTTGCGATAAGCTGCTGGCCATTCAAGTCGCCATTTTAAGGCCATAAGCCCCCGATGCCCGCATTGATTCGCATCTCCAGTGTTCTGCTGCTGTCCCTGGCCGCCAGCGGAGCCTTCGCGGCGGACGTAGCGCCGGGCGCTGCCCGGCTGAACCAGGAACCGGGCGCTGCCCCGCTGGCCGAACCCGCCCCCCTGACCCCGGTGATGGCCGGCGAGTTCGCCCTGCAGGCCGGCAAGCTGCCGGAGGCCGCGCGCTGGTACCTGGAGGCGGCCGAGGCCGGGCGCGACGACGCGGGCCTGGCCGAGCGGGCGACCCGCATCGCCATGCTGGCCAACGACGACGTCCGTGCCGCCAAGGCCCTGAAGCTGTGGGAGGCGCGCGCGCCGCGCGGCCTGGCGCTGCGCAGCAGTGCGGCCGCACTGGACCTGCGCACCGGTGAGCTCAAGGCGGCGCGTACCGAGCTGACCGCGCTGCTGGCCGACCCGGACCCCCGCGGTTGGCGCTTCGCGCTGGCCGCACTGGTGGGCGGCGGACGTGACCCGGCGGTTTCGGCCAAGGTGCTGGGGGAGCTCGTCGACGCCAATGCGATTCCCGATCAGCTCGACGCCTGGCAGGAATTCGGGCGGCTGGCCATGCGCATGGACCAGCCCGTGCTGGCCCGGCGCATGATCGATGAAGTGGTCCGCCGATTCCCGGGCGAGCCGCGCGTGGCCCTGCTCAATGCCAGCCAGATGTTCCAGGCCGGTCGCCGTGACGAGGCACTGGCGGCACTGAAGGCGGTGGAGCCCAAGGCGCGGCAGGATCCCGAGCTGCGCAACGCCGTGGCCATTGCCTATGACGCCATGGGCGACGCGCGTGCCGCCGAGCGCCTGCTGGCGGTGGGGCCGCAGGACGTGCAGACCTGGGGCATGCGCGCCTCTCTGCTGGCCAAGGAAAAGGACGACGCCGCGCTCTCGACGCTGTACGCCGAGCTGTCGCGCCAGGCCAACAAGCCCGATCCCGCGCAGCGCCTGCTGCTGGGCAAGATCGCCGAGTATCTGAAGCGGCCGGCCGAGGCGGTGGACTGGTACCACAGCGTGCCCGGCGGTGAAGAGCTGACCGAGGCCCGCCTGCGCGCCGCCAATGCGCAGTATCTGGTGGGGCGCACCGCGCTGGCCTTCAGCGAGGTCCGGGCGATTCAGTCCGATGCCACCATTGATGACGAAGCCCGCCGCGATGCGTATCTGCTGGAGGCGGAACTGCGCCAGCGCGACAACGACCTGCCCGGCGAACTGGACGCCCTGGCCCGCGGCCTGGCCGCCTACCCGGACGAAAACGGCCTGCTGTACGCCCGCGCGCTGGCCTGGGAACGCCGCGACGACGTGCCGCGTGCCGAAGCGGACCTGCGCAAGATTCTGGTGACCGAGCCAGAGAATGTGGCCGCGCTCAACGCGCTGGGCTACACCCTGGCCGATCGCACCACCCGCTACCAGGAAGCGCTGGAGCTGATCGACCGTGCACGCGTGGCCGAACCGGACAATGCCGCCATCATCGACAGCTACGGCTGGGTACTGTACCGGCTGGGTCGCAAGGAAGAAGCGCTGGTGCAGCTGCGCCGTGCCTGGACCCTGGCCAAGGACGCCGAGATTGCCGCCCACGTGGGTGAAGTGCTGTGGGTGCTGGGGCGCAAGGACGAAGCCCGGCATTTCTTCGACGAAGCCCGCAAGCTGGACCCTGACAACCGCGCACTGCAGCGCGTGATCGAGACATTTGGCGTATGACTCTGCATTACTTCAAGGTCGGTGCCGTTGCGGCGCTGTCGCTCGCGCTGTCGGCCTGTGTTTCGATGGAAACGCGCAAGGCCCCGGCCGCACCGGCGGTGGTCGACACCGTCTCGCCGGCGGCGCAGCAGGCGGAAAACGAGCGGGTCGCCGCGCTGCGCGCGCAGCCGGCGTGGTCCTTCCAGGGCCGGGTGGCCGTCAACAAGGGCCGCAACGGTGGCAATGGCCGTATCGACTGGCAGCAGCGGGACCGGCAGTACGTGATCGAACTCAGCGCACCGGTGACCCGGCAGAGCTGGACCCTCACCGGCGACAGCCACCACGAGGGCGGTCGCCTCGAGGGATTGGACGGCGGTCCGCGCGAGGGTGAAGACGCCCAGCAACTGCTGCTGGAGGCCACCGGCTGGGACATTCCCGTCAACCAGTTGCCGGACTGGGTGCGTGGCCTGGTCGCCGACGATGCCGCTGCTGCGGAGCAGGTTGAACGCGATGGGGAAGGCCGTCCGCGTCGGGTCCGCCAGATGGGCTGGGACATCCAGTACCTGGACTGGTATCCGCCGCAGGGCGATCAACCCGGGCTGCCGCGTCGGATCGAGGCCGTCAGTGGTGATGCCAAGGTGCGCGTGCTGGTCGACAGCTGGACGCTGGCCCAGCCATGAACCCGGACACGCTGAACGAGGCTGGCTGGTCCTGGTGGCCGGCCCCGGCCAAGCTGAACCTGTTTCTGCACATCACCGGCCGTCGTGCCGACGGCTACCACCTGCTGCAGAGTGTGTTCCGCCTGCTCGACTGGGGCGACCGGATCGGCCTGCGGGTGCGTGAAGACGGGCAGGTGCGTCGTCAGGGCCGTTCGGTCGCGGGCGTTGCAGAAGCCGACGACCTTGCCGTGCGTGCGGCACTCCTGCTGAAATCAAGTGCCAACATCGGCCAAGGTGTCGACATCGTCGTCGAAAAGCGCATTCCTGCTGGCGGTGGTTTCGGCGGTGGCTCGTCCGACGCCGCCACCGTGCTGCGCGCCCTCAACCAGCTGTGGGGTGCCGGGCTGGACGAAGAGGCGCTGGCTGCGCTGGGCCTGCAGCTGGGGGCGGACGTGCCGGTGTTCGTGCGCGGCCGCAATGCCTGGGCCGAGGGGGTAGGGGAGCAGCTGACCCCGCTGAAGCTGAATCCGGCCTGGTACGTCATTGCCGACCCTGGCGTGCACGTGCCGACCGCTGCACTTTTCAGCAGTCCGGATTTGACGCGGGACGCCCCAGTGGCGAAAATAGCGGACTTCGCTTCCGGGTCTTTGCTCGGGAATGCGTTCGAGCCGGTACTGCGCCGTCGCGAACCTGCCGTGGAGGCAGTGCTTGCGACGTTGAGCAGGATTGGCCGGGCACGACTCACCGGGTCGGGAAGCGGTTGCTTCGTCGAGTTCGCCACGCGCGCTGCTGCAGAGCAGGGCCTGGCGCAGTTGCCGAAGGAACTGCGGGCATGGGTGGCTGCGGGCGTGGAGCGCTCGCCACTGCTTGATGTACTCGAGCGTTATTGATTTTGATGCAGGGGCGTCGCCAAGAGGCCCAAGGCACCAGGTTTTGATCCTGGCATTCGGAGGTTCGAATCCTCCCGCCCCTGCCACTCGCGGAGTTCCGCTGCGGGTTACTGCGCATGCTGCGCGGGCCCGGTTGGAGCTTCGCGGTGTTGTCACCGCAGACACTCACGGGTGCCCGCGGCCGAGTTCTCCGCCCTAGCTCCCGCCCGAGACCGACATGATGCAAGAACACCCCAACCTGCTGGTTTTTTCCGGCAACGCCAACAAGCGCCTTGCGCAGAGCATCTGCAAGGAACTGGGGGTTCGGCCGGGCAAGGCGTTGGTGTCGCGCTTCTCCGACGGTGAAGTGCAGGTCGAAATCGAGGAAAACGTCCGCAAGCAGGACGTGTTCGTGATCCAGCCGACCTGTGCACCCAGCGCTGAGAACCTGATGGAACTGCTGGTGCTGATCGACGCGCTCAAGCGCGCCTCGGTCAACAGCGTCACCGCGGTGGTGCCGTACTTCGGCTACTCGCGCCAGGATCGCCGCATGCGCTCCTCGCGCGTGCCGATCACCGCCAAGGTGGCCGCCAAGATGTTCAGCGCGGTGGGGGCCGACCGGGTGCTCACCGTGGACCTGCATGCGGACCAGATCCAGGGGTTCTTCGACATGCCGGTCGACAACGTGTATGCGTCGCCGCTGCTGCTCGCCGACATCTGGCGCGCCTACGGCACCGAAAACCTGATCGTGGTGTCCCCGGACGTGGGTGGTGTGGTGCGTGCGCGCGCTGTCGCCAAGCGTCTGGACGATGCCGATCTGGCGATCATCGACAAGCGCCGTCCGCGCGCCAACGTCTCCACCGTGATGAACATCATCGGTGACGTCGAAGGCAAGACCTGCGTGATGGTCGATGACATCGTCGATACCGCCGGCACCCTGTGTGCGGCCGCTGCAGCGCTGAAGGCGCGCGGCGCGCTCAAGGTGGCGGCTTACTGCACCCACGCCGTGCTCTCGGGCCCGGCCGTGGACAACCTGAACAACTCCCAGCTCGATGAGCTGGTGGTGACCGACACCATCCCGCTGCGCGACGAAGCCCGCGTGTGCAGCAAGATCCGCCAGCTCAGCGTGGCGGAAATGCTGGCCGAAACGATGCGCCGCATCGCCTTCGGTGAGTCGGTCAGCTCGCTGTACGTGGATTGATGTGAAGTTTTTCCCGCCCGTCGGCAACGGCGTGCGGGGCCCTGGGTACTTCTGGTCGCGGAAGTGCCTTTCAACCGCCAAGCCATTCCGGCAAGGCAACAACTGGTAGCAAGAAAATGTCGAAGACCCATGAAATCAAGGTCACCAAGCGTGAAGAGCAGCGTAAGGGTGCGAGCCGCCGCCTGCGTAACGCTGGTGTGATCCCCGCCATCGTGTACGGCGGTGACGCCAAGCCGGTCGCCATCAGCCTGGACCACAACGCCATCTGGCTGGCCCAGCAGAACGAGTGGTTCTACTCGTCCATCCTGGACCTGAACCTGGACGGCCAGATCCAGAAGGTGCTGCTGCGTGACATGCAGCGCCACCCGTTCAAGCAGCTGATCATGCACCTGGACTTCCTGCGCGTGAACGAAAACGAGAAGCTGACCGCTTCCGTGCCGCTGCACTTCATCAACGAAGACACCTCGCCGGCTGGCAAGGCTGCCGACGTCGTGGTCACCCACGAACTGAAGGAAGTGACCGTGTCCTGCCTGCCGAAGGACCTGCCGGAGTCGATCGACGTCGACCTGGCTGGCCTGAACGCCGGTGACGTGGTGTACCTGTCCAACATCAAGCTGCCGAAGGGCGTGGAAATCCCGGCCCTGGCGCTGGGCAAGGACCACGACGACGCCATCGTCACCGCCAAGACCGGCAAGGTCGACGCGGCCGACGAAGAAGCTCCGGCTGCCGAGTAATACCAAGCGGTGCCCGCCTTCGGGCGGGCACCGTGCTGGAAGGGACGATGGCAGGATTGCGACTGATCGTCGGTTTGGGCAACCCCGGATCGGAACACGCCCGGACCCGGCACAATGCCGGGTTTCATTTCGTTGAGGCCCTGGCCGAAAAGGCCGGAGCGCGCTGGAGCGTGGACAGCAAGCTGTTCGGTGAGACCGCCAAGGTCGAGATCGCCGGCCAGCCGGTGTGGCTGCTCAAGCCCGCCACCTTCATGAACCTCAGTGGCAAATCGGTCACCGCCGCACAGCGGTTCTGGAAGATCGAGCCCGAGGACACCCTGTTGGCCCATGACGAACTGGACCTGGCCCCGGGTGTGGCGCGGTTGAAATTCGACGGTGGCCACGGCGGCCAGAACGGCCTGCGCGATACCATGCGGCTGCTCGGGCATGGGAAGTTCCACCGGCTGCGCCTGGGCATCGGCCATCCCGGTCACAAGGACCGCGTGGTGGGCTGGGTGCTGGGGCGTCCCTCCAAGGACGACGACGTACTCATGGCCCGCGCCATCGACGATGCCATCGACGTGTTGCCGTTGGCGGTGCAGGGCGACTACAACGAGGCGATGAAGCGCCTGCACACCCCGAAATGATCTGCCGGGCACGGCCCGGCACTACACGTTGAAACGGCTTGGGAAAGCACCGCGCGCGCTGTTTTCCCAATCCATTTCACCCCAGAGGTTGTCAAAGATGGGTATCAAATGCGGCATCGTCGGCCTGCCCAATGTGGGCAAGTCGACCCTGTTCAACGCGCTGACCAAGGCGGGCATCGCTGCGGCCAACTTCCCGTTCTGCACCATCGAGCCGAACGTCGGCATCGTGCCGGTGCCGGATCCGCGCCTGGGCGAGCTGGCGGCGATCATCAACCCGCAGAAGGTCATCCCGACCGCGGTCGAGTTCGTCGACATCGCCGGCCTGGTGGCCGGTGCGGCCAGCGGCGAAGGCCTGGGCAACAAGTTCCTCGCCCACATCCGTGAAGTCGACGCCATCACCCACGTGGTGCGTTGCTTCGAGCACGGCGACATCGTGCACGTGGCCGGCAAGGTCGACCCGATCGCCGACATCGAAACCATCGACATCGAACTGGCCCTGGCCGACCTGGACAGCGTCGAGAAGGCGCTGAACCGCGCCGAGCGCGCGGCCAAGGGCGGCGACAAGGACGCCACCGCACGCAAGCCGGTGCTGGCCAAGCTGCAGGCCGCCCTGGCCGACGGCAAGGCCGCCCGTTCGGTCGGTCTGGACGATGAGGAAAAGGCGCTGATCCGCGACCTGTTCCTGCTCACCATCAAGCCGGTGATGTACATCGCCAACGTGCTGGAAGACGGCTTCGACAACAACCCGCATCTCGAAGCTGTGCGCGCCCACGCCGCCGCCGAAGGTGCCATGGTGGTGCCGGTGTCGGCGGCCATTGAAGAAGAGCTCTCGCAGCTTGACGACGAAGACCGCGACACCTTCCTGACCGACCTCGGCCTGACCGAGCCGGGCTTGAACCGCGTCATCAACGCCGCATACAGCCTGCTCGGCCTGCAGACCTACTTCACCGCCGGGGTGAAGGAAGTCCGCGCCTGGACTGTGCGTAAGGGTGCCACCGCCCCGCAGGCCGCCGCGGTGATCCACACCGACTTCGAGAAGGGCTTCATCCGCGCCGAAACCATCGCGTATGACGACTTCATCAAGTACAAGGGTGAGTCCGGTGCCAAGGAAGCCGGTCGCCTGCGTCTGGAAGGCAAGGAATACCGCGTCCAGGAAGGCGACATCCTGCACTTCCGCTTCAACGTCTGATCGCATCCGCAATCGATGTCCACAACGCCCCGCCTTCGTGCGGGGCGTTGTGCGTTTCGGGGGTGGTGAAAAAATGACCGCGTGTTGAAAGCGCTGTCGCGCAAGGTTCAGCGCAGTTGTCCACAGCAAACTCCCACGGCTTTCCACGTTGGGTGTGGAAAACGCTTGTCATGCCTGGACAAAAATTCGCCACGTGTTGAAAGCGTTGCTGGGTGTGGCTTACATGCAGTTGTCCACAGCAAACTCCCATCGCTTTCCACGTGTGGTGTGGAAAACGTGCGCCGATTGAGTGTGGTCAAAAAATGATCAGGCGTTTGAAAGTGCTGTCGCGCCGGGCTTTGGATGGGTTATCCACATCATTCTCCCGGAGCATTCCACATGCCATGTGGAAAAGTAGCGACACGCCATGCGTGTCGAAGAACGGTCGCGAGCGCAGCAACAGCCGTTTTCGATTTTGGGTCATGCGTTAACGGGCGTTGAGCCGTCCACGGCCGTCGTCTGTCGACCGACGCTACCGGCCCAACATCCCGAGCAATCCCATTCGCGCGGTGACCGCGTGATTTTGATCTTCGGTGGCCACCGACCCTCTGTCGATGGCGGGTCGGGGTGGGCTGGAGGGGGCGTGAGCCGCATGGATGCGGCGACCGAGGCTCCATGGATGGATTCACGCCGTCCCCCGGAACGCCCATCCCGAGCCGCCAAGCCAGGGATGCCGTGAACACCGGCTGTTCGCACGAATCCAGCAGCAGCCACGCAGGGCGTGGCTCTACGGATCCCGTGCAATCAAGCGGTCAGAGGGCCGAGCCGCCGAACTTGTGCGTGTACTGCAGGTTGATCGTGCGGCCTACGGTGTCGAACCAGCTGACGTCGTAGTACGGGTACGACGTGTACGTCGCATCCTTCGGCGGCATCTTGTTGAACACGTTGACCACCGACAGCGACAGGCGCGAGTGGTCGTCGAAGCGGTACTGCAGCGACAGGTTGTAGCGGTAGGTCGCCTTGACCCACGGGCTGTCGCCGCTGTCCCAGTCGAAGCTCTGGTCGTAGCTGTCGTAGGTCGGCAGCCGGCCCAGGCGCGACCCGTACAGCGTCGCCGACCACGCCGCCTGCTCCCAGGTCAGGCTCGCGCTGGTCTTCGTGCGCGGAATGTCGAAACCGCTGTTCACCGCGAACTGGTCCTCCACCGCATCGCCCGCGTACTGCTGGAAGTCGTGCGTCTTCACCCAGGTGTGGTTGCCGCTCAGGATGAAATCACCCACCCCCGTCGTCAGACGGTAGCGCAGGCCCACGTCGATGCCCTGGGTGCGCTCGCGCGCCACGTTGATCGGGCTCACGTGCACGCCGTACAGACGACCATCGTCCGTGCGCGTGACCCGGCTGATCGCGTCCACGCAGGTCGGCGAGGCCGCGTCCGCCGAGCCCAGGCGGCAGGCCGCCTCGTCACGCAGGATCGTGCTCACGTCCATGTCCTGCACCTGGTCGCGCATGTCGATGTCGAACCAGTCCACCGACAGGTCCAGCCCGATCGCCGGTGACCACACCAGCCCCGCGCTCCACGACGTGCTCGTTTCCGGATCCAGCTGGCGGTTGCCCGCACGCGAGCGGATCAGGTTCTCCTCGTAATCGGAGCAGTCGTCCGCCCCGTCCAGCGCGCAGGCGTAATAGTCGTTCGCACTGGTCTCGTCATTGCCCGGGCCTGCGTACACGTAGTGCAGGTCCGGCGCGCGGAATGCCGTGCCGTACGAACCCCGCACCAGCAGCGTGTCCAGCGGACGCCACTCGATGCCGCCGCTCCAGGTCGCCTTGCCGATGCTGTTGCCCGAGTAGCGGTACTGGTCGTAACGACCCGCCACGCTCAGGTTCAACGTCTCCAGCAGCGGCAGGCGCAGCTCCGCCGCCGTCGCCCAGCGGTTGCGGCTGCCATGGCCGTCTGAGTCCTTCCAGCTGTAGTAGTAGTACTCCGTCGCCAGCGGGTCCGGGTTCAGCGCGTAGGACTGGTTGCCGAACTCCGCAGTCGCCGCGAAGCCCGCCTTGCCGCCGGGCAGGGCGAACAGCTCACCGTTGGTCAGGGTCAGTGCCGCCGTGTCGGTGCGCGACTTCGGGGTGTACGTGGTGCGTGCGGCGATGCTGTCGTACTCGGCGCGGGTCAGCGGCTGGTACAGGCGCGCCGGGTCGGCGTTGTAGATCGGGAAGCCGTCATCGTCCTCGCCCAGCTGCGGTCCCAGGAACAGGTCATTGGCCTTGGCGGCGATGATCTGCGGCCAGCGGATGCTCGACTGGTACTGCGAATGGCTCAGCGAAGCCTCGTAGTCCCACGCACCGGTCAGCGTGCCCTTGAAGCCGGTGGTCACGCTGAAGGTCTTCTGCGTGCTGCGGATCATGCCGTTGCGCAGTCCGCCCATTTCCTCCGGCGAGAACTGGCGCTGCCAGAATTCCACCTGGTCGGTGGCCTGGTTGTAGAAATAGCCGTCCTCGTTGCCGTCGGCGGCCATCCGCCCCCACTGGGTCACGTCGCGCATCAGGGCGATGTCGTGGTAGCCCAGCTGCACGTCCGCGAACCATTCCGCGCCGTTGTCGAAGGCGTAGCGCAGCGAAGCATAGCCGTTGGCCCCACGGCGCTTGCTCAGGATCGTGCCGTAGCCGATCGAGCGGTCGCTGCCGCAGTAGAAGCCGTAGCGCGCGCGCTCGGCGTAGTACGTGCTGCCGCCGTTCTGTCCTGCCAGGGCATCGCAGGTGGCCTGGCCCGGGTCGAGATAGTCGTCGTTGTAGTCGGTGCGCAGGTAGGCACGACGCGCCGCACGCGCGCTTTCCGTGGGTGCGTCCAGGGTCGAGTCCTGCTGGCTGCGTTCATAGGCCCACAGCGGGGTCTGCGACTGCAGCTCCAGGCTGTACACCGCGCTGAAACGGCCGGCATCGAAGCCGCTGGCCACGCTCATGTCGAACGAGTCACCGCCGCCTTCGGTGGTGGTGCCCATGCGCATGTCCACCGTGGTGCCGTCCACCTGCTTCTTCAGGATGAAGTTGACCACGCCGGCAATCGCGTCCGAGCCGTAGATCGCCGACGCGCTGCCGGTCAGCACTTCAATCCGCTCGATCATGCCCAGCGGGATATTGGACACATCCGTGAAGTTGCTGCGGCCCTGGAATGGCATCGGGAAATCGGCGATGCGCCGGCCATTGACCAGCACCAGGGTGTGGTTCGGGCCGAGTCCGCGCAGATCCACCTGCTGCGCCCCGGGCGAGAAGTCCGCGCCGCTGGCCGACTGCTGGCTCTGGGTTTCACCGCCATTCTGGGTCATCGAGCGCAGCACGTCCGGCACGCTGGTGAAGCCGCTGGCCTGGATCTGCTCGGCGGTGATCACCGTCACCGGGGCCGGGCCCTCCACCTGCGCGCGCGGAATGCGCGAGCCCGTGACCTGCACCGTGTCCAACTGCTGCACACCAGGGGCCGTCGGGGACTGGGCCGCCGCGACTGCGGACACACCCATCAACGCCAGCTGGATCGACCACGCCATCGCCTGTTTACGCATGAGAATTCTCGAGAAGAAAAGTCGGCCTCAAGGGAGGCCTGGCCCCCATTCACATTTGGAATGGACGGCGCGCATTTAACGCCTTTTTTACCTTGCCCGCCAGCGGCCCTGCTTCAGCTTGGTCAGGCTGCGGCATGATGTACCCATTCTCATCCCGGGCCCTGTTCATGTTGCTTCGTTCCCGCCTGCTGCTTGCGCTTCTTCTTGCCCCTTCCCTGGCCTGTGCGGCCGATCCGGTGCTGGTCCTTCATGGCGGGGCCGGGGTTCAGCGCAAGGACCTGAGCCCGGCCGAGGAGCGGAGCGCGCGCGATGCACTGCGCCAGGCGCTGCTGGCCGGCCACCGGGCGCTGAATGACGGCAAGCCGGCGCTCGAGGCGGTCACGGCGGCCATTACCGTGCTGGAGGACGATCCGACCTTCAATGCGGGCAAGGGGGCGGTATTCACCCATGACGGGCGCAACGAACTGGATGCCGCGCTCATGGACGGCGCGACCCTGAAAGCCGGTGCGGTCGCCGGGGTGCAGCGGGTGCGCAATCCGATCCAGCTGGCCGAGGCCGTGATGCAGCATTCGCCGCACGTGATGATGGTGGGGCAGGGGGCTGAGGCGTTTGCCGCCAGCCAGAACATCACGCTGGTCGATCCGGCCTATTTCCGCACCGAAAAACGCTGGCAGCAGCTGCAGCGCGCACTGAAGGAAGAGGCCAGTGGCCAGGCGCACGCCGATTTCGAAACCGCCCGGCATTTCGGCACGGTGGGCGCGGTGGCGCTGGATGCGCAAGGCCATCTGGCCGCAGGTACGTCCACCGGCGGCATGACCAACAAGCGCTATGGGCGCGTGGGCGACGCGCCGATCATCGGTGCCGGCACCTATGCCAATGCCACGTGTGCTGTTTCCGGCACGGGCTGGGGTGAGTTCTACATCCGCACCGCGGCTGCGCACGACATCTGCGCACGCATGCAGTACCTGAAGCAGTCGCCGGTCGAGGCCAGTCGCGCGGTCATCAATGAACGTATTCCCGCACTGGGTGGCGACGGCGGGGCGATCGTGCTGTCGGCCGACGGTGTTGCCGCCACGCCATTCAACACCCAGGGCATGTATCGGGGCTGGATTGGACGCGATGGCGTGCCGCATGTGGCGATCTTCGATGACGAGCACCTGCCGCTGCCAGGTGAATGAGCCCGTCGCAGCAGGAAATTTTCACTTCGTGTGAAAAATTTCAAAAAGGTTGTTGACAGAACCCGCATTCACCCCCAAAATTCACGGCTCTTCCACCCCACACCGAAAACGCTTCGGCACGACGGGACAGGGTGGTAAGGAGGGATACCCAAGCGGCCAACGGGGGCAGACTGTAAATCTGCTGGCTTACGCCTTCGGTGGTTCGAATCCACCTCCCTCCACCAGTTTCATGTTGTGGCAAGAGCTTCCGATGCGGGAGTAGTTCAATGGTAGAACCTCAGCCTTCCAAGCTGATGGTGCGGGTTCGATCCCCGTCTCCCGCTCCATTGAATGAGTTTGAATATATTCAAATTCATGCCATAATACAAAACTCGCTCACGTAGCTCAGTCGGTAGAGCACCTCCTTGGTAAGGAGGAGGTCGAAGGTTCGATTCCTTTCGTGAGCACCATCTAAGTGCACCATTCAGACGATTCGAGATAAGCAGCCATGGCCAAGGGTAAGTTCGAGCGCACCAAGCCGCACGTCAACGTCGGCACCATCGGTCACGTCGACCACGGCAAGACCACGCTGACCGCCGCACTGACCAAGATCGGTGCCGAGCGCTTCGGTGGCGAGTTCAAGGATTACTCCGCGATCGACGCCGCGCCGGAAGAAAAGGCACGTGGCATCACGATCTCGACCG
>NZ_JASCOZ010000097.1 GCF_029960115.1 Stenotrophomonas sp. PS02289
GTGTGGGCTCCGCGCCCCCCCCCCCCCGCCGCCCGGCAACCCGCTGCCCGCCTTTCCGGCGGACAGCTCCAACAGCAGCTTGTTCAACCGCCGCACATACGCGGCCGGGTCCTTCAGCGAATCGCCCGCGGCCAGCGCGGCCTGGTCGAACAGCACGCGGCTGAGGTCGTCGAAGCGGGCGCTGTCGCTTTCCTGATCGAGCTTGCCGATCAGCGGGTGGCCCGGGTTGAACTCGAAGACCGGCTTGCTGTCGGGCACCTTCTGCCCGCTGGCTTCCAGAATCTGGCGCATCTGCAGGCCCAGGTCCTGCTCACCGATGGCCAGGATGGCCGGCGAGTCGGTCAACCGGTGCGACACGCGCACATCGGCGACATCGCCGCCCAGCGCCGTCTTCAAGCGTTCCACCAGCGCCTGCTTGTCCTTGGCGGCTTCTTCCTGCGCCTGCTTGTCTTCGGCGCTTTCCAGCGCGCCCAGGTCCAGGTCGCCACGGGCGACGTCGACGAACGACTTCCCGTCGAACTCGGTCAGGTAGCCCATCAGCCACTCGTCGATGCGGTCGGTGAGCAGCAGGACTTCGATGCCCTTCTTGCGGAACACTTCCAGGTGCGGGCTGTCCTTGACCTGGGTGTGGCTCTCGCCGGTGAGGTAATAGATCTTGTCCTGGCCCTCGACCATGCGCCCGATGTAATCGGCCAGGGACACGCTCTGCTCGCCGCTGGCGTCATGGGTGGAGGCGAAGCGCAGCAGACCGGCGACCTTTTCACGGTTGCCGTAGTCCTCGGCCGGACCTTCCTTGAGCACCTGGCCGAACTGCTTCCAGAAGCCGGCATAGACCTCGGGCTTGTCGCTGGCGAGCTTCTCCAGCATGTCCAGCGAGCGCTTGGTCAGCGCGGACTTCATCGAGTCGATGACCGGGCCGCTCTGCAGGATCTCGCGTGAGACATTCAGCGACAGGTCGTTGGAATCGACCACACCCTTGATGAAGCGCAGGTACAGCGGCAGGAACTGCTCGGCCTGGTCCATCACGAACACGCGCTGCACGTACAGCTTCAGGCCCTTCGGCGCGTCGCGGTGGTACAGGTCAAACGGGGCGTGGCCGGGCACGTACAGCAGCGAGGTGTACTCAAGCTTGCCTTCGACCTTGTTGTGGCTCCAGGCCAGCGGGTCCTGGTGGTCGTGGGCGGCGTGTTTGTAGAACTCCTGGTACTCGGCATCGGTGATGTCGGTGCGCGGCCGGGTCCACAGCGCGCTGGCGCGGTTGACGGTTTCCCACTCGACTTCGGTCGGTGCGTCCTCGCCGTGATGCTCCTTGACCATCTGGATCGGCAGGCCGATATGGTCGGAATACTTCTTGATGATGCCGCGCAGGCGCCAGCCATCGGCGAAGTCCTGCTGGTCGTCCTTGAGGTGCAGGACGATGCGGGTGCCGCGGTCGGCCTTCTCAATGGTCTCCACCTCGAAGTCGCCTTCGCCGCGCGAGGACCAGTGCACGCCTTCGCCGGCGGGCAGGCCGGCGCGACGCGAGTACACGTCGACCTGGTCGGCGACGATGAAGGCACTGTAGAAGCCGACGCCGAACTGGCCGATCAGCTGGGAGTCCTTCTTTTGGTCGCCGGACAGCTGGCGCAGGAAGTCGCCGGTGCCGGACTTGGCAATCGTGCCGAGGTGGGCAATGGCGTCGTCCCGGCTCATGCCGATGCCGTTATCGTCGATGGTCAGGGTGTGCGCGGCGGGGTCAAAGCTGACCTGGATGCGCAACTCGCCGCCATTTTCCAGCAGCGCCGGCTGGGTGAGCGCCTCGAAGCGCAGCTTGTCGGCGGCGTCGGCGGCGTTGGAGATCAGCTCGCGAAGGAAGATTTCCTTGTTGGAATACAGCGAGTGGATCATCAGCTGCAGCAGCTGCTTCACTTCGGTCTGGAAGCCCAGGGTCTGCTTCTGGCTTGGCTCGGTCATGGGGCGGTGCTCCTTGAGGTCGATATCGCGCGCGGCGCGCGGCGGCTGGCTCAAGGGGTAGGGATGGATTGTCCCGTTTTCAACCCGTCACGGTATCCTCCCCGCCATGAAACCACGCTCCTCCGCACCGCCCCCGATGGGCCAGGTCCGCATCATCGGCGGCAAATGGCGCAACACGAGACTTCCGGTCCCGATGTCCCCCGGCCTGCGCCCCAGCAGCGACCGGGTCCGCGAGACCCTGTTCAACTGGCTGATGCCAAAGCTGGGCGGGGCGCGGGTGCTGGACCTGTTTGCCGGTAGCGGGGCGCTGGGGCTGGAGGCGGTCTCGCGCGGCGCGGCGCAGGCCACGCTGGTGGAGCGCGACGGCGCGCTGTGCCGCCAGCTGCGTGAATCGGTGGCGAAGCTGGGCGCGCAGGACCAGGTCCAGGTGGCCCAGGCCGATGCCCTGCAGTGGCTGGCTCAGCCGGCGGCAGGGCCGGCAGACATCGTGTTTGTCGACCCGCCGTTCGCCGATGGCCTGTGGGACCGGGTGCTGGTGGGGCTGGGGCCCCATCTGGCCGCCGATGCCTGGCTGTATCTGGAGTCGCCGGGCGACCAGGTGCCGGTGGTGCCGGCTCCGTGGCTGCTGCACCGCGAGGGGGGCACCCGGGAGGTCCGTTTTGCCCTGTACCGGCGCGCCGCTGCTACACTTTCACCAGATCACAACAGCGTATCTGCCGTATGACCGTGGCCAACCGCCGCATTGCCGTGTACCCGGGCACTTTCGATCCGATCACCAATGGTCACATCGACCTGGTGAACCGGGCCGCGCCGTTGTTCGAGAAGGTGGTGGTGGGGGTGGCGCAGAGCCCGTCGAAGGGTCCGACGCTGCCGCTGGAGCTGCGGGTATCGTTGGCCCGTGATGCGCTGGCACACCACAAGAACGTGGAAGTACGCGGCTTCGATACGCTGCTGGCGCATTTCGTACGTTCCGTGCAGGGCGGCATCCTGCTGCGCGGGCTGCGCGCGGTGTCCGACTTTGAATACGAATTCCAGATGGCCAGCATGAACCGCCACCTGATCCCGGAGGTGGAGACCCTGTTCCTCACCCCGGCCGAGCAGCACAGCTTCATTTCGTCGTCGCTGGTCCGCGAGATCGCCCGCCTGGGCGGCGACGTGTCCGGCTTCGTGCCGGCGTCGGTGCTGGAGGCACTGCGCAAGGTGCGCGAGGCAAAAGCGGGCGCGTCGTAACATCTGTCTCACCCTGTCACTTACATTCCAAGCATTACCAGAGGGAGGAAACCCATGAACAACACCATGCGTGCCATGCTGATCGCGTCGTTCGCGCTGGCCTTCACCGCCTGCAAGAAAGAAGAAGCCGCTCCGGTCGCCGAAGCCCAGCAGGCGCTGGTCGCCCCGGCCAAGGACGACGATGCAGGCTGGAAGAAGTACCTGCAGGCCGTGGCCATCCAGAACATGGGCAACATCTCCAACAGCCCGTTCCTGTACTACCTCGCGCCGGAATCGGATCCGGAGTTCCAGGCCAAGTACGATCGTCAGGTGGAAAGCGCCACCGCCGCCGTGGCCCGTGGCGTGCAGCCGGGCAACATGCTGGCCTTCGGTTCTTCGGCTTCGGCCAAGATGGCCGACATGATCCAGGCCGTGTTCAAGGACGTGTCCGCCGACTCGATGAAGGGTGTGCGCGTGGTGTTCATCGGCGATGCCGCCGACAACGCCCGCGTGCAGTCGATCATCCAGCCGACCGGCGCCGAGTACATTTTCGTAGAAGCCAAGTAAGCCGTGCCCTGGCGGCCACACCGGTGGGTGTGGCCCGGGTGGCTTCCCGCGGGAAGCCACCGATGACCGGCCGGCGCGCATGCGCTGGCCGGCTTTCCTTTGCCGGCACTGGCGTGGAGTAACGCCATGTCGCTGAAAATCAATGAGCTCTGCGTCAACTGCGACGTATGCGAGCCGGCCTGTCCCAACCAGGCCATTTCGATGGGTGAAACCATCTACGTGATCGACCCTGCACGCTGCACCGAATGCGTGGGGCACTTCGACGAACCCCAGTGCGTGGTCGTCTGCCCGGTGGAATGCATCGATCCCGATCCG
This sequence comes from Stenotrophomonas sp. PS02289, assembly GCF_029960115.1. GTDB lineage: Bacteria > Pseudomonadota > Gammaproteobacteria > Xanthomonadales > Xanthomonadaceae > Stenotrophomonas. Next base: position 4,045 of record NZ_JASCOZ010000097.1, read on the forward strand.
GACATTCCGGAAACCCAGGAACAATTGCTGGCCAAGCTGTTTGGGCTGCAGCGTGATCATCCCGAACTCTATGTGGAGTCTCCGTCCGAATGAAAACCCCGTCGCGTCGCTGGTTGTTGCTGGTCCTGCTGTGGACCCCGTTTGCCTGGGCGGCCCAGCCGTCCGCGACTTCGCTGGCGAAGCACCCTGACGGTGCGGCCATTGCCAGCGGCCACCATCTGGCCACGGAAGCCGGCATGGAGATCCTGGCCAAGGGCGGCAACGCGTTCGACGCGGCAGTGGCGGTGTCCTCGACGCTGGCGGTGGTCGAGCCGATCAGCTCCGGGCTGGGCGGCGGTGGCTTCTTCCTGCTGCACGATGCGGCCACGGGCAAGGATGTGATGCTGGACGCACGCGAGACCGCCCCGGCGGCGGCGACGCCGGCAGCGTTCCTGGACAAGAACGGCAACCTGGACCGCGACCGTTCGGTCAACGGTGCGTGGTCGGCGGGCATTCCCGGTCTGCCGGCAGCGCTGGTGGAGCTGTCGGCCAAGCACGGCAAGCTGCCGCTGCAGACCTCGCTGGCCCCGGCGATCCGGATCGCCCGTGACGGCTTCCCGGTGTATGCGCGCATGGCCAAGGGCTATGCCTCGCGCCGCGAGGTGATGGAGCGTTATCCCGGGACGCGTGAGGTGTACCTGCGCAACGGCAAGCCGATTGCCGAAGGCGATGTGTTCAAGCAGCCGGAGCTGGCGCAGACGCTGGAACGCCTGGCTGCTGGTGGGTTCGACGGGTTCTACAAGGGCCAGACCGGCAAGCTGCTGCTGGCAGGCGTGAAGCAGGCCGGTGGGCGCTGGACGGCCGAAGAGCTGGCCGGGTACCGCGTCAAGCAGCGCGAACCGATCGTGTTCAACTACCGCGACTGGAAGATCACCACGGCCTCGCCGCCGTCGTCCGGTGGCATCGCGCTGGCGTCGATGCTGCAGATCCTGGAAGGCTGGGACATCAAGCAGATGGATGCGGCGCACCGCACGCACCTGGTGGTGGAGGCGATGCGTCGCGCGTTCCGTGACCGCACCTTCTTCCTGGGCGATCCGGATTTCGTGCAGATTCCGCAGAAGGTGCTGACCAGCAAGGATTACGCGCAGGGCCTGCGGGCGACGATCCATCCGGAGAAGGCGACGCCGAGCGACCTGCTGTCGGGCAACCCGACGCCGCTGGAAGACGATGAAACCACGCACTTCTCGATCATTGACGGGCAGGGCAACCGGGTGGGCGCGACCCAGACGGTGAACCTGCTGTACGGCTCGGGCCTGATTCCGTCGGGAACGGGTGTGCTGCTGAACAATGAGATGGACGACTTCGCGCTGAAGCCGGGCACGCCGAATGCGTTCGGGGTGATGGGTTACGAGGCGAACGCGCCGAAGCCGGGCAAGCGCATGCTGAGCTCGATGACGCCGACCTTCATGGAGTCGTCGGACAAGGTGGTGGTGCTGGGCACGCCGGGCGGCAGCCGGATCATCACGATGGTGCTGCTGGGGGTGCTGGGCTACGACGATGGCCTGGATGCACAGCAGGTGGCGGCATTGCCGCGCTTCCATCACCAGTGGTTGCCGGACGTGATCGAGGCGGAGAGCAATACGTTCGACGAGGCGACGATCAAGCAGCTGCAGGCGATGGGCCACAAGATCGACCTGCCGGGCAACAGCGCGGCCGGCGGCCGCGGTTCCAGCCACGTCTGGGGCAACCTGCAGACGGTGGAATGGAACCGCGCCAGCAACCAGCTCAGCGTCGGCAGCGACCCCCGCAACCCGGTCGGCTCGGGCGCAGTCTCGAAATCCCCCTGACTGCGCCTATCGAATTATTAACGCGCGCCGCCGGATAATTTACCCATGAAACTATGGTCGATCCGCGGTAACTCACAGAAGCTCGATGGCGGCGCGATGTTCGGCAATGCGCCGCGCGCGGTGTGGGAGAAATGGGCGGCACCGGACGATCTCAATCGGATCGAACTGGCCTGCCGCGCGCTGCTGGCCAGCCCGCTGGCGGGCAAGACGGTGCTGTTTGAAACCGGGATCGGCGCATTCTTCGAGCCCAAACTGCGTGACCGCTACGGCGTGCAGGAATCGCGGCATGTGCTGATCGAATCGCTGCGCGAAGCAGGGTTCGAGCACGAAGACATCGACGTGGTGGTGCTCAGCCATCTGCACTTCGACCACGCCGGTGGCCTGCTCGCGCCGTGGAGCGAAGGGCGCGAGCTGGAACTGCTGTTCCCAAATGCGACTTTCCTGGTGGGCGCGGAACATTGGGCGCGCGCGCTGCAGCCACATCCGCGTGATCGCGCGAGTTTCATTCCGGAGCTGCCGCAACTGCTGCGTGACAGCGGGCGGCTGGAGATTGTCGAAGGGCCTTATTCGAAGGCGCTGGGGCAGAGCGTGCGTTTCAGCTTCAGTGACGGGCATACGCCGGGGCTGATGCTGGCCGAGATTGTCGGGCCGGAACAGGTCGATGGTCAGCCGCGGGGTGGCGTGGTGTTCTGCGCGGACCTGATTCCGGGTCGGTCATGGGTGCATGTGCCGATCACGATGGGCTACGACCGCAATGCGGAACTGCTGATCGATGAGAAGCGCAGCTTCCTGGAAGACAAGCTGGCGCGCAACGTGCACCTGTTCTTTACCCACGACCCGCAGGTGGCGTTGGCGCAGGTGGTGCGCGATGAGAAGGGGCGGTTTGCCACCGCCCACGAGCTGGGTGAGTTGAAGGCGCGCGCGTTGGCTTAACCTGCCACGCGCGTCCCGAAGATGCGATCGCCGGCATCGCCGAGGCCCGGCAGGATGTAGCCCTTGTCGTTGAGCTGCGCATCAATGGCCGCGGTGTAGATCTCCACGTCCGGGTGCGCGGCCTGCACGGCGGCAATGCCTTCCGGGGCGGCGACCAGGAAAATGCCCTTGATGCGGCGCGCGCCGGCGCGCTTGAGCATGTCGATGGTGGCGATCAGGGTGCCGCCGGTGGCGAGCATCGGGTCCAGGATCAGCGCGTCGCGTTCTTCCAGGCGGCCGGTCAGGCGCTCGAAGTAGGGCACCGGCTGCAGGGTCTCTTCATCACGCTGCAGGCCGACCACGCTGACCCGGGCGGCCGGAATCAGCGACAGCACGCCGCCCAGCATGCCCAGCCCGGCGCGCAGGATCGGCACCAGGGTGATCTTGGCCCCGGCAATGCGCTGCACGGTCACCGGACCGGCCCAACCCGCCATCGTATGGGCCTCGGTTTCCAGGTCGGCGGTGGCCTCGTAGGCCAGCAGTTCGCCCAGTTCGTTGGCCAGTTCGCGGAAGTCCTTGGTGCTCAGGGACGCGTCGCGCATCAGGCCGATTTTGTGCTGGACCAGCGGGTGGCGGACTTCGACGATTTTCATGACAGGGGCAACCAAGGGCAGGGAGGCCCCCATTTTAACGAACCGGCGTCGCAATCCTCCAAACCTTGCGCCTGAATGTCACGTTCATGAAACCTGCCGGACATACCGTGCTGACCCAATCTTTACACCGTTGGGACTTCCCGTGCAGAACAAATCGCCGTTGGGGCTGGCCATCAGCCTGTCGTTGCTGGTCATGTCCACCACCCCCGCGTTGGCTGCCGGCGACGTTGCCGCCAGCGGCAACGCCACCGACCTGGACCGCATCGAGGTGCGTCCGCAGCTGGAGTCGCAGACCCGCGCGGTGGACCTCAAGCGCAGCAGCGATGCGATCGAAGACGCGGTGTCGTCCGATTCCCTGGGCGTGTACCCGGACAAGAACGTGGCCGAATCGCTGCAGCGCCTGCCCGGCGTCAGCGTGACCCGCGACCAGGGCGAAGGCCGCTTCGTGGTGGTGCGCGGTCTGGATGCCAATCTCAACAGTGTCAGCGTCGATGGCATTGCCATCGGCACTCCGGAAGATGCCAGCCGCGCCGCACCGCTGGACGTGATCCCGTCCGATTCGACCGAGCGCCTGCGCGTGGTCAAGTCGCCGACCCCGGATATGCCCGGTGATGCCATCGGCGGCGCGATTCTCGTGGAGTCCGCCTCGGCGTTCGACCGCGACGGCCGCAGCCTGCGCGGCAAGATCGAGGGCAGCCACCAGCAGCTGTCCGGTCACACCAGCCCGAAAGCCGCGTTCAACTACAGCGAAGTCTTCGCTGACACCTTCGGCGTGGCGCTGGGCGTTAACTACCAGAACCGCAAGTTCGAGTCGGACAACACCGAGGTGGAGTACGACGAAGTTGACGGTCTGGAAGAGGGCGAGCTGTTCCCGATCAGCGTGCAGCACCGCAAGTACGAAATCGAGCGCAAACGCGTTGGTGCCAACCTCAACTTCGACTGGCGTCCCAGCGAAGGCAACAGCTACTACCTGCGCACCCTGTACAGCCAGTTCGATGACGCCGAGACTCGCCAGCGCACCATCTTCAACTTTGGCGACGGCGAGGTCACCGCACTGGGCGGCAACCAGTATCGCGTGGACGAGCTGCCGGCTGATGCGATCCAGAAGCGCATGCGTTACCGCACCAAGAAGGAAAACACCTTCGCCGCGAGCCTGGGCGGCGAGAACCGCCTGACCAATGCCGTGGTCGACTACAAGGTCGGTTACACCCGCACCGAAGAACGCGTCAACGACGAAATGGAAGCGCGCTTCGAGTACAACGGCGACGACCTGGGCGCGACGGTTGATCAGAATAGCGGCATTCCGCGCTACACGCTGACCGATGCCAGCTGGATGGACAACGGCAACTACGACTTCGATCGTGTGGTGCTTTCGCCCAAGCGGGTAGACGACGAAGAGCGCAGCGCGCAGATCAACGTGCGTTTCGACGGTGACCATTCCAGCTACAAGTTCGGTCTGCTCGGCCGCTGGCGCGACCGTGATGTGAACATCGACGAGAACGAGCTGCGCGTCGGTCCGGACATCGCGCTGTCGGACTGGACCACCTCCACCCCGGACCACCGCGGCGGCAGCCTCGGGCAGGGCATGAGCTCGGACGCGATGCGCCGCTACTGGTCGCAGTTCGGCAGCCAGTACAGTGCCCGTCCGCAGGATGTAGGTGGCAACGCGATGACCTCGCTGGAAGAGGACTACACCGCCAGTGAGAACATCTTCGCCAGCTACGCCATGGGCACCTGGGACATCGGCTCGCTGCGCGTGATCGGCGGCGTGCGCGTGGAGAACACCCAGGTCAAGTCGACCGGCAACAGCATTGACGTGGCCAGCAACGGCCGCAGCTACACGGTCACCCCGATCAGCGCGGACAAGAGCTACACCAACGTGCTGCCGGGCCTGCACCTGCGGTATGACGCCGGCAGTGACTGGGTGCTGCGCGCGGCCGCCAACAAGACCGTGTCGCGTCCGTCGTTCGGCGACGCGGCCCCGCGCATCGGTTACAACCGGGGTGACGAGGAAGTCCGCCTGGGCAACCCGGACCTGGATCCGTACGAATCCAAGAACATCGATCTGTCGATGGAGCGTTACATCGGCAGTACCGGCATCGTCTCGCTGGGCCTGTTCCACAAGTCGATCGACGGGTATATCGTCAACACGGTCAGCAACGACGATCCGGCGTATCCGGACTTCGAGGTCACCCGCGTGATCAACGGCGACAAGGCCAAGGTGTTCGGTGCCGAGTTCAACTGGCAGCAACAGCTGAGCTTCCTGCCGGCCGGCTGGGACGGCCTGCTGGTGGGTGCCAGCGGCACCTGGCTGGATACCGACTTCGACCCGGGCCTGGAAGGTCGCGAGCGCGACGACTTCACCCTGCCGCGCGCCTCCAAGCACGTGTACAGCGCCCACGTCGGCTATGAAAAGGCCGGCTTCAGCACGCGTCTGGCCGCGGTGTATCGCAGCGAGTACCTCGACACCCTGGGTGACAGCCGCGCCTACGACATCTACGTGGCTCCCAACACCCAGCTCGACTTCAGCCTGGACTACAAGATCACCTCGAACGTGAGCGTGTACTTCGAAGCCCAGAACCTGCTCGACAAGCCGCTGGAGCTGTACCAGGGCGTGCGCTCGCGCACCCTGCAGAATGAAGAATACGGCCGCACCTACGCGCTTGGCTTCAAGGTGCAGCTGTGATGCGCGCGCTGCCTGTACTGAGCGTGCTGACGGTCGCGCTGCTGGCGGGCTGCAAGCCCGCCGCCGCGCCGGCCTCTGCAGCAGACCCGGCTGCAGCCACCACCGGCCGCAGCGTGGCCACCGTCGCCGAGGCGTTCCAGACCCCGATGACGCCGGACGACAACATCGACTCCCCGGCCAGCTGGACCACGCCGGAAGGCCAGGTGTGGCTGATCGCCACCGCCAAGGCCACCGACAAGCTGGTGGTCTATGACGGGCAGACCGGTTCGCATCTGCGCGACGTCGGCAGCCTCGGTGCCGCGCCGGGCCAGTTCGACCGCCCCAACGGCATCGCCGTCGTGGATGACCTGGTGCTGATCGTGGAGCGCGACAACCATCGCGTGCAGGTGCTGCAGCTGCCGGACTTCACTCCGCTGGGAACGTTCGCCGCCGATGACCTGCGCAAGCCTTATGGCCTGTGGGTCAACAAGCAGGCCGACGGCTACGATGTCTACGTGACCGATTCCTATGATGCCGGCGAGGACGCGCAGGGCAACGACATCCTGCCGCCGCTGGCCGAACTGGACAAGCGCGTGCGCCGTTATGCGATGAAGGTCGCTGACGGCAAAGCGCAGGCCACCCTGGTGTCCAGCATTGGCGATACCAGCGAAACCGGCGCACTGCGCGTGGTCGAGTCGATCTGGGGTGATCCGGCCAATGACCGCCTGCTGATCGCCGAAGAAGATGAAACCTACGCCAGCGAGTTCAAGGTCTACACGCTGGAAGGCAAATTCACCGGCACGACCTTCGGTCGCGATGCGTTCAAGGCCCAGGCCGAAGGCGTGATGCTGCGCACCTGTGGCAAGGACGGCTGGTGGATCACCACCGAACAGGGCAAGCAGCGCAGCGTGTTCCACCTGTTCGACCGCCACACGCTGAAGCATGTCGGCGCATTCCAGGGCAACACCGTCGCCAACACCGACGGTATCTGGATGGACCAGCGTGTCTCGCCGCGCTTCCCGCACGGCGCGCTGTATGCCGTACACGACGACCAGGGCGTGGTCGCGTTTGATTGGGCCAGTGTGGCCAAGCAACTGTCTCTGCCGTTGGAGTGTGCGAAGTGATGTGTGTGCGTGAATGTCTGAAGGCGGTGACGTTGGCGCTGCTGTTGTGCAGCGGTGCGGTGTCTGCGAAGACCGCCACCCAGGTGGAACCCAATACCCAGGTGCCGGCTGGCAACCGCCATTACGCGGCCACCGGCTTCCCGGACCGCATTGTGGCCTCGCCCGCGCAGGACGCCGCCCATGGGTTTGGCGTGGCTTGGCGTACGGATGCCACGGTCAACACGCCGGTGCTGGAGTGGGTGGTGGCGGGTGACTCACCCGACGTTGGCAAGGTCACCCGGGTGACCGCGACCACGGCAGCCCTGCAGACCGAGAACGGCGGTTCCCACCATCATCGCGTCGATGTCACTGGCCTGGCTCCAGACACCCTGTACCTGTGGCGCGTGCAGGGCAAGGACACCTGGAGTGCCTGGAACCAGCTGCGTACCGCCGGCACCACCGAGCAGCCGCTGACCGTGCTGTACTTCGGCGACACCCAGAACAAGAACCTCAGCCACGTCTCGCGCGTGCTGCGTGCTGGACTCAAAGCTGCGCCGGACGCCCGCCTGAGCCTGTTCGCCGGCGACCTGGTCAGCGGTGGTGATGGCGAGGATGACAGCGAGTGGGGCGAGTGGTTCGCCGCCGCCGGCTGGCTGCCGCAGGAAACCGCCGTGGCCCCGGCGATCGGCAACCACGAGTACTTCGAGGAGTTCGAGGACACCCCGCAGGAGCGCCGCGTGCTGGGCAAGCACTGGCCGGTGACCTTCGCGCTGCCGCGCAACGGCACCGATGCCGCTGACTCCAGCACGTACTGGTTCGACTATCAGGGCGCACGTTTCGTGGTGCTCGATGGCACGTCCGCGCTGGATCTGGACACGGCCCAGGCGCAGGCGAAATGGCTGGATGGCGTGCTCACCGGCAATGCCCAGCGCTGGACCATCGTGCTGCTGCACCAGCCGTTCTACTCCCCGCGCGAAGGCCGGGAGAACACCGCGCTGCGTGAGCACATCCTGCCGGTGGTGCTGAAGCACAAGGTCGACCTGGTGCTCCAGGGCCACGACCACACCTACGGCCGTCGTGGTGAGGGCCAGCAGGCCACGCCGCAGTACGTGGTCACCGTGGCCGGGCCGAAGCAGTACCGGCTCTCGGACGAGGCGAGGGCGACCATGGCACCGGTCGGTGAGGACACCCAGCTGTTCCAGGTGCTCACGATTGATCCACAGCACCTGCGTTACGAAGCGCGCACCGTCACCGGCCGGTTGTACGATGGTTTCAGCCTGGACCGCCAGGCCGATGGCAGCAAGCGCAAGACCGAATTGACCGAAGGCCGCATCGCCCCCCGCGACTGCGCGCGCGACCAGACCCTGAAGGGCCGCGCCGACCGTTGCTGGGAGTGAACCCCTGACGCAGAGCCGGGTGCTGCCCGGCTGCTTCCCGGAACCGAACATGCCAAACCGACTTCTTCCCCTCGCCGCGATCGCCGCCGCCCTGCTGCTCCTCACCGGAGCCAGCTTCGCGGCCCCGACGGTGCTGCACCCGTTCATGGCCGCACAGCCGAAGAACGCCCCGGAATCGGCCAACCTCGCCGTCGAAATCCCTGCCGGCAGCTTCACCAAGTATGAGATCAAGGAAGACGGCCTGGTCCACGTCGACCGCTTCCAGTCCATGCCGGTGGCATACCCCGCCAACTACGGTTCGATGCCACGCACCTTGGCCGGCGACAACGACCCGCTCGACGCGCTGGTGCTGACCCGCGAACCGCTGCACCCCGGCGTGATCATCACCTTCCGCCCGATCGGGTATCTGAAGATGATCGACAAGGGCGAGCACGACGAGAAGGTCATCGGCGTGCCGACCGACAAGGTGGATCCCACCTATGCCAACATCCGTGACCTGAAGGATCTGCCCGAGATCGAGCGGCAGCGCATCGAAGCCTTCTTCCGGGTCTACAAGGACCTGCCGGAAGGCCGCAACCCGGTGCAGCTCAACGGCTGGGGCAACGCCGCCGAAGCGAAGGCGCTGATCACCGAATCCATGAAGCGGTTTGAGGCCAAGTCCCCGTAGAGCCGGGCTCTGCCCGGCCGCTCCTTCGCGGTGCAGGTGACGCGCATGGCGCGTCACTACCGGTATCCGCGCCAATCCGCTATGTTCCGCCCATACCTCGACAACGGGCACAGGGACAGGCGCACATGCAGGACGACGTGACACGCGGCGTTGCCTCGCTGCTGCAATGGCTTGTGGTCGTGCTGATCTGGCAGATTCTGATGTACGGCCTGGGCTACGCCGTGTTGTACGCCGGGAGCCTCGGTCGCTGGCCGCGTCCGCAATGGGCAGATCGCTACGACGACCGCATCAGCGCCACCGGGCTCGCGGTTGCGGCGCTCGCCTGGACGCTGGTCGCGCTCTTCAACAACGGCGTCTTCGCCTGACCACTCTGGCCATGCGCGGTCATCGGTAGGGTCGCACGCCAGTCGACCGCCGATAGCGGTGCAGCGCCCGGGAAGGCATGAACCTCGATCGAAGTAGTACCTTCGGCCAGGTCCATGCGTCAAAGCGCCGATCAGCGTTATCGGCCGTCGTCTGTCGACCGACGCTACCAAAGCACGCCCAGCACCCCGGCATCCAGCACAACTCGCACCGCCGGCCCATGCCAAACATTTCACCCGCAATCCGTATCATCACGGTTCTTTCCGTTGTGGTCTTCGCCCGTGTCGTCAGCCCTGATCTGGTTCCGTCGTGATCTGCGCCTGCAGGACAATCCCGCTCTGCACGCCGCTCTCGAAGCCGGGCACACGCCCATTCCGGTGTACATCCATGCGCCGCACGAAGAAGGGGCATGGGCTCCAGGCGAAGCCTCCAACACCTGGCTGCACCGGTCGCTGGCCGCACTGGACGCCGACCTGCAGGCGCGCGGAAGCACACTGGTACTGCGCCAGGGCGACAGCCAGGCCGAACTGCAGGCCTTGATCGCGGAAACCGGCGCCGAAGCGGTGTACTGGAACCGCAAATACGAACCCGCCACCCAGCCACGCGATGCCACCATCAAGCGCGAACTGCGCGAGCAGGGCATCGATGCACAGAGCTGCAATGGCAGCCTGATGTTCGAGCCGTGGGACCTGGCCACCCAGCAGGGCGGGCCGTACAAGGTGTTCACTCCGTACTGGCGCAACGCACTGACCCGGCTGCATATCCCGGCGCCACTCAAGCTGCCGGACACGCTGCCTGTGCACAAAACCCGCAGCCTGTCACTGGCAGACCTCAAGCTCACACCAACGCTCAACTGGGACCAGCAGTTCTGGGAGCACTGGCAACCGGGCGAAGCTGGCGCGCAGGAAGCGCTCACCGTCTTCATCGATGGCGCGCTCAACGGCTACCGCCAGCAGCGTGATCTACCCGACCGCGTCGGCACCTCGTTGCTGTCCCCGCACCTGCATTTCGGTGAAATCTCGCCATGGCAGATCGTGCGTCGGCTCGAGGCCGAGCGCAGTGCTGGCCGAGACGCCGACATCGATGGTTACATCCGCGAACTGGGCTGGCGAGAGTTCTCGTACCACCTGCTGCATCACTTCCCGAACACCCCGGAGCACAACCTCAACCCGCGCTTCGACAGCTTCCCATGGGCCCGGGACAATCCCACCCAGCTGGCCGCCTGGCAGCAGGGCCGCACCGGCATCCCCATCGTCGACGCCGGTCTGCGCGAGCTCTGGGCCACCGGCTACATGCACAACCGCGTGCGCATGCTGGTGGCCAGCTTCCTGTGCAAGCACATGCGGCAGCACTGGCTGCACGGTGCGCGCTGGTTCTGGGATACCCTGGTCGACGCGGATCTCGCCAACAACACCATGGGCTGGCAGTGGGTCGCCGGCACCGGGGCCGATGCGGCACCGTACTTCCGCATCTTCAATCCGGTGACCCAGGCACAGAAGTTCGATCCCAATGCCCGCTACATCACCCGCTGGGTGCCTGAACTAGCACCGCTGCCGGTCAAGGCACGCTTCGCACCCTGGCAGACGCCGGACCTGCTGGCCCAGTACGCGCCGTCCTATCCCGCGCTGCCCATCGTTGATCTGGCTGCAGGGCGGGATGCCGCGCTGACCGCGTACCGACGCACCGGGGGGGAGTAAAGGGGGCGCTCAGGGTTGCAGACAGCAACCTGAACAAAACACCCCCTCGTGCCGGATTCATCATCCCGGCATCGCGCGCGCGTGTTTATTCTTTGGGCCGTTCGCACGCCGCCTGAGCGGCACCAAGGAGAAACCCATGAAGCTTTCCGCACCCCGCAATGTGGCCCTGGCCCTGTTCACCGCCGCTGCCCTGTCGGCCTGCGCCACGGGCGGCTCCTACGTGCAGAGTGACCAGTACGGCAACCCGACCGAGCAGCAGAGCCGGACCGGCCGCAACGCGCTGATCGGCACCGCCATCGGCGTCGCCGCCGGCCTGCTCACCGGTGACAGCGCCACCGAGCGCCGCCAGCACGCCATGGTCGGTGCCGGTATCGGTGCCCTGGCCGGTGCCGGCGTCGGTGCCTACCAGAACCGCCAGGAAGCCGCGCTGCGCCAGCGCACCGCCAACACCGGCATCGACGTGCAGCGTCAGGGCGACAACATCGTGCTGAACCTGCCGGACGGCATTACCTTCGACTTCGGCAAGTCGGCGCTGAAGCCGCAGTTCTACGGCGCGCTCAATGGCGTGGCCAGCACCTTGAACGAGTACAACCAGACCATGATCGAAGTGGTCGGCCATACCGACAGCATCGGCAGCGATGCGGTCAACAACAAGCTGTCCAAGGAGCGCGCCGATTCGGTGGCGGCCTACCTGACCGCACAGGGCGTGCAGCCGGTGCGCATTGAAACGCTGGGTGCAGGCAAGGCGTACCCGATTGCTGACAACAGCACCGACGCCGGCCGTGCCAAGAACCGTCGCGTTGAGATCCGTGTGATTCCGTTGCAGCAATAACGGCTGCGCCGTTATTGCGGCGATGCGCATGCATCGCCAAAAAGCCGCCTGAAAAGGCGGCTTTTTTTGTAGAGCCGGGCTTGCCCGGCTGCTGTTGGGCTCTCGCGAAAAGCCAGCCGGGCAAGCC
>NZ_JASCOZ010000098.1 GCF_029960115.1 Stenotrophomonas sp. PS02289
GCCGTTGGCCGGCCCAGGCGATACCGAGGGCCGGCCAACGGCCGGCGCTACCGCTCCAGCGGCAATTCAATGTTGACCAGCTTCCAGCTCAACCCCTGCCGTTGCAGCACGAACACCACCGGTGCTCCCTGCGCGGTCTGCGTGGTCGCGGTAAACCGTGACGTCGACTCAAACCGGTGGCTGGCCCCTTCCAGTGGCCGGGCAGCCTTCGGCGGCGCATAGGCGTCATTGCTTTCCAGATCATTGCTGGCCCGCTTCCACAGCGTATGACCTTCCAGCAACGCCCCGATCCCGGTCGGGGTCACCATCGCGTCCACGGCGGTTCCGCTCAGCCGCTGTCCGGCCGTCAGCAGCAAGGCACCGACCAGATTGGACTGCACATCCGGCCCGGCACGGCGTACCACGTAGTCATCCAGCTGGGCGCGCAGGTTGGCACGCAGCATGGGGAAGTCCACGTAGCGGTCCAGTTTCGAGGTGTCGCGCTGCTCCACCGCCTGCGCCAGGCCACGCAGGGTCAGGTACGGCCCGCCGACCACGTAGGCGGCCAGCAGCACCCCCAGGGCAACCACAATCCAAAGCAGCTTCTTCATGGCGTCACCTTGCCTCAGGTCCCGTCAACCCAGCGTAGAGCCACGCCCTGCGTGGCTAACACGACCAGAACTCAAAACTCCAGATCCAACGCCGCGCAAAGATAATCCACAAACGGACCCAGCGCCGTCAGATCCTTGGCCAGGGTCTGGCGCACCTTCGGCCCGGTCATCACCGCATCCTCCAGCGGTCGCCAGAACACCCAGTTCTTGTGCTTCAGGTCGTCGATGAACTCGAAATCCGGCTCGAACCCGCGCGGGGCCCGCACCAGCATCTCGCTCTGCTCGAAATCGAACTTCTTCCGCAGCGCCGGCGCATGCGCGGCGGCCTTCCACGCCCCCGGGTTGTCGACGATGAAATGGCGGATCCTGCGCTGGGTATCCGGTTCCGGATGCCACAGCCCAGCACCAACGAAGCTCTCGCCCGGCTGCAGGTGGATGTAAAACGACGGCGCGGCCACCTGCTTGCGGCGCTCATGGAACAGGCGCGCGCCCTGCCAGCTCTTGTACGGCGATTTGTCGTTGGAGAAGCGCGCATCGCGATAGATGCGGAACAGCGAGCCGCCGACGGTCTTCGGGTCGGAACGGAAGTGCGGGCTCACCGTCGCCAGGTCCGGCTGCAGGTCGGTAATCAGGCGCAGGAACGGCTGGCGCACATGCGCCTCGTACTTGTCCTTGTGATCGTTGAACCAGGTCTTGTCGTTGTTGCGCGCCAGGCCACGCAGGAAGGTGAAGCTGGCGGGGGTGAAATAGGTACTCACAGGCTCTGCTCCAGATGATTGCCCCAGTCGGTCAGCTGCTGCAGCAGCGCCAGTCGGGTGGGTTCGGCGGCGTGCTCGGCACGCAGCGCTTCGATCTGCGCCCGGTACTGCGGCAGGGTCTGTTCGCCCAGGCCGGGTTCGCCGAGCAGGCGCTGGCGGCGGTAGTCGTTCCAGCGCTGGCGTTCGGCCGCATCCAGGGTCTCGGGGTGGTTGCGCGCGCGGTAACGGAACAGCAGCTCGGGCATGCGCGCATCGCGCAGACGGGCGGCGTAGCTGGCCAGTTCGGCGGGCGGACTGGTGCGCAGCCGCGTCATCAGTGCCTTGTCGCCGTCGGCCAGGAAGCCGTCGTACAGCGAGGCGTCCACGTCACTCGGGGCCATCTCGCGCTCGCCACCAAACACCTGGCGGACCTTTTCGGCCACGGCGGGAGCAACCGCACGGACGCGCGCGGCGGCGGCCTCCACGGCAGCCACGTCGATGCCCAGGCGCGCATGGTCGGCGGGACGCAGGTGATTCCACGCCACCAGCGCCGGCACCTTGTTCAGATGCACTTCCTTGAGCGGCACCCGCTGCTCACCTTCTGCCAGGTCTGCGGCGCGCGTGTACAGCCGCGCGGCCAGGGTCTCGGCGGGCAGGTCGAGCAGACCGTCGATGTCGCCTTCCAGATCCAGCACGATGATGCGGTTGTTGATGTAGGGATGGCGCGCCAGCGGCAGCACCGGTGCCGCACACAGGCGCGAGGCGGGGTAGCGCATGGAGATGTGCAGCACCGGCTGCGCGGCGTCCACGTCCAGCAGATTGCCGACAAAGCGCTTGTCGCGCAGCTTCAGCGCGTAGTCCCACAGGCGCGGCTGCGCCTGCTTGAAAAGGCGGGCCATGCCGATGGTGGCGTGCACGTCCGACAGCGCTTCATGCGCGTCGCCCACGCGCACGTCGTTGGCCAGGGCCAGGTGCTCGAGTTTGAACGAGGTCGCGCCGTCTTCGCGCTGCGGCCACACAATCCCGTCCGGACGCAGCGCGTGGACCAGCCGCAGCATGTCCAGCAGGTCCCAGCGCGAATTGCCGTTGCGCCATTCCCGCTCATAAGGATCGAAGAAGTTCCGGAACAGACCGTGGCGCACGAACTCGTCGTCAAAGCGCAGCGTGTTGTAGCCCAGCGTGCAGGTGCCGGGACGTGCCATCAGGTCATTGATGCGGGCGAACGCCTCAGCCTCGCTCACGCCTTCGGCCAACGCGTGTTGCGGGGTGATCCCGGTGATCAGCGTGGCGATCGGCGAGGGCAGCACATCGTCGGCCGGTTTGACGTAGAAGCTCACCGGTTCATCGATGACCTGCAGGTCGGCGTCGGTGCGGATCGCGGCGAACTGGGCGATGCGGGTGCGGCGCGGGTCCTGGCCAAAGGTTTCCAGGTCATAGAACAGGAAGCTGTCAGCCGCCATCAGTGCGCGCCCTCCAGCACCGGCAGCTGGTCGTGCACGATGCGTTCCAGCGCCGCCCAGTCAATATGCTCCAAAGTGCTGTGGCCGGCGGTGGCGTCCTCCAGGATGCGCCGCTGCAGGTTGGTGCGTTCCAGCGCCACCGCATACGGCGTGTGCAGGAAGGTCACCATGGTGTAGTGCGGGACGAAACGGGTCGGCCAACGAGCCTGCAGCTGCTGCTCCAGTTCGCGCTGCAGCTGGAAGGCCGGGTCGGCCACGCGGTCGCGCATTTCCAGGTAATTCTCCAGCGCCATCTGCTGGATCGCTTCAGCATTCGGTTTGCGCTCGGCTTCGAACACCGCGAAGGCCGCTTCCAGCGAATCCTGTTCCTGCAGGTGACGGGCCAGTGCCACGCAATCCTCGAACGCGCAGTTCATGCCCTGGCCGTGGAACGGCACCATCGCATGCGCGGCATCGCCGAGCAGCACGGCGCGGCCACCCAGGTGCCACTGACGCAGGTACAAGGTGCCGAGCAGGCCGGGCGGGTGTTCTTCCCAGTCGCTGCGCAGGTGCGGAATCAGCGGCAGCGCATCGGGGAAGTCGCGCGCGAACAGCGCCTCGGCTTCGGCCCCGGTGCGGGTGGTGGCAAAGCTGGGGTTGCCTTCGTTGGGCAGGAACAGGGTGACGGTGAAGGTGCCTTCGTCATTGGGCAGGGCGATGCACATGTACTGGCCGCGCGGCCAGATGTGCAGGGCGTTGGCCTCGATGCGGAAGCCGCCGTCTTCGGTGGGCGGAATCTCCAGTTCCTTGTACGAATGCCCGAGGAACTCGATGCGTTCATCCAGCGGATGTTTGCGGTTCATCGCCGCGCGCAGTGCCGAGCCGGCACCGTCGGCCCCGATCAGGGTGTCGAAGCGGATGTCATGCGGCTGGTCGTCGCGGTCATCGATGAAGCGCGCGTAGCCGGCCTCGAAATCCACCGTGTGCAGGCGGCGGTGGAAGTGCACCTGCGCGCCCGCGTCTTCGGCCAGTTGCAGCAGGGTGTGGTTGAGATCCTTGCGGTGGATCGACCAGATCACCTCGCTGTCGTCGCGGCCATAGCGCTGCAGCTGGGTCTCCCCGTCGCGGGTGTGCACCATGCGTCCGCGCATCATCACCGCCTTGGCCATCACCGCTTCTTCCACGCCCGCTTGACGCAGCGCGTTGCGGCCGCGCTCGGCGAGGGCCAGGTTGATCGAGCGGCCAGACTCGTAGTCGGCCACGCGCGGGTCGCCGCGGCGCTCGTACAGCGTGATGCGCCAACCCTGGCGGGACAGCAGGATGGCCAGCAGTGAGCCGGCCAGGCCGGCACCAATGATGCTCAGGGAGCGGTGTGCGTGTGCGATCAAGAGCGTTCCAGCGGGGGAGGGGGCGACTTACAGTCCGGCCCAGGATTCGACTTCCTCGACGAAGTGATGCAGGTCAAGGTAACGGTTGTACAGCGGGGTGGGTGAGATGCGGATCACGTCGGGTTCGCGCCAGTCGCCCAGCACGCCCACGGTCTGCAGGTACTCGAACACACTGCGGCCGCGTTCGCGCCCGCCGATCACCCGCAGCGACAGCTGGCAGCCGCGACGCTCCGGTTCTGCCGGCGTGATCACCTCCATCACGTTGGGCAGGCGGGCCCGCACCAGTGCATCAAGCAGGCCGGTCAGCTGCAGCGACTTGGCACGCAGCGCGCCCATGCCACCGGCGGCGTCGATGACGTCCAGTGCCGCGCGCAGCGGGGCCAGGCCCAGCACCGGTGGATTGCTCAGCTGCCAGCCTTCCGCGCCAACCGCGGGCACGAACTGCGGGGCCATCTTGAAGCGCGTGGCTTCCTCATGCCCCCACCAGCCGGCGAAGCGCGGCAGGGTGGTGTCACGGTGATGGCGTTCGTGCACGAAGGCACCGGCCACGGCACCCGGGCCGCTGTTGAGGTACTTGTAGTGGCACCACACCGCGAAATCGGGCGCGATGTCGTGCAGTTGCAGCGGCACGTTGCCGACCGAGTGGGCCAGGTCGAAGCCGACGTTGGCTCCCTGCAGGCGCGCGGCGCGGGTGATCGCATCAAGGTCGAACACCTGGCCGCTGCGGTACTGCACGCCCGGCCATAACACCAGGGCCAGACGAGGGCCGTGCTCGGCGATCGCGCGCTCGATGGCCTGCTGCGAGATTGTGCCGTTGGCTTCATCCGGCTGTACTTCGACCAGGTCGGTGTCGGGATTGAAGCCGTGAAAGCGGATCTGCGATTCCACCGCGTGGCGGTCGGTCGGGAAGGCGCCGGCTTCCATCAGGATCACCGGGCGCTGCGCGGTGGGCCGATAAAAGCTGACCATCATCAGGTGCAGGTTCACGCTCAGCGTGTTCATCGCCACCACTTCGCTGGGCAGCGCACCGACCACGCGGGCCAGCTGTTCGTTGACCAGGCGGTGATAGCGCAGCCACTGGGTATCGCCGGTGAAATGGCCTTCCACCGCCAGCGCGCCCCATTTGTCCATCACTTCCTGCACGGCCGCCTTGGCCTTGCGCGGCTGCAGGCCCAGCGAGTTGCCAACGAAGTAGGTCTGGTCGTGGTGATTGTGCTGCGGGAACACGAACTCGGCGCGCTGCGCGCGCAGCGGGTCGGCGGCATCCAGGGCGACGGCATGGGAACGGCTGAGCAGTTCGGACATGGCAATGACGATTGTCTGAGATAGCGCAGTTTAGCCCCAGACGCCCGGATCCGGAGGTGCCGCTATGGCGTTGCGGGCAACGGATCCACGTGCCCACAGGCATCGCAGGTCCGCAGGTCCAGGCTGGCCTGGTACTCGGCAAACACCTTGGGCAGGTCGGTCTCGATGTTCTCCAGGGTGAAGTACACCTCGTACAGCTTGTGGTTGCAGCGCTCGCAGAACCACATCACCCCGTCGCGCTCATGCGGCAGGCGCTTGCGCTCGACCACCAGGCCGACGCCGCCGGGCGGGCGGCGCGGCGAGTGCGGCACCCCGGCCGGCAGCAGGAAGATCTCGCCGGCGCGGATTGGGATGTCACGCACCGCGCCGTCCTCCTGCACCTTCAGGGTCATTTCCCCTTCCAGCTGATAGAACCACTCCGGGCCTTCGTCGTAGTGGAAGTCGGTGCGGCTGTTCGGGCCGCCCACCACCATCACGATGAAGTCGCCGTTCTCGATCATCTTGTTGCCGACCGGCGGCTTGAGCAGGTGCCGGTTGTCTTCGATCCAGGCGTGCAGGTTGATCGGGGAGGGCAGCATGGGGGCGTTCCTTGCAGGGGGATCAGTCGCGCTTGCCGCGACGCGGCACATGGGCGAGGGCTTTTTCGTAGGCCGGTGCCAGGTCTTCCGGTGCGCCCACGTCGATGCCCATCTCGCGCACGCGGCCGTCCTTGAGGCTGTACACCCAGCCGTGCACCATCAGCTTCTGGCCACGTGCCCAGGCGTCCTGCACGATGGTCGAGCGGCAGGCGTTGACCACCTGCTCGATCACGTTCAGTTCGCACAGGCGGGCGTGCTTGAGGTCCGGATCCTCGATCTCGTCGAGAATGGCAGCGTGCTTCTGCGCAACGTCGCTGACATGGCGCAGCCAGTTGTCGGCCAGGCCCACGCGCACGTTGTTCAAGCTGGCGTGCACGCCGCCGCAACCATAATGGCCGACGATCAGGATGTGCTTGATCTTCAGCTGGTCCACCGCGTACTGGATCACGCTCAGGCAGTTCAGGTCGGTATGCACCACCACGTTGGCGATGTTGCGGTGGACGAACACTTCACCCGGCGCCATGCCGATGATCTGGTTGGCCGGTACGCGCGAATCCGAACAGCCGATCCACAGGTATTCCGGATGCTGCTGCTTGGCCAGCTGCGCGAAAAACTCCGGGTCTTCCTTCTCGATCCGGTCGGCCCAGTCGCGGTTGTTCTGCAGCAGCTTGTGGATGTCTTTCATGAGGCGGGTATTCCTGTGGTGTCAGCCGCCAGCGGCGGCCGGATCGCGAACGTCGCGCATCCACTGCGCAAGCTCGCGGGAAGCGGGGGTGCCTTCGGCCTCGAGGGCATCAATCACCGACACCTGATTGGCGTCGGGGTGGTTCTGGCTCAGCTTGAGCTTGATCTGCACCTGCTCGGCGCGGAAGCGGAAGCCGACGATGGCGGGCAGCAGTCTGGCCTGGCGGGTATCGTCCGGCTCGAAACGCCAGTCGCTGCCGACCTGGGTTTCGTTATGCGTGCTGAGCCGGTCCAGCAGGTCGATCAGCCAGTCGCGATCGGTGATGGTTTCCAAGGTGCCGCGCAGTTCGGCGGCGGCGTAATTCCAGGTCGGCACGCGGCCTTCGCTGTCCTTGTCCGGATACCAGCCCGGCGACACGTAGCCGTGCGGACCGTGCACCAGCACCAGCGCGGGGCCGCTGTGGCGCGACTGCGGATTGGCCTTGGCCCAGTGCCCCTCGATCACGATGCCGTCGGCATCGCGGCGGTAGAGCACCGGCAGCAGGGTCACGCAGGGCAGGCCATCAGGGCCGGTGGTCACCAGGGTCACAAACGCATCGCGCGCGATCAGCCGGTCCAGCCAGACCGGGTCGTGCGCGGCGAAGGAGGACGGGGTGAACACGGTGGCCTCAGACGCTCCGGCCCAGGCTCTGCACCATGCGCCCGCGCAGGCCATCGTCGTCGGCGGCCTGCGGCGGCTGCACTTCATGCAGCGAGAAGCCGCGGATCAGCGCGTCTTCCTCATCCAGCCCGTCGAATTCGACGAACTCGGCGTCGAACAGCTGCGCGCGCGCAGTGTCCTCGCTGTCATAGCTGAGCGTGTTGCCATCGCTGTCCAGCACCTCGGCGGTGCCGGCGGGGCGCAGGCGCAGACGGGCCCAGATCAGGGTGTTGCCCAGGCTGGCCAGCCACCAGGAGTCGCGCACGGCGGAAATGTCGTTCATGTCAGTACCAGTGAAAGCAGCCAGAGCAGGGCAGCCATGCCCAGTCCAGCCAGCAAGGTGAGCAGCGACAGCCAGGCCGGCGTCGCAAGACCCGACAGCGAGCGGTCGGGTGTCTGTCGATAATCACGCTCCAGCAGCCAGCGCAGTGCCTGCGGCTGCAGGAACGCGCCGCTGCCGAAACGATCCGCCAGGGCCGGGTGGCGGTCGCGGATATGGATGAGCGTCAACGGCCAGAAGATGACGAAGGCACTGAACCCGGCGATCGCCACGCCGACGAAACACAGCGCGAAGAACAGGGTCATGGGATTGCCTCCGTCAGAACTCGGCGCTGCCCGGTGCGCGCGGGTAGGGGATGGCGTCGCGGATGTTGCCCAGCCCGCACACGTACACCACCAGGCGCTCGAAGCCCAGGCCGAAACCGGCATGCGGGACCGAGCCGTAGCGGCGGAAGTCGCGGTACCAGCCGTAATGCGCCGGATCCAGGCCGAACTGCGCCATGCGCGCATCCAGCACGTCCAGGCGCTCTTCGCGCTGGCTGCCGCCGATGATCTCGCCAATGCCCGGAGCCAGCACGTCCATCGCGGCCACGGTCTTGCCGTCGTCGTTCAGGCGCATGTAGAACGCCTTGATGTGCTCGGGGTAGTTGGTCACCACCACCGGGCGGCCGATGTGTTCCTCGGTCAGCCAGCGCTCGTGCTCGGTCTGCAGGTCCAGGCCCCATTCGACCGGGAAGTCGAACTTCTTGCCCGAGTTCTGCAGCAGCTTCACCGCCTCGGTGTAGTCGATCTGCTCGAACGGCGAGTTGATGAAGGCTTCCAGCTTGGTGATCGCGTTCTTGTCGACGCGCTCGGCCAGGAACGCCAGGTCGTCGCCACGCTCGTCCAGCACCGCGCGGAACAGGTACTTCAGGAACTGCTCGGCCAGGCGCGCGTCCTCCGCCAGGTCGGCGAAGGCGATTTCCGGCTCGATCATCCAGAACTCGGCCAGATGGCGGGTGGTGTGCGAGTTTTCGGCGCGGAAGGTCGGACCGAAGGTGTACACCTTGCTCAGCGCCAGGCAGTAGGCCTCGACGTTGAGCTGGCCGGACACGGTCAGGAAGGTTTCCTTGCCGAAGAAGTCACGGCTGAAGTCGACCTCGCCCTTGTCGTTGCGCGGCAGGTTGACCATGTCCAGGGTCGACACACGGAACATCTGCCCCGCGCCTTCGGCGTCGGAGGTGGTGATGATCGGGGTGCTGATCCAGTTGAAGCCGTTCTGGTGGAAGAAGCGGTGCACCGCCTGGGCCAGGCAGTTGCGGATGCGGGTGACCGCGCCGAACAGGTTGGTGCGCGGGCGCAGGTGCGCCACTTCACGCAGGAACTCGGCCGACATCGGCTTGGGCTGGATCGGGTAGGTCAGCGGGTCTTCGACCAGGCCGACGATCTCGATCGATTCGGCCTGGATCTCGAAGGACTGGCCCTTGCCCTGCGACTTGACCAGGGTGCCGCGCGCGATCAGCGAGCAGCCCGGGGTGAGCGCCTTGACCGCTTCAAAGTTGGACAGGGTGTCGTTGACCACCACCTGGATCGGGGCGAAGCAGGAACCGTCGGTCACATTGACGAAGGCCAGCGCCGCAGACCCGCGCACCGTGCGCACCCAGCCCCGTACTGTTGCCTCGCCGCCTTCCGGGATCTTCCCGGCAAGCGCATGTTCAACGCTGACCACCGTCATGACTTGAATCCTCTATTGATCGACTCGATCTCTGAACGGGAAGTTTAACGGTTGCAGTGTTCTGCTTGCGAGGCATTTCTGACTGGGCCGTGGACCTATAATGAGACTGTTCTGCTGGAGAAGCCTGTCATGGCCGTAAGCCTTACCCCCGTTGCCTTTGCCCGCGTGCAGAAGTTCGTCGCCCAGACCCCGGGTGCACTGGGCCTGCGCTTTGGCGTGACCCGCACCGGCTGCTCCGGCTGGGGCCACGTGACCGACCTGGCCCGCGACCAGCGCGAAGGCGACACCGTGTTCGAGCAGGACGGCGTGCGCATCTACGTCGACGCGGCCAGCCTGGACCTGGTGGATGGCACCGAAATCGACTTCGGCAAGCAGGGCCTGAGCGAGACGTTCACGTTCAAGAACCCCAACGCCACCGCTGAATGCGGCTGCGGCGAGAGCTTCACCACCGACGCCGACAAGGCCTGAGACCTCGTTCAGGTTGAGCCCGGCACCCCCGTACTTGCCCTGAACCCCCATCCGCTGCGATAATGCGCGGCTTCCTGTCCGTTTCCGGGCAGGATCCCTTGCTCCACCGCGTTCACCTGCGGGGAGCTGTCCGGCCTGAAAAGGCCACATCCGAAAGGTATACACACATGAGTCGTCATTACGAAGTCGTGTTCATGGTCCACCCGGACCAGAGCGAACAGGTCCCGGCCATGATCGAGCGCTACAAGTCGCTGGTCGAAGGCGGCAACGGCACCATCCACCGTCTGGAAGACTGGGGCCGTCGTCAGCTGGCTTACCCGATCCAGAACCTGGTCAAGGCACATTACGTGCTGATGAACATCGAAGTGGACCAGGCCGTTCTGAACGAACTGACCGAAAGCTTCAAGTTCAACGACGCCGTCCTGCGCAACCTCGTCCTGCTCCGCGACGAGGCTGACACCGAGCAGTCGCTGATCATGAAGAGCAAGGACGAGAAGGGTGACAAGCCCGAGCGTGGCGAGCGTCGTCGTCGTGACGACGAAGAAGGCGAAGCCGCCAACACCGCTGACAACGAAGCCGGCGACGACGCCGCTTCTGCCGCCTAAGGAGCACGCACATGTCCAAGTTCTTCCGTCGCCGCAAGTTCTGCAAGTTCACGGCTGAAGGTGTGAAGGAGATCGACTACAAGGATCTCAACACCCTGCGCCAGTACCTGACCGAGAACGGCAAGATCGTGCCGAGCCGCGTCACCGGTACCAAGTCGAAGTACCAGCGCCAGCTGGCAACGGCCGTCAAGCGCGCCCGTTTCCTGGCCCTGATTCCGTACACCGACAACCACGACGTCTGATGCCGGTCGGGCGGCCCTGCGCCGCCCGTTCCGCCAGCTATTCGGACAGCCATCTGCTGCGGGGCCTTCGGCCTCGCTAACGAATAACGATTTGGAGTTTCATCATGCAGCTGATCCTCATCAAGAAGGTCAAGAACCTGGGCACCCTGGGTGACCTGGTCGAAGTGAAGCCGGGCTACGGCCGTAACTTCCTGGTTCCGGGCGGCTTCGCCGTGCCGGCAACCGAAACCAACAAGGCCGAGTTCGAAGCCAAGCGCGCCGACTACGAAGCCAAGGCCAACGCCATCCACGCCGACGCTGAAGCCCGCAAGGCCAAGCTGGAAGGCGCGAGCGTGACCATCGCTGCCAACGCCTCGACCGAAGGCAAGCTGTACGGCTCGGTCGGCCCGCGCGACATCGCCGAAGCCTTCACCAAGGCCGGCCTGCCGGTGGAAAAGAGCGAAGTGATCCTGGGCGAAGGTGCCTTCCGCAACGTCGGCGAGTTCGACGTGGTGCTGGCCCTGCACGCAGACGTCGAAACCACCGTCAAGGTGATCGTGGTCGGCGAAGCCTGATCCCAGCTGAAAAGCCGGAATCGCTGAAACGGGTACCCGCAAGGGTGCCCGTTTTTGTTTGTGTCGCCGAGAGCGGCGTTTCTATCTATCCGTGCAGGGCAGGGGTCAGACACCCTCGCTCCGGGACACGCCGCAAGTACGTCCATGTAGGCTACTCCACGGCATCCATGCCGTGGAGTGTCCCTCCGGAGGGCATCTGACCCCCGCCCCTGATGGTTGATCGGTGCGCGGACGGAACGGCCACGGCACCGCATTTGATCTCCCATGGCCACCGATGGCCTGTCGTGGGGGTCGGGGTGGGCTGGAGGGGGCGTGAGCCGCATGGATGCGGCGATCGAGCTTACAGGGACGTACTTGCAGCGTCCCCCGGAACGCCCATCCCGACCCGCCAACCCAGGGAACCGTTGAGCCGAGTGCTGTTCGCCTGAATCCAGCCGCAGCCGGGCAGAGCCCGGCCCTACGGAGCGCAGGCAATCCGATAGCACCCCGGCGCAGCAGAGGCCCGGGCAACCGCAGGCCAGTGAGGTGCCGCATCCCCGGTATACTCAGGGCCATCGCGACTGCCCCGGAAAGCCAACCACGCCATGCGTCTGTCCACGATCAAGCTCTCCGGCTTCAAGTCGTTCGTTGATCCCACCACCCTGCATCTGCCCACCAACATGACCGGTGTGGTCGGGCCCAATGGCTGTGGCAAGTCCAACATCATCGACGCCGTGCGCTGGGTCATGGGCGAAAGCTCGGCCAGCCGCCTGCGTGGCGACTCGCTGACCGACGTCATTTTCTCCGGCTCGTCCGCCCGCAAACCCGTTTCCCAGGCCACTGTCGAGCTTATTTTCGACAATACCGACCACACCATTTCCGGTGAATATGCCTCGTTCAACGAGATCTCGGTCAAGCGCACGGTCAGCCGCGATGGCAGCAGCAACTATTATCTGAATGGCACCAAGTGCCGCCGGCGCGACATCACCGACCTCTTCCTCGGGACCGGCCTGGGACCGCGCAGCTATTCCATCATCGAGCAGGGCATGATCAGCCAGATCATCGAAGCCCGGCCCGAAGACCTGCGCGTCTACCTGGAAGAAGCCGCTGGCATCTCCAAGTACAAGGAACGCCGCAAGGAAACCGAAACCCGCATCCGCCACACCCGCGAGAACCTCGACCGCCTCAACGACCTGCGCGAGGAAATCGGCAAGCAGCTCGAGCACCTCAAGCGCCAGGCCCGCCAGGCCGAGCAGTACCAGGCCCTGCAGGATGAGCGCAAGGTCAAGGATGCCGAGTGGAAGGCGCTGGAGTTCCGTAACCTCGACGGTCGCCTCGGCGGCCTGCGCGAAGCCCTGTCGCAGGAAGAAACCCGCCTGCAGCAGCTCATTGCCGACCAGCGCGATGCCGAAGCCCGCATCGAAACCAGCCGCGTGCGCCGCGAAGAGGCCGCTGACGCCCTCAGCACCGCCCAGGCCGAGGTCTACCAGGTCGGCAGCACCCTGGCCCGGCTCGAGCAGCAGATCCAGCATCAGAAGGAGATGTCGCAGCGCCTGCACAAGGCGCGCGACGAAACCCAGCAGGCCCTGGCCGACCTCGGTCAGCACATCAGCGGCGACGAGGCCAAACTGATCGTGCTGCGCGAGTCGGTCGAACAGGCCGAACCCCAGTTGGAACAGCTGCAGGAAGAAAACGAGATCAAGCAGGAAGCCCTGCGCGACGCCGAAAGCCGGCTCTCCGACTGGCAGGCGCGCTGGGAAGCCCACACCCGCAGCACCTCCGAAGCCTCGCGCGCCGGCGAAGTCGAACGCACCCGCGTCGACTACCTCGACCGCCAGGTGCTGGAAGCCGACCGCCGTCGGGAAGCGCTCAGTGCAGAACGCACCGGGCTCGACCTCGACGCCCTGGCCGAAGCCTTCGAAGAAATCCAGCTTCAGCACGAAACCCAGAAGGCCGCGCTGGACGGGCTGACCGAAGCCGTCGAAGCCCGCAAGGAAGCCGTGGCTGGCCTGCAGGACCGTCAGCGCAGCGGCCAGGCCGAGCTGGCCGACATCCGCAAGCAGGCCCAGGCCGCCCGCGGCCGCCTGTCCTCACTGGAGACCCTGCAGCAGGCCGCGCTTGGCCAGGAGCAGGGCGCGGCCGTGGCCTGGCTCAAGCAGCATGGGCTCGATTCCGGTGCCCGCGTGGGTGAGCGCCTGAGCGTGGACAGCGGCTGGGAAAACGCCGTGGAAAGCGCGCTGGGGCAGCTGATTGAAGGCGTGCTGGTCGACGCCCCCGAACAGCTGGTCGGTGCACTGGCCGAACTCGGCGAGGGTCGCATCGCCCTGGTCAGTGCCGAGCAGGAGCCGCTGGACGTCGCGCCGACCTCGCTGGCCGCCAAGGTGCAGGGGCCGACCGCCATCCGCCGCCTGCTGGCCCGGCTGCACGCCGCCGAAGACCTCGAGCAGGCGCGCGCGCTGCAGGCCACGCTGGCCGACGGCGATTCCGTCATCACCCGTGGGGGAGAGCGCCTGGGTGAGGGCTGGGTGCGCGTGTCGCGCTCCGGTGCCGCCAAGCAGGGTGCCCTGCTGCGCGAGCGCGAGATCGTCACCCTGCGCGAACAGATCGACGCCCTGCAGGAACGCGAAGCCGCGCTGGAAGAACAGCTGGCCACGTTCCGTGACCAGCTGCTGGCCGGCGAACAGCAGCGCGAAGACGCGCAGCGCCAGCTGTACCTGGCCCATCGCAGCGTGTCCGAACTCGGCGGCCAGCTGCAGAGCCAGCAGGGCAAGGTCGAGGCGGCGCGTACCCGCATCGACCGCATTGAAGGTGAACTGGCCCAGCTGATCGAAACCCTCGACAGCGGTCGCGAACAGGTCCGCGAGGCCCGCGCCCGCCTGGACGACGCGGTCACCAGCATGGGCGACCTCGAATCCGTGCGTCAGGCGCTGGAAGGTGAGCGTCGCCAGCTCAGCGACGCGCGCGACCAGGCCCGCGAAGCCGCGCGCACCGTGCGCGAGCGCTCGCATGCCCTGGCGCTCACCCTGGAATCGCAGCGTGCCCAGCTCACCTCGCTGGGCCAGGCGTTGGAACGCATGAGCACCCAGCGCGGCCAGCTCGATTCGCGCCTGGGCGAGCTGCACGCGCAGCTCGACGAGGGCGATTCGCCGGTGCAGTCGCTGGAAGCCGAGCACCAGAACGCGCTGGGCGAGCGTGTCCGCGCCGATCGCGTGCTGGGCGAAGCGCGCACCCTGCTGGAAGGCATCGACGCGGAACTGCGCACCTTCGAGCAGACCCGCCATCAGCGTGATGAGCAGGCGCTGGCGCAGCGTGAGCGCATCTCCCAGCGCAAACTGGATCAGCAGGCGCTGGTGCTCAGTGCCGAACAGCTCACCGCCTCGGTGGAAAAGGCCGGCTTCGTGCTGCAGGACGTGATCAACACGTTGCCCGAAGACGCGCGCATCAATGACTGGGAACAGGCCGTGCACCAGATCGACGGTCGCATGCGCCGCCTGGAGCCGGTCAATCTGGCCGCCATCCAGGAGTACGGTGAAGCCTCGCAGCGCTCGGACTATCTGGACGCGCAGAACACCGACCTGTGCACCGCGTTGGAAACCCTCGAGGACGCCATCCGCAAGATCGACCGCGAAACCCGCGGCCGCTTTAAGGACACCTTCGACCGGGTCAACGCCGGCGTGCAGCAGCTGTACCCGCGTCTGTTCGGTGGCGGCCATGCCTATCTGGAACTCACGGGTGAAGACCTGCTCGACACCGGTGTTGCGATCATGGCGCGCCCGCCGGGCAAGCGCGTGTCGAGCATCTCGCTGCTGTCCGGTGGTGAGAAGGCGATGACCGCGGTGGCGCTGGTGTTTGCGATCTTCCAGCTCAATCCGGCACCGTTCTGTCTGCTGGACGAAGTCGACGCGCCGCTGGACGAAGCCAACGTCGGTCGACTCGCCAACATGGTCAAGGAGATGAGCGAAAAGGTGCAGTTCCTGTTCGTGAGCCACAACAAGGCGACCATGGAGGCAGCCCACCAGCTGTCGGGCGTCACCATGCGCGAACCGGGCGTCAGTCGACTGGTCAGCGTGGACCTGGAAGAAGCGGCACGATTGGCGGGCGCGGCCTGACGTGCCATGCTTACCTGAACGTATTTAGCTGGAGACCCTTCAAATGTCCGACGTGGCACTGCTCAGAATCGGCATTCTTGTAGCCGGCGTGCTCCTGGTCGCGGCCATCTTCCTGTTTGGCCGTCCGAAGAAGAAGGTGCAGGGCCGTCGTGTCGAGGGGAATGACAGCGGCTCCGGCCAGCGCCGCGAGCCGTTGCTGGGCGATCAGCCCGGCGCTGCGGGCGAGGCGGGGCTCGACGGGGAAGAGGGGATCACCCAGGCCGAGCTCGGCCTGCCGGACGTGGATGCCACCCCGGCCAGTGACCTCGGCAAGCGCGCCACGCAGGACTTCGACAAGATCGTCTCGCTGTTTGTCGCGGCGCGCGCCGGCGAGAAGCTGCGCGGTGAGGACATCGTGGTGGCGGCCGAGAAGACCGGCCTGGTGTTCGGCCACATGAACGTGTTCCATCGCCTGG
Organism: Stenotrophomonas sp. PS02289; assembly: GCF_029960115.1. GTDB lineage: Bacteria > Pseudomonadota > Gammaproteobacteria > Xanthomonadales > Xanthomonadaceae > Stenotrophomonas. Next base: position 15,827 of record NZ_JASCOZ010000098.1, read on the forward strand.
TGGAAGGGCATCCCGAGCGTGGCCCAATTTTCTCGATGGCCAACATCATGAAGCCGGGCAGCTTCGACATGGCCAACATCCGCGAGATGGAGACGCCGGCGATTGCCTTCTTCCTGACCCTGCCGGCCCCGCTGACCGCGCTGGATGCCTGGGAAAAGATGCTGCCGACGGTGCAGCGCATGGGCGAGCTGCTCAATGGCGAGGTGCTGGACGACAGCCGGGCGACGCTGGGTCGTCAGCGTATTGCGCATATCCGGGATGAGCTGCGGGCGTATGACCGTCAGCATCAAGCGCCGCCGCTTACGAAAGCGCCGCGCTGGTAATAGCTGGGCGATGCAGCATTGCGTGGGCCGGCCAACGGC
>NZ_JASCOZ010000099.1 GCF_029960115.1 Stenotrophomonas sp. PS02289
CCGGGGGGGCGGCCCGCGCGGCGGGGCCCGCCCCCGGCCCCCCGCTACCGGGTCAAACCGCGAACGACCATCCGAATCGCGCGCGGCATCCGCAATGCGCGCCCTCATGCGGAATACGCGCGACCATCCGGTAGCGCCGGCCGTTGGCCGGCCCTCGCAACCATCAACGCAACCGCTGCACCAGACTCGCCGTCGCCGCCACCACCGCCAGTCCGGCCACGCCCATCCAGCCCCACTGCGCCAAGGCCACGGCACCCAAGGCACCACCGCTGGCCATGCCCAGGAATACACCGGTGAACAACAGCGCGTTCAACCGGCTGCGCGCCTCCGGTGCCAACCCGTAAACCAGGGTCTGGTGTGAGACCAGCGCCGACTGGAACCCGAAATCAAACACCACCGCGCTCACCGCCAGCAGCGGCAAAATCGCCACGCGCGGCAGCAGCGGATCCAGCAGCAACAACCCAAACCCACCCAGCGCGATCAGGATGGCGATGCGCGCCACTGCATGGCTGCCGAGCGTGTCTGCCCAGCGACCCGCCAGCGGTGCCGCCAAAGCACCGGCCGCACCGGCAATGCCAAACGCACCGGCCACCGCGCTACCCAGGCCATAACGGGTATGCAGCATCACCGCCAGGGTCGACCAGAACGCGCTGAAACCCACCGCCAGCAGCCCCTGCGCGTACACCGCACGACGCAGTTGCGGCTGACCCTTCCACAGGCCATACAGCGAACGCAGCAACGCCGGGTACGCCAGCTTGGTAGTCGGAGCCATGTGGGGCAGCTCACGTGCCAATGCCAGCGCCATCAGCACCACCGAGCCGGCCGCCAGCCCGAACATCGCCCGCCAGCCCAGCCATTCGGCTACCAGCCCACTGGCGACCCGCGACAGCAGAATGCCCAGCAGCAGGCCGGTCATCACCTTTCCCACCACCGCACCGCGATGCGCTTCCGGGGCCAGCACCGCCGCGGCCGGCACCACGTCCTGCGCCACGGTCGCCATCAGACCCACCAGCAGGCTGGCCAGCAGCAGCGTCGGCAGGTTGCCGGATACCGCCGCGAAGGTCAGGGCCGCCGCCAGCACCAGCGACTTCACCAGAATCAGCCTGCGCCGGTCGAAGCGGTCGCCCAGCGGTGCCAGCAGCAGAATGCCCAGCGCATAGCCCAGCTGGGTCAGCGTCGGCACCATGCCGGTGGCCTGCTCGCTGCTGCCCAGTCCGCCGCTGATGACGCCCAGCATCGGCTGGCTGTAATAGATGGACGCGACTGAAAAGCCGGCACCGGCCGCCAGCGAGACGATCAGCCGGGTCGGCAGACCGTGGGCGGGGCGTGCCGCCGCGTGGATATGCGTTGTGGACATGAGCCATTCCAAGGGGGAGGAAGTTGGCGGGAAGCATCCGCCTCATTCGCCAAGCCGTGTAGTAGGCTTGGGTACATATCCGTCATACGAAGGTTGTATGAGCACCTCTGCCAGCGCCGCCGGTGCCGACCGGATCGACCTGCTGCGCACCTTCGTGCGCATTGTCGATACCGGCAGTCTTTCGGCCGCCGCCGCCCAGCTCGGCACCACCCAGCCCACCGTCAGCCGCCGCCTGCAGGCACTGGAGCGGCTGTTCGGGCTGCATCTGCTGCAGCGCTCCACCCACCAGATGATGCTCACCGAGGATGGCCAGCGCTGCTATGCCCATGCACGCAGCCTCGTTGAAGAATGGGACGCCATCCAGGCGGATCTGCGTGGCGAGGCCGACGAGCCGCAAGGCAGGCTGCGGGTGGTCGTGCCGCATGCCTTTGGCCAGGCGCAGTTGCTGGACCCGATGCTGCAGTTCCTGGCCCGTCACCCGCAGGTATCGCTGGAATGGGTACTGGACGACGAGCCGCCCAACTTCATTGCCGATGCCATCGACTGCGCCATCCGGGTTGGGCCGGTGACCGAGCCGCAGCTGGTCGCGGTGCACCTCGCTGACGTGCCGCGCATCGTGATCGCCGCGCCTTCGGTGGTCGGCGACGGCGACCCGGCGGATCCGGACCGGTTGCCGACCTTGCCGTGGATCGCGCTGACCAAGTACTACCGGGAACACCTCACCCTGCTGCCTGCCGACCAGGGACCCGCGCTGCGGGTGGACATCCAGCCACGCCTGCTGACCGGCAATCTGTTCGTGGCCCGGCAGGCGGCCGTGGCCGGACTGGGCGCGGCGGTGGTGTCGTCATGGCTGGTGGAAGCGGATCTGCGCGAGGGACGGCTGGTGCAGCTGGTGCCCGGCTGGGAAGCGCCCGCATTACCGGTGTACCTGGTGTTCCCCTCCAGCCGGCAGATGCCCAGCCGGCTGCGCGCCTTCATCGATGCCATGAAGCTGGCCCTGCCCCGCACCCACGGCATGCGCCAGGTCAGCAAACCCGACGGCAACCGCAATCCCAACACCGCGCCACACTTTGCACCACCTTCATAACATAGCCCCTGCTATATTCGGGCCATGAACCCGCCCCCTCCCCCCTCTGCCGCCTCGCCCAGCCTGGGCGAGATGAACGCCAGCGTCGCCGTCCCGCAAGGCGGCCATTGGTGGTTCCGCCTGCTCGCCTTCCTCGGCCCGGGCTACATGGTCTCGGTGGGCTACATGGACCCGGGCAACTGGGCCACCGACATCGCCGGCGGCGCGCAGTTCGGCTACCTGCTGCTCTCGGTGATTCTGGTCTCCAATCTGATGGCCATCGTGCTGCAGGGGTTGTCTGCCCGCCTGGGCATCGCCACCGGCCGCGACCTCGCCCAGGCCTGCCGCGTCCATTTCAGCAAACCGGTCAACCTGTGCCTGTGGCTGCTGTGCGAAGTGGCGATCATCGCCTGCGACCTGGCCGAGGTGATCGGCACCGCCATTGCCTTGAAGCTGCTGTTCGGGCTGCCGCTGGTGGCCGGCGCGATCATCACCGCCATCGATGTCGTCCTGGTGCTGTGGCTGATGCATCGCGGCTTCCGCGCACTGGAGGCGTTCGTGATCGCATTGCTGCTGGTGATCTTCGGCTGCTTCGCGGTGCAGATCGCACTGGCCGCGCCACCCCTGCACGACGTGTTGAGCGGCTTCATTCCGCGTGCGGAGGTGGTGACCAACCCGCATGCGCTGTACCTGGCCATCGGCATCATCGGGGCGACGGTGATGCCGCACAATCTGTACCTGCATTCGTCCATCGTGCAGACCCGCGCCTACCCGCGCACCGATGCCGGTCGTCGCGGCGCGCTGCGTTGGGCGGTCACCGACAGCACGCTGGCGCTGATGCTGGCGTTGTTCATCAACGCCGCAATCCTGATCCTGGCCGCAGCGGTGTTCCATGCCAACGGCCGCACCGACGTGCAGGAGATCGAGCAGGCCTACGAACTGCTGGCCCCGATGCTGGGGGTGGGACTGGCCTCGACCTTGTTCGCGGTGGCCTTGCTCGCCTCCGGCATCAATTCCACCGTCACCGCCACGCTGGCCGGGCAGATCGTGATGGAGGGCTTCCTGCGCCTGCGCATCGCGCCCTGGATGCGGCGCCTGCTGACCCGCGGCATCGCCATCGTGCCGGTGGTGGTGGTGACCGCGCTGTATGGCGAGCAAGGCACCGCCAAGCTGCTGGTGCTCAGCCAGGTGGTACTTTCCATGCAGTTGCCGTTCGCGGTAATTCCGCTGGTGATGTTTGTCGGGAACAAGGCGAAGATGGGTGCGCTGGTCGCCCCGCGCTGGTTGTTGACGCTGGCGTGGATGATTGCCGGAGTGATTGTGGTCTTGAACGTAAAGCTGCTGGTGGAGTTCGCATCACCGTAGTAGAGCCGGGCTCTGCCCGGCTGCTCTTTTGGGACGCTGTGCCTAACACAGGTCTAATCTGGAGCGCCAGGGATAGTCACGATGCTGGCGGGCCGGGGGCGAGCGAACTTTCTCCATTTATCCTCCGCCTTCTTACCAATACTGAATGAAGTAAATTCCTCGTAGCTCGCACCGGCAGCGATGGAGAGAATGAAATCCCGGTAAAGCCCATCCGGCTCGTCGAATCTGTTGGAAATCCGCTGTTGGAAGCCAATCAATTCTTCAGCACTGCTCTTCCAGTTCTTTTCAATCCTGTTGCACTCCCGCCAACTGATGGAGGGCGATCTCCAGTAATTTCGATGTTCTTCCGACCTCGCCTCTGCAAGCACTTCTGCCACCTTGTAATGCCGACAGAGCTCAGATCTCTTGCCGAGTGAATGGCGATCAGGCTTGTACTTCAGCACCCTCGGTGGATTTCCAATCACTGTGGAGTCCATTTCCACAACCCGCGCGGAGTTAGGGCTAAATCGCATCACGTGACTCTCCAGCGGCCAATCAGTCGTGGACCCAATGTTGATGTCCACACCGTTGCCAAAGATGCTGCCGCTCAATGAGTTGTGGGTGTGACCAGAAACATAGGTCCATCCTGATGGGCGCGCCTGCTCCAGAATACGGGACAAGCTTCTGGACTCCGCCTCCTCAAGCGCCACAAGCGGAAAGTGCCCCCCAACGATGATGCTTCTCTCTTTTGGAATACTACCAACCATCGCACTGATTTCGGATAGTTGTTCCGTTCCCAGACAGCCGTTCGTGCCGGCATTACTGCCCCAGTACTTCGTCAAGCCACCATTCGCACTTGGGCACACGGAAGTATCGATTAAGACCAATGTATGTGTCGCGCCAATATCCGCTCGTTGGACGATGAACGACTTCCAACCCTCCTGGTACTCCTCCAGCGTACTGAACGTCGCCGCCTTTGGCCGATACCAGATTCCGTGCAGCTGATAGTTCATCAAGTGCAGTGCCTTTCCGGAATCAGCCGTTCCAGTGAATGCTATACCTCCACCCTCGGATGTGCCCGCCGGCTCCAGTATGAGCCCATGCTTTTCCAGATACTTAGTGTACCGTGCCAACCAGCGAATTTTGTTCATTGGAGTTCCTGCTGGGTAGCCTCCAACTGAAGGGCGATAGCACGCATCCGGCCAATTGCGCCAGCGCATGTACCTATTCCAATTGCTGAGATTTTCCAGAGAGCTAGGCTTCCACGCGCTCTCATCCACCGGCAGCGGCGATTGCATGGTGCCAGTCAGTTCAAGTTCGTTAGCCTCCACCGGTCGATACGAATTCACCGTGCCGATTAAATAGCTGTCATGGTTTCCGTGTGCCTGCAGCCAGATGGAACCTTGCGCGAGTCGATCAAACTCTGCTTTGAACGCTTCCGCTCCCCCCGTGCATCCAATGTTCGTCCCATCCCCTAGTACCACAACCATGCCTTTTCCACGCGCGAGACGGGCCTGCCCCTGCTGCAGGGCATAGCGCAGGGTTAAAGGTGCAGCGATATTCACCTCAGGATGACGTATCGCGACATTGGACACGAGGTCGGACACCAACATCATCTGCTTCAGACCAACACCGTACATGTTGTGAATCTGCGGGTCCGCCACAAACAGAACCTCCGCCGGCGCATCGTCCGCCGTTGCACTGCTCGAACCAAAAGCCACCAGGGCGGCAGCCAGCAACAATGTACGCATTCACTCCTCCTTGATCGTGACATGGGATGCAGCAACAGGCGCGGCGTGCGCCAAGATGGCGCGGATCACCGCACCACGTGGAAAACGGTTGTTGAACGACATCAGCCTCATCCACAGCTTCGGGCTCTGCTCGAATGGAAGGGCGATCGACCAGTGATCGGCACGGAATACTCCGAGCAACGTGCTGCCCGGAATGATCGCGTCCTCCATCAGCACCTGACCATCGTTGCGCTCGTCCATTCTCGACAACCACTCGTTCGCACCATCCAGCAATGGGTTGATGTAGCCGCGCCGCGCAACCGCCACGACGCTGTAGGTGGCAAACGAAGGGCGCGATGCCACGAAGGCATCCGCAATAGGCATCACTTCCTGGTGGGTGAGACTGGCGACGCCGCCCCCATCAACTGCCTCGCAGATCGGAACGTCAACGCCGGAAAGCAGTACTTCATACGTCAGCTCGTTGTGGTCGGCCACCGGCGAGCCCTGTGCCACACCCGCCACTGAAACCAGCACCGAAACACGGTCTCGCCACGCCGCCGCTTGCGGCTGGCTCGCCGCCAACATGAAGTCGGTCAGGCCTTTTGAGTAGGCCAGCACCACCGCGTGCGCATCGGGAGGCAGTTTTCTCAGGTGCGCGTGCAGAATCTCTGCGTTGTGCGCCGACGATGCCCGCCCGCGCACGGGCATCACCTCCACCGGATACCCCAGCTCCGAAAGCGCGGCATGATCCGCTGAGAACGGCGTGACCCAAGGAGCCACGCATTCGCCAAAGATGCCAGGAATCACCACCAGTATGCGCCTGGAAGGCAACGGCTCCGCCTGCGCATTCACGGGCGGCGGCGAGATCTGCGCCGCGTGACCTATCGGCCAGCTCCACTGACTGCAATCAGACGCAGCCATGTTTGGCTCCGTCGCCAACTGCCTGCAAAACTCCGCAGCAAACGCCCGCCTTCCATCGGCCACCCCGGCTTGGGCGGGGCTGGCGCGAACAGTCGGAAAGGGCATGTCATCGATACGCGTGCCATGAAACACACTGCAGCCGCTCAACAGAACCACCACGACACACCCGCACAAACGGACGGCGATACGCACGGTCATGCTGCATCCTCCCCCTGAGGAATGTGCGGCGACTTTATCCAGTCGGGGGCGCAGCGTCTACGGGGTACCTACAGAAGGCCTTGACCTCAACCGCGGTTGAGGCCGTAAGGTTCCCCTGTCCCCCGACCCCGGCACCCTTCATGAGCCAGCCCAGCGCAGCAATCTCCCAGTCCACCCTCTGGAACGGTCCGGCCGGCCAGGCTTGGGTAAGGGCTCAGCCTATCCTGGACCAGATGTTCGCCGGCTTTGCGGCCCATCTGGCGCAGACCGTTCCGCCTGACGTCAACTGGCGCGTGCTGGATGTAGGCTGCGGCACCGGCGATACGACCCTGACAATCGCGCAACGACTGGGCTCCGACGGCCATGCCACCGGCATCGACCTGTCGGCCCCGATGATCGATGTCGCACGCGAGCGTGCCGCCGATGCCGGGCTGCCGGTCGACTTCATTGCTGCCGATGCAGGTAAACCGCCTCTGCCCCCCGCGTCTATCGACCACATCGTCTCCCGCTTCGGGGTGATGTTCTTCGACAACCCGACGGAGGCATTCACCCAACTGCGCGAGACCACCCGCCAAGGCGGCACGCTGCACGCGGTGGTCTGGCGCAGCTCGGCGGACAATCCGTTCATGACCACTGCCGAGCGTGCTGCGGTCCCGTTGCTGTCGCTGCCACCGCGTGTGCCGGACGGCCCGGGACAGTTTGCTTTCGCTGACCCGGACAAGGTGCGTGGCATTCTGGCGTCTGCCGGCTGGAGCGAGGTGGCGATCACAGCCTTGGATTTGCCGTGTGAGATCGCGCGCAGCGACCTGCGCACCTACCTCTCCTTGTTGGGTCCGGTCGGAACCGCACTGCGCAGCGAAACCCTGGACGCGGCGGAGCGCGAGCGCATCCTGGATGTCATTGAGGCCGCATTCGCGCCTTTCGTGTTTGCTGACCGCGTTCGTTACACCGCCGCCTGCTGGGTCCTGAAGGGCATCAACCTACCGTAGAGCCACGCCCTGCGTGGCTGCACTTCGTTCCGAGGTTACGAACACCTGACCGCCGGTGTCGAGTGATGCCGTCTGGCACACCCTCTGCGGACACTTGCGCCGCGCTTCGCGCGGATACCACGCAGGGCGTGGTACCTACGGGTGGTGGTTTTGAATGCGCAGGATGATTGCGCGGTCCGCAGCGGCGAGAACGTCACGCCAGCCGCAACATCACCGCCCCGGCCACGATCAACCCCGCCGCCAGCCACCGCCGGCGGGTAACGCGCTCGCGCAGCACCCACGCGGATATCAACACCCCAAACAGAATCGAGGTCTCGCGCAGCGCCGACACCATCGCTACCGGTGCCAGGGTCATCGCCCACAACGCCAACCCATACGACACCAGCGTCCCTACGCCTCCCACCACACCGTATCCCCAGTTATTGCGTGCATACACGCGCAACTGGGCGGCCCGCGTGCACAGCGCCCAAAGCGGCAACGGCAATCCAGACAACAGGAACAACCAGAGCGTGTAAGCCGGAGCAGACCCGGACACGCGCGCCCCGGTGGCATCCACCAGCGTGTAGGTGGCAATCACCGCAGCGTTGATCAATGGCAGGGCCAGATGCCGACGGTCTATCCCATGGGTCATGCTCAGAATGCCCAGGCAGACCACGCCGACGCCGCCCCACGCCAGCGGAGGCAATGCCTCGCCCAGCCACTTTGCACCGACTGCCGCTACCAGCAACGGAGCAAAGCCGCGCATCACGGGGTAGGAAGCGCTCATATCGGTAACCCGATACGTCCGCGCCACCAGCACGTAGTAACCCGCCTGCAGCACGGTGGAGGCCGCCAGCCAGGGCCAGCTGCGCGGATCCAAAGCGGGCACGAATGGAAGCAGCAGCGCCGAGATCAGGGCCGCCGATCCGGTCACCAGCAGCGTGGTCAGCAACGTGTCGCGGCCGCGCTTGACGATGGCGTTCCAGCTGGCATGCAGCAGGCCGGCGAACACCACGATGCAGAACAGAGAAAGAGACATTGCTCCGGATTGTTACCGATTCTGTGAGATGCTGCTTCCCTCTCAGCCGGAGCAGCGCCATGGATCGACGCGATTGTCTTAAGGCAGGCCTGGGCCTGTCCCTGTTGCCCCTCTCCAACGTGATGGCGTCCAACGCCCTCCCCGTCCGCGCAACGGTGCGCCCAGGCGAAGCGGGCTGGCCCACGCAGGCACAGTGGGATGCACTCTCCGAACAGGTCGGTGGCCAGCTGTCCACGCCGGTCTCGCCGTTCCTGGCCGACGAAGCCACCCGCGCTGAAGCACTCGCACAGATCAAAAACCCGTTCTATATCGGCGACCAGCCGGCGCTTACCCAGACCAGCGGCTACCACGGCGCATGGCTGTCGCAGCCCAGCGCCAAGGTTGTGGCCGCCCGCACCAGTGCCGATGTCGTGGCGGCGGTCAACTTCGCCCGCGAACACCGGCTGCGGCTGGTGGTGAAAGGTGGCGGCCACAGCTACCACGGCACCTCCTGCGCACCGGATTCCCTGCTGATCTGGACACGGGCGATGAAGCAGGTGGACCTGCACGATGCGTTCGTGCCGGCCGGTGCGCCCAGCGGTGCCACCGGCCAACCTGCCGTCAGCCTCGGCGCAGGCGCGATGTGGATTCATGCCTACGATGCGGTCACGACCCGCGCCGGACGCTACGTGCAGGGCGGCGGCTGCACCACCGTCGGCGTGACCGGCCTGGTCACCGGCGGTGGCTTTGGCAGTTTCTCCAAGGCACATGGCACGGCGGCGGCCAGTCTGCTGGAGGCCGAGGTGGTCACGGCCGACGGAAAGCTGCGCGTGGTAAACGCGCATCAGGATGCTGATCTGTTCTGGGCGTTGAAGGGCGGCTGCGGAGGCAGTTTCGGCGTGGTCACCCGGATCACCCTGCGCACCCATGCCCTGCCCGACTTTTTCGGCGGAGTCGGCCTGAAGGTGCAGGCCGCCGACGAGGCCAGCTGGCAGGCCTTGGTGGCGCACAGCCTGCGCTTCTACCGCGACGCGCTGTGCAACCCGCACTGGGGCGAGCAGCTACGCTTTGATGACGAGCGCTGCCTGCAGGTCTCGATGGTGTTCCAGGGCATCAACGAGCGCGAGGCGAAGGAAGCCTGGGCTCCGTTCATCGCGTGGCTGGGTGAGCACCCGGCGTATACGATCGTGGAGCCGCTGCAGGTCTCCGCCCTGCCTGCCGAACACATGTGGGACGCGGCGTTCTTCCGCAAATACGCGCCACAGTTCATCGCCCGCGACACCCGCCCCGGTTCACCGCCGATCCACATGCTGTGGAAAGGTGACCAGGGCCAGGTCGGCTGGTACCTGCATGGCTACGCCTCGGCGTGGATGCCGTCGAAACTGCTGGACGATGCGCAGCGCGATGCCGCGGCCAAGGCCATCTGCACGGCGGCCGCGCACATGCCGGTGGAACTGCATTGCAACAAGGGGCTGTTCGGGGCACCCAAAGAGGCGCTGGAGGCAACGCGGAACACCGCAATGCATCCGGCCGTGCTGGATGCGTTTGCGCTGGCGTTGATCGGCAACGCCGGCGATCCGGCCTACGCCGGCAGTGGCGGCGTGGTGAACGAGAAGAAGGCCGAACGCGGAGCCAAGCGCGTGCAGGCATCGTACGACGCGCTGCGCGCGGTGCTGCCGAGTGCGCCGACCTATGTGTCGGAATGCGACTTCTTCCAGCGCGACTGGCAGCAGTCGTTCTGGGGGCCCAATTACCCGAAGCTGCTGGCGGCGAAGCGGAAGTACGACCCCGATGGGATGTTCGTGATCCACCATGGGGTGGGAACGTAGAGCCACGCCCTGCGTGGCTGCTCGTCGTTCCGTGGTCATGCGTCACCGGACGTTGCAGATTAAACGGCGGTCGTCCATCGACCGCCCCAACCAGGGCAACGCACATCGCATGTGCGGATGTCTATGAATCAATCGTGCCGCGTCGATTGATTTCTTCGATTGTGGAACAGCGTTCGCAGTTCTGATAAGCCAGACGCGACAGCACCCTTGTCGCACAGGGGTTCCATAAAACACGTCGTTTTTGCCTGTTTCAATGCGATTGCGGAGAGCGCACTGTTCGCCTCGGGTTTAGTAGCCCTTCCACTAGCCATAATGTTCGCGCATCCCGAGTCGGGAGGGTGGTTAATACAACACCCTTTTTGGGGAATACGCCACACCGTGCGCTAGTGGACGGCTACTTACCTCCCGACCCCTCTCGCCGCAACGGCGAGGGGTTTTCCATAACGATGGAGACTGTGTATGCGCAATACCGATGTTGATACCGATGACACCACACCCAGCGCCGAACGCTGCAAGTGCTGCAACAGCCTGCTGCGTCCGCCGCACCTTCGGCACAAGCCTGCGCCGTTCCTCCTGCTGCATGGCGCATGGATGACCCATGTGGGCATCGCGGTGGGTTCGCGGGTTCGGATTGAGGCGGGGCCTGGGCAGATCAAGGTCACGCTGGTGGGGCCGCCGCGACGGGTGCGTTCGGTGATTCCCGATGGGCCGACCGGTGAGGTGGTCCACGTGCGCTACGTGGATGTGCACGCAGATCCGATCACGTCTGCGGCGTAACGCGGGATAGAACGGAGGTGTCCGACCGGCCGGCGGACACGAGACCGTAAAACGATTGACGCGCATGGCGCGTCTCTACGGTACGCTGCGAGGCACTCACCTGCCCGGAACGCCGCCCGTGAAGCCACGCCCGACTGTCCTTGCCCTGTGCCTCGCCGTCGGCACGGCGCTGCTGCCTGCCGCCGCATCCGCCCAGGCCGAACCGGCCACTGCCGCCGCACCGGAAGCCAGCGCCTACAACGCCCTGCTTGATGCGCAGACCATGGCTTCGATCAACGCCGACCCGGAGCTGCGCACCCTGCTGGGCCTGCAGGGCGGGCCTGCGGGCGATACCTCTGACCAGCTCACCGATGTCTCGCTGGAGCGGCGCGAGGTCAACCGCCAGCTGCTGGCCGACAATCTGGCCGCGCTGAAGGCGTGGAAAGGTCCGCCACTGGATGCGCAGGAACAGCTCAGCGACGGGTTGGCGCGCTGGTTCTATCAATCGCAGATCGACCTGATGGCCGTGCCGTGGAGCGCGGCCTGGTTACCGGTGGGGGGCAGCACCTACGCCATCGACCAGCTCTTCAGCCAGTCGGTCAACCTGCCCGCATTCTTCGACAATCAGATCCCGGTCACCGACCTGACCAGCGCACAGAACTACATCGCCCGCTTGAATGCGATGGGCCCAAAGCTGGATCAGATTCTGGCCAACTTCAACCTGCAGGCCGAACAAGGCGTGGTGCCGCCGGAGGTGGCGCTGACCGGAGCCGCCAACCAGTTCCGCACGCTGCTCGAACCGGCACCGAAAGACAGCCTGTGGGTGACCTCGTTCAAACGCAAACTGGAGAAGGTGCCTGCCGTCTCCCCTGCCCAGCGCGCCGCGTTGGTGGCGCAGGCTATTGCCGCCGTGACCACCTCGGTCAACCCGGGTTACCAGAAGCTGCTTGAGCGCAGCGAGGCGGCACTGGCCACGAACCCGGGCAATACCGGCATGTGGTCGCGCCCACAGGGCGACGCGTTCTATGACGCAGCCCTGCGCTGGTACACCAGCACCAACCTGGGGGCCGACGCCATTCACCAGATCGGGCTGGACGAAGTCGCGCGGCTGGAAAAAGCGATGGATGCGCGCCTGCAGCAGCTGGGCCTGACCGAGGGCAGCGTGGCCGAACGGGTGCAGACACTCGCCGTCGATCCCCGCTACACCTACGCCGACAGCGACGCCGGCCGTGCGCAGTTGTTGGCCGACATCGAACAGCGCCTGCGCGACCTCGACCCGATCCTGCCGAAGTACTTCGGTCTGCTGCCGTCACAAAAGCTGCTGGTGCAGCCGGTGCCGGCGCACATGCAGGCGACCTCGCCGGGCGGCTATTACTATCCGCCGGCGATGGACGGCTCACGCCCGGGCACGTTCTTCATCAACCTCGGTGACATGGCCGCCAACACGCGCTGGAGTGTGCCCACCCTCACCTACCACGAAGGTGCCCCGGGCCATCACTTCCAGATTGCCATCGGCCAGACCCTGACCCAGCTGCCCATGCTTCGCCGCAGCCTCAACCCCAGCGTCTTCACCGAAGGCTGGGCGCTGTATGCCGAACAGCTGATGGCTGAAGCCGGCGTGTATGACAACGACCCGGCCGGTGACCTGGGCCGCCTGCAGGCCGAAATGTTCCGCTCGGTGCGGCTGGTGCTGGACACCGGCCTGCATCGCAAGCGCTGGACCCTGCAGCAGGCGATGGACTACATGCAGGAAAAGACCGGCATGACCGAGGGTGAGGTCCGGGTCGAGGTAAACCGCTATCTGGTGCAGCCGGGCCAGGCCACCTCCTACAAGATGGGACATCTGCGCCTGCTGGAGCTGCGCGAAAAGGCGACGCAGCAGCTGGGCGACCGCTTCGACATCCGCCAGTTCCATGACCTGGTGCTGGGTAACGGCGCGCTGCCGATGACGGTGCTGGCGCAGGCGGTGGATACCTGGATCGCAGATGTCCGCGCAACCGCACCGGAAATCGAACCCAACCCGTAACGCCACGCCCTGCGTGGCTGCGCTTGCCCCCGGCGGCCTCGGTAGTTTTACTGGCCGCTTTCCCGTGTTACTCCGCTTGTCCGCGTGGCACCGCCTGCGCACAGTGACCCTAATCATGGGTCATGGAGCGTGCCATGCAACTGTCGCGTCGCTACCTGCTGGCGGCAGCCGTCCTGGCCTGCGGTCTGCTGGCCGCACCCGCGGCTTCGGCCGCCACGCCGCGCGCGGCGACCGCGACGTCAATCGACACCGCCATTGATCCAGCGGCCATCGCCGCGGTGGAACAGATGGGCAAGGCGCTGCGGGCCTTGCCGAAGTTCGCCCTGACCGCCGCCACCCGCACCGAGTATGTGCTGGACGACGGCCAGAAGCTCTCACTGGCCGGCACGGTGAACTACAAGGTGCTGGGCGCGGACCGCTTCTTCGTGGAGATCGTGAGCGACCAGCAGCATCGCCAGCTGTTCTATGACGGTCACACCCTGACCCTGTACGCACCGCGCCTGAAGTACTACACCACGGTGGACAACCTGGACCGCAGCAGCCAGGCACTGGTGCGCGATGCAGCGACCGAACTGGGCGTTGAGTTTCCGCTGGCCGACCTGTTCCTGTGGGGCACACCGGCCTTCCCGACCACGACCTTCCAGTCGGCGTTGCGGGTGGGCAGCGAGACCATCAACGGCGAACCCACCGACCACTTCGCCTTCCGCCAGCCCGGGGTGGACTGGCAAGTCTGGATCTCGCGACGCAGCCATCTGCCTCAACAAGTACAGATCACCAGCCACAACGACCCCGCCCTGCCCACCTACCAGGCCACACTGGACTGGGACACGCAGCGGGCCATCAGCATCGCCGACGTGACCTTCAAGCCGGGGGATGCGACCCGCATTGCCTTCGTGCCGGCGGTGGCCGTGGTCACTGACGCCGCGCCGGGAGATCGCTGAGATGCGCAGGATCGCAATGCAACGTGTGCTGCTCACCGCGCTGCTGGTCGCTGCTGGCGCTGCCCTGCTCGTTCCCGATGTGAGCGCGCGGCCCGGTCTGCGCGGCTTTGCCCATCCGTCCATTTCACACGCGGGTGGATTCGGCGGCGGCGGTTTCAGCGGCGGCGGCCACGGCGGATTCACCCCGCACCCGGGTCCGGGTCCAGCGCCCCGTCCGGGACCAGGTCCAGGTCCGCGTCCTGATCCGGGCCCGCATCCAGGTCCCGGACCAGGTCCACATCCCGGTCCGGGACCCGGCCCCCACCCGGGTCCAGGGCCAGGCCCCGGACCTGGGCCGCACCCCGGTCCAGGCCCGCATCCGCCGGGTCCCCCACCGCCACCGCCGCCCTACTGGGATCACCCGTTCTGGGATGCGGCCGCGTTTGGTGCTGGCGTGGCGATGACCTCGGCGATGATCGGGTCGATCGTCTACAGCCTGCCGGCTGACTGCACCACGGTGATCGTCAACGGCATCGGCTACCAGCAGTGCAGCAATGGCTGGTACCAGCCGCAGTACATGGGAACCACGGTGCAGTACGTGGTCGTGGATGCGCCGCGATGAAGGGAGCACGGACATGGCTGCGCTGAAACGCACCGCCTTCGCGATGGCACTGGCTGCCACCGCGTTGACCGGTCTGCCAGGGTGCCGTCCGGCATCCACCGCGCGTGCGACCACGCCCAGTACCGGTGATGCGCTGGCTGACGCGTCGGAACTGCCCGGGCGGCGTGCGCTGGCGCGGGAGATCTATGTGGCAGGGGTGCCGCTGCTGGCGCGCTATGCCGTGGTGCATGCGCGGAACATTGATCGTGCAAGCGCGGAGTATCAGGGGCCTTTGAATGTGTTGCATTGGGTGATGGTCTCTGCGGAGAGCAGCCGGGCAGAGCCCGGCGCTACGGTGTCCGCGAGCCTGGACCTGCGCGCCGAGCCGATGGTGTTGCGGGTGCCCGCGCTGCCGGCCGCACGCACCTATGTGATGCAGTTGACCGACCTGCTGGCCTCGGTCCCGGCCCAGATCAGCAGCCGCAGCAGCGGCAACCAGGCGGGCGACTATCTGGTGGTGGGTCCCGGCTGGCAGGGAACGGTGCCGGTGGGCATTACCGACGTGATTCATGCGGACACCAGCCTGGTCAGCGTCAGTGGCTGGATACAACAGTTGGCCACCGACAGCGTCCACTCCCGGCAGCAGTTGCAGCGTGGCTTCCGGGTACAACCGCTGTCGCGCTACCTGGGCGTTGCACCACCGCCGATGCCCACGGCCACCGAATGGCCGCAACCCCTGCCGGCCGACCTCGCTCGGCAGTCCGCGCTGTTTTTCGGCCAGCTGGATGCGCTGTTGTCATTTGCGCCGATGCAGCCGGGTGACAGGGACCTGCGCCAGCGGCTGCAGCAACTGGAAATCACACCGTCCCAGCGCAATCTCGCGCACGCGGCCACCCGCGCCCTGCGTGACGGCATGGCCGACGGCCAGCGCGAAATCGACCAGCGTCGCGTGGCGGTTGAAGACTGTCAGTCGGACAGCCTGCAGGGTCGCGACGGCGACTACAGCGACGCCGTGTCGCGCGCGTGCGCGGCGCAGCGCAGCTTGAAGGAGGGGTGATGCCACAGCATCCCTGGCTCTGGATGAGCGCGCTGTTCCTGGTGCCCCTGCTGGCGGCGCTGATCGTGAGCCTGATCGTGCGCAAGCGTGGATTGCGGGCGAATGCGGTGCTGGCGTGGTTTGTGCTGGTGTGCTGGATAGGCGCGTTGACCGTGATCTGGCTACAGGTCCGGTAGCGCCGGCCGTTGGCCGGCCCATGCATGAGTTCGAACGTTCATGAGGGCCGGCCAAC
>NZ_JASCOZ010000009.1 GCF_029960115.1 Stenotrophomonas sp. PS02289
CCGTTGGCCGGCCCTGGCGAACGTATCCGACGCCCATGAAGGCCGGCCAACGGCCGGCGCTACCGGGTGACTGAATACGTCGCTGTGGCAGATGAAAACAGCAATGATTACCATGCGCAGCTTATGCCCCGCGCTGCGTCTTTCATGAGTCCGCCCCCCATGAGCCTGTCCCGATGAGCGCCGATA
Organism: Stenotrophomonas sp. PS02289; assembly: GCF_029960115.1. Taxonomy (GTDB): domain Bacteria; phylum Pseudomonadota; class Gammaproteobacteria; order Xanthomonadales; family Xanthomonadaceae; genus Stenotrophomonas. The sequence continues at coordinate 187 of NZ_JASCOZ010000009.1, forward strand.
CCCTGGCCACGCTGTACTGCGTGCTGGCGGGCGGTGCGTCCGTTTTTTCCGCGCTGGCCTTCTATGCGGCCTCGCCGCACTGCCGCTGGCCGCGCCTGCGCCGCGCAGGCCGCCTGGGCCGACAGATCGGCCTGGTCGCCTTTGCCACGGCACTGTGGTTGTGGATGGGCCAGCTGGGCCTGGCCACCGGGCTGTGCGTGACGCTGGGCGGCTGGATGCTGACCGCGCTGGTACTGCCCTATGTGGCGGCCTGGACGCGCCCTGAAGCGGAGGCGCGGCGCTGATGTGGGCACGTGCACTGGCCGGCCTGCTGGCCGGCTTCTTCGTCGCCGCCGCTGCCGCCGGCCTGGTCGCGTGGCTGCCGCCGGGGCCGTGGCAGAGCGCCATCGTGGCCAGCATGATCGCCTTCATCCCGTTCTGGATGCTGGCGGCGCTGTGGGCGTTCGCTTTCCGCAACGGGTTGCGCGCGTGGGCGGGGCTCAGCGCCGCCGCCGCGCTGGGCTTTGGACTCCTGTGGCTGCTGCGCGGCCTCCAATGGGTGCAGTGAGGCCCGACCGATGAAATTCAGCTCGCTCACCCTGCGTACGTTCACCACCCTGCACACCTGGGTCGGCCTCGTGGCCGGCTTCGCCCTGTTCGTGGCGTTCTATGCCGGGGCCATCACCGTGTTCCACCACGATCTGCCGTTATGGCAGTCGCCGCAGGGCATGTCGCAACCGGCACAAACGCTGGACGACGCGCAGCGCCTGCTCGATGGCGTGCTGGAAAAGCACCCGGATGCACGCAAGCACATCGGCATGACCTTCCCCGGGGCCGAAACGCCGCAGTCGGTTGCGTACTGGCAGAACGCGCAGGGCACCTGGCTGTTCGCCTGGGCCGACCACGTGGATGGCAGCCCCACCCCACCACAGGCGGGGCTGGCCGAGCTGGTGAACGAACTGCACTACACGCTCGGACTGCCCGTCGCCGGCATCTACCTGATGGGCGTGGTCAGCCTGCTGTACGGCCTGGCGCTGTTCTCGGGGCTGGTGATCCACCTGCCCAAGCTGCTGGGCGACCTGTTCGCGCTGCGACCCGGCCGCAACTTCAAGCAGATGTGGCAGGACGCCCACAATGTGATCGGCGTGCTCAGCCTGCCCTTCCATCTGCTGTTCGCGGTCACCGGTGCCCTGCTCTGCCTGGTGTTCCTGCAGTTGGCCGCGCTGAATCCGCTGATCTACGACGGCAAACTGATGGAAGCGCTGCCGGCGGCGATGGACACCGCGCCGATCCGTGCACCGGCCAACGAGGCCGTCCGGCCCGGCAGCCTGGCGATGCTGCATGCACGCTCCATTGCGGTGGCCAACGATCTCGGCCAGGCCGACTTCGAGCCGGCCTACCTGAAGCTGGCCAACGCCGGCGATGCCAACGCCACCATCGAGATCACCGGTGATGGCGGCAAGGCGCTGGGCCCGCTGGGTGCCGTGGCGATGGACGCCAACACCGGCGAAGTGCTGCACACCCAGTTGCCCGGCCAGCGCGATGCCAACCACGCCACCCTCGCGGCCGCCTACGCGCTGCACTTCGGCGAGTTCGGCAATGGCCTGGTGCCGTGGCTGTACTTCGCGCTGGGGCTCGGTGGAGCCTTCCTGTTCTATTCGGGCAACCTGCTGTGGATCGAATCGCGGCGCAAGCGTCGCCAGCAGGCGCAGGGCCGCGCCCAGATCAACATGGCACGGGCGACGGTGGGCGTGTGCATCGGCCTGTGCGTGGCGGTGTCGGCGGCGTTCGTCAGCGTGCAGGTGCTGGAGCACCTGGCCCCCGCCCAGGCCGAGGCCGGCATGCGCTGGACCTGCTTCCTGGTCTGGGGCGGCTGCGCCCTGTGGGCGGCCCTGCGGGCACCGGCCAAGGCGGCGGTCGAGCTGCTGTGGGCGGCGGCCATCGTCACGCTGCTGGTGCCGGTGTCGCATGGCCTGATGACCGGGCTGTGGCTGTGGACCAGCGCGCAGCACGGGTACTGGCCCCTGTTCTGGGTGGACGGCGTGGCCTTGGCGATGGCGCTCGGGTTTGCCGCAATGGCGCGGGCGACGCGGTGGCGGGCGCTGCATGGCGACCCGAACAGCGTGTGGGCCAACGCCTGACGTAGCGCCACGCCCTGCGTGGCTACCCCGCTTGGTCGCGGACCGCGAAGCCACGCAGGGCGTGGCTCTACGGCCGTTCCGAGCACCGTTTCAGAATTCTTCAGACGGTTTTCCAGCACTTCAGACGCGGTGCTGGCCTAGTGGACTCCTTACCCCAAGGAGCTCCACCCATGCGCCGATCGACCCTGCTCTGCCCCGCCCTGTTGCTGATGCTCGCCGCCGGTTTGCCTCTGGCAACCCAGGCCGCACCGCCCGCGCTGGACCCCACCCGCCTGGCCGCCCTGGAAGCGGCCATCGCCCGCGATGACATCAAGCAGGTGACCAGCGTGTTGCTGCTGGTGGACGGATCGGTTGCCTATGAGCGCTACTTCAACGGAGCCACGCCCGACACGCTGAACGACGTCCGCTCGGCCAGCAAGAGCGTCACCGCGATGCTGGTGGGCGCGGCCATCGGCGACGGCAGCCTGCCCGGCGTACACGCCCGCGTGTACGACTACTTCCCCGCGTTCACCCGCCAGCACCGGGTGGACCCGCGCCTGCGAAACACCACCGTGGAAGACCTGCTGACCATGAGCAGCCTGTGGGAGTGCGACGACGAAAATGCGTTCTCGGCCGGCAACGAGGAGCGCATGTATGTCACCGAGAAGTGGCTCGACTTCACCCTGGCGCTACCAGTCAAAGGCTTCGCACCGTGGATGACACGACCGGAAGACAGCCCGCACGGGCGTGCGCATGCCTACTGCACGGCCAATTCCTTCGTCCTGGGTGCGGTGCTGGAACGCGCCACCGGGCAGCGGCTGGCCGAATATGCGGCAAAAGCGCTGGAACGCCCCCTGGGCATTACCGAGCGCCACTGGAACCTTTCGCCGGAAGGCATTGGCATGGGCGGCGGCGGCACACGCTACCGCAGCCGCGATCTGGCCCGACTGGGCGAACTGGTGCTGGCAGGTGGTAACTGGCAGGGCCGGCAGCTGATTCCGGCCGACTACGTCGCTGCCATGGTCAGCCCCCAGGCAACCACCAGCAACGGGAGCGACTACGGCTACCAGTGGTGGGGACTGAAACTGCCGGTCGGCGGACGCGAGCAGACGGTGTGGGCGATGTCGGGCAACGGCGGCAATTATGTGTTCGTGATGCCGGACCGGCACCTGGTGGCGGTGGTCACCAGCCGCGCCTACAACCGCAGCTACGCCCACCCGCAGTCGCGGCGGATTCTCACCGACTTCCTGTTGCCGGCGTTGCGCTGAGCCCCTTCAGGTCGTCCGGACGCCAGGGTGCCGCCAGCACCCGTGCGCGCTGTGCGGCCACGTCGGCGTCGATGGCGGCCAGCAGACGCGCATAGCCCGGCGAGGCGCGCAGGCGTGTGAACAGCGGCGTGGCGCGCAGCCACGCCGCGTCGCGGAACCCCGCCGTTACCGCGTCCTGCAGATCCGCCAGCGCCGCGTCCACATCGCCCTGCGCCTGGTGCAGCAGCGCCCGCTCGAGTGCGGCGTCGGCCCAGCCATCGTCCGGCTGCGCGGACAGCGTCTGCAGGCGGGCAGCCACCCACTCCGGCGACGCCGGTGCGCTGCCGTGCAACCCCGCCAGGGTCTGCCCGAGGGATTGCTGCGGTCGCAGCTGCCGGCTGCGCTCAAACGTTTCGGCGGCCGCCGCGCGATCGCCTTGCATCATGTGAAGCTCACCCTGCAGCCGCAGCAGTCCCGGATGCGGAGTGCCGCGGGCCAGCGCCTGCGCCAGCGCCGCTTCGGCCCGCGCCGGATCGCCGGAGACCAGCAGGCTGCGCGGCCAGGCGATATTGGCGAACACGTTGTCCGGGTAGAGCTGGAAGTTGCGCTGGTGACGGCGCGCGGCCGCATCGGTGAAGCCCAGCAGTTCCAGCTCCCGTGCGATCTGCACGTCGAGGAAGCGCACGCGCTCCGGCGTGCGCACCGCGAGGTTGTCCTGCAGCGCCTGCGCCAGATGGCCCTGCTCCTGGTACAGGTAGGCCAGCGATGCACGGGTGGCGTCGTCGCCGGGATCGCGTTGCAGTGCCTGACGGTAGTCGGCCACGGCCTGCGCCATGGCACCCAGGCAATCGTGGGCGTATCCGCGTGCGGCGAAGGCCGCCGCGTCGTCCGGCGCACGCCGCAGCACGTCGTTGGCCAGTGCCAGCGCTTCTTCCGCGGACTCGCGTGGACCATTGAACAGGCAGCCCTCCGCCGCGAGCGTGCGCGCCAATCCGCGTCGGGCTGCAATGGATTCGGGATCAACCTGCAGCGCCTGCCGGTAAAGCACGATGGCGCGCTGGTTGTTGCTGGCCTGACCGATGCCTGCGTAATGATCGGCACGCCGCAGCAGCGGCGATGCCGGCGATGGGGTTACGCCCGCCGGCCATATCACGACAGCGAGGGTGGCAGCGACGAGGACGCCAACTCCCGCGGCCGCCCAACCCCACCGCCGCGGGCGATGAACCACAGCAGTGTCCGCTTCTTCTTCAGGCACGACCGGTTGTGGCAGTGCGCACAACTGGTAGCCGCGGCCGCGCACCGAACGCACGTATCGCGGGCGGCGGCCATCGTCACCCAGGGCCTGGCGCAGCAGCTTCACGCGCTGGCTGATCGCATCCTCGCCGACGACGGCCGGTGCCCAGACATCACGTGCCAGCGTGTCGAAGCTCACCACTGCCGTGCCATGCGCCAGCAGGCAGTCAAACAGCCGCCAGCTCAGCCCGGACACCGGCAGAAGCACATCCTCGCGCCGCACCTGCTGGGTGCTGCGGTCGATGTGCAGATCCATCAGTTGGACGGTATCCATGGCGGCGGGTGGACAGGGTTTTGGACGGCTTCGATGCGGAGCGTACAGCAAACCTCCCGGCCCCCGGCATGTGCCGCCACGGGCGGTGCTATCGTGCACCGGATCTCCCAAGGACCGCCCGCATGACCGAGAACCTGGACCTCACTGATCGCCGGACGGATTCCGACCCGCTTGAGGCACTCTACGACCGCGCTTACGCCGCCTTCAATGACGGCGAGCTGCAGTTGGCGAGCACCCTGTTTGCCGAGCTGATCGAGGCCTCGCCGCCGGGCAGCCACCTGCATTACATGCGCGGGCTGACCCACAAATACCTGCGTGACTGGCCGACCTCGCTTCAGCACAACCTGCAGGCACAGCAGCTGGAAGACGAATTCAACGAGGCCTCGGCGTGGAACGCCGGCATCGCCGCGACCGCGTTGGGCGACTGGTCCGAGGCGCGGCGGCAATGGGCACGGTGCGGAATCAACATTCCGGAAGGCGAAGGCCCCATCGAACGAGACTTCGGCCTGGTCAGCGTGCGCCTGAATCCCTGGGGCAAAGGCGAAACTGTGTTTGCACGGCGCATCGACGTGGTCCGTGCACGTCTGTTGAATGTGCCGCTGCCGGAAAGCGGACACCGCCTGTTCGACATCGTGCTGCATGACGGAGCCCCCACCGGTGAGCGCCGCACGCGCGACGGTACGGTGCCCGTGTTCAATGTCCTGCAGACGCTGCAGGCGTCAGACCATCGCACCTACACGGCCTTCGTGCGCAGCCCGTCGGCAGAGGCCATGGCCGAGTTGCTGGACACGGAGCTGCCGGGCATCGGTTACGTGGAAGACTGGACGGCGTCCATGGTGACCCTGTGCCTGCGCTGCAGTTACGGTATTCCGCATGCAGACGCGACCGCCAAGGCAGCACATGAACCGGGCGCGGCCAGCAATGACGACTGGAAGATCGAGCGCAACCTGGGCATAGGTGCGCAGGGCAAGGCGGCGGTCGAACGCCTGCTGGCCAACTGGGTTGCCGCCGGTCCGGACCGGCACGTGGACGGCATCGAAAGCCGCGAGCAGCCGGGGTCCGTGCCGGAGGACGGCTACGTGTGGTGGGACGATCCCACGGAGTCCTGAACCCATTGAATGGACGCTCCCCTCCGCTTCAGCGGTAGGGAGCTGCCATCGCCTTCAGCAGGCTGCCTTCGTCGTCGTCGCCGGTCAGTTCCCAGGTAAACACGCCACGCAGGTTCCGCTGCTTCGCGTAATCGGCGCGGATGCGAATTGACGTCTCGTCTTCATAGCTGATGAAGACCTTCTCGACCGGGTTGTACAGCCATGGAGCCTGCGCCACCGGATGCCAGTGCCGCTGCCAGCCCGGCTTGCCGAGCAGATCGGCGCGGATGCGCCGCCAGTCGCCGGCGTCGGCCGGGGCGCTGTAGGACTGGTACAGGCCGTTGTTGGCATCGGCGTTGAGCTTGAAACCGCGTCCGTAGAACGGCACGCCCAGCACCAGCTTGTCGTCCGGCACGCCGTGCTCGCGGTAGTAACGCACCGCGCCTTCCACGCTGTTCCAGCGGCGCTGCGCCGGGTCCAGCGGATCTTCCGGAACGTCGCGCAGCGGCGCGTTGAAGGTGGATACCTTCGAAAAACCCGTGCCCATGTCGTAGGTCATCAGGTTGATGAAATCCAGCGCCTGTCCGAGTTGCTTCAGCTCGTAACTCAAGGCCGGATCGTACGGGCCATCGGTCTGCACGCGGCCGGCCGGCAGCGCGGCGGTCAGCAGTCGGTGCGGGCCACCGAGTGCGTCCAGCTGGCGGCGGAATTCCTGCACCAGCAGGGTCATGTTGTGACGGTCTTCGGGGCGATCGGTGATCTCGAGCGGGCCGCCGTACACCGGGAATTCCCAGTCGATGTCGACACCGTCGAAACTGCTGGCGTGCTGCTTGAAGAACAGGTCAACGCAGGAGGCGACGAAGCGCTGGCGCGATTCCGCGGTGAGCGCGGCATCGGAGAAACCACCGGCGTTCCAGCCGCCGATGGAAATCATGCTGTTGAGCTGCGGATGCGCGCGCTTGAGTGCGGCCAGCGCCTTGAAGTGCTCAGGTGCGTTGGCCTCCACCACGCACTTTCCGTCCTCGATGCGGGCGAAGGCGTAGAACAGATGGGTGAGCGTGTCCGCCGGGATCGTGGCGATGGGATAACGCTCGGCGGAGCCGCCGGGATAGTAGGCACCGATCACTTTGGCTGGCGGCACATCGGCCGCCTGCAGCGGGGCCGATGACAGCGAGAGGGTGAGGACGACCAGAGCGGACAACGTCGATGCACGGAACATGGCGGGCTCCACGAAATGCGGGATGACGAAATGCGAGGTAGGGTCGATCGATAGACGACCGCCGTGAAGTGTTCAACGCTCGGCAACGCATGACCACGGAACAGCGTCGCTCCGTTCCGTGGTCATGCGTTAAAGAACGGATCACCGTTATTGGCGGTCGTCTATCGACCGACCCTACCAGTTCCCAGCCATCCGTCCAACGTCCCACGCAACGGTCATCCAAGCAGCCCGCCAACCGCGCATCCAGGACACCCCCATCCCGCCGCCATCCAATCGCGGCCATGCCGTGCTCCCAAAAAGAAAAAACGGGCCGAAGCCCGTTTTTTCATTGCCGCGATGACGCCAGCCGATTATTCGGCCGAAGCGCCTTCGCCTTCTTCCACGGCCTTCATGGACAGGCGGATACGGCCCTGCTTGTCCACTTCCAGCACCTTGACCTTGACCACATCGCCTTCCTTCAGCTTGTCGCCGACCTTCTCGACGCGCTCGCTGGAGATCTGCGACACGTGGACCAGACCGTCCTTGCCCGGCAGGATGGTGACGAACGCACCGAAGTCCATGATCTTGGCGACCTTGCCTTCGTAGATGCGGCCCGGCTCGACGTCCGAGGTGATCTGCTCGATGCGCGACTTGGCAGCCTGCGCAGCGATCGCATTGACCGAAGCGATGACGATGGTGCCGTCGTCCTGGATGTCGATCTGGGTGCCGGTTTCCTTGGTGATGGCCTGGATGGTGGAACCACCCTTGCCGATCACTTCGCGGATCTTGTCCGGGTGGATCTTGATGGTCAGCAGACGCGGCGCGTAGTCCGACAGCTCGGCACGCGGGGCGGTCAGGCCGTGGGCCATTTCACCCAGGATGTGCAGACGGCCAGCCTTGGCCTGCTGCAGTGCCTGCTTCATGATTTCTTCGGTGATGCCTTCGATCTTGATGTCCATCTGCAGGGCGGAGATGCCCTCAGCGGTACCGGCAACCTTGAAGTCCATGTCGCCCAGGTGATCTTCGTCACCCAGGATGTCGGACAGGACGACGAAGCGGTCGCCTTCCTTGACCAGACCCATGGCGATACCGGCCACCGGCGACTTCACCGGCACGCCGGCGTCCATCAGGGCCAGCGAGGAACCGCAGACCGAGGCCATCGACGAGGAGCCGTTGGATTCGGTGATTTCCGAGACCACGCGGATGGTGTACGGGAAGGCTTCCAGCGACGGCATCACAGCCAGCACGCCGCGCTTGGCCAGACGGCCGTGGCCGATTTCACGACGCTTCGGCGCGCCGAAGCGGCCGCACTCGCCCACCGAGAACGGAGGGAAGTTGTAGTGGAACAGGAAGTTTTCCTTGTACTCACCAGCAACGGCGTCGATGACCTGGCCGTCACGGGCGGTGCCCAGGGTGATGGCCACGATGGCCTGGGTTTCGCCGCGGGTGAACAGCGAGGAACCGTGGGTACGCGGCAGCACGCCGGTCTTCACGGTGATCGGGCGGACGGTGTCCAGGGCACGGCCGTCGATGCGGACCTTGGTGTCCAGCACCGAGTCACGCATGGTGCGGTATTCCAGCTCGCCGAATTCCTTGGCCAGTTCGGCACCGTTCCAGCCTTCAGCGGCGACGCGGCCGGCCAGCGACTCGGTGACGTCCTTCTTGATCGCGGCGATGGCGTCGCGGCGCTGCAGCTTGTCGCGGACCTGGAAGGCTTCGCCCAGACGCGGGCCGATGGCTTCCTTCAGCGCGCTGATCAGCACGTCGTTCTTCACCGGGGCAACCCAGGTCGACGGCTTGGTGCCGGCTTCCACGGTCAGCTCGTTGATGGCGTTGATGACCTTCTGCATTTCGCGGTGACCGAAGGTCACGGCGCCCAGCATCACTTCTTCGGACAGCAGCGCGGCTTCGGATTCAACCATCAGCACGGCGTTGGAGGTACCGGCCACGACCAGTTCCAGCTCCGAGTCCTTCAGTTCGGTCACGGTCGGGTTGAGGATGTACTCACCGTTCTTGTAACCGACCTTGGCAGCGCCGATCGGGCCCATGAACGGGGTGCCGGCCAGCGACAGGGCGGCCGAGGCACCGATCAGGGCGGCGATGTCACCGTCCACGTCCGGGTTCAGCGACATCACCGTGGCGATGATCTGCACTTCGTTGCGGTAGTCTTCCGGGAACAGCGGACGGATCGGACGGTCGATCAGACGCGAGATCAGGGTTTCCTTCTCGGTCGCGCGGCCTTCGCGCTTGAAGAAGCCACCCGGGATGCGGCCACCGGCGTAGAACTTTTCCTGATAATCAACGGTCAGCGGGAAGAAGTCCTGGCCTTCGCGCGCGCTCTTGGCGGCGACGGCAGTGACCAGCAGCACGGTGTCGTCCATCTTGACGATGACGGCACCACTGGCCTGACGGGCGATTTCGCCGGTTTCAAGCGTGACGGTGTGCTTGCCGTACTGGAAGGTTTTGGTGATTTTTGCCACGGGGGATTTCCTTGGATGATGCTGTCTGCGAATGGACCGCCGGCGACCCTTGCCGCCTGCGGGTGACCGGCTGTTCCGGTCCAGGCAATGTGATGCGGTACTACCAAAACAAAACCGCGGCGCATTCCTGCGCCGCGGTCGGGGTTCTTGCTTAGCGACGCAGGCCGAGCTTTTCGATCAGGGCCTTGTAACGCTCGACGTCCTTCTTCTTCAGGTAGTCAAGCAGGCTGCGGCGGCGGTTGACCATCTGCAGCAGGCCGCGACGGCTGTGGTGATCCTTCTTGTGGGTCTTGAAGTGGCCGGTCAGCAGTTCAATGCGGGCGGTCAGCAGGGCGACCTGGACTTCCGGGGAACCGGTGTCGGCGGCGCTGCGCTTGTTGTCTTCAATAACCTTCTGGGTGTCGATCGACATGTCTTTTTCTCTTTAGATGCGTGGCCTGCAGAAACGCCCCTGTGGCGTACCGCGAGACTCGCCGTGAACGGAAAGATGAACCCGCAGATGCGGGCCTGCCTTGAAAAGGCCGCGAAATTGTAACGGTCAGGGGCTTCGGGGACAAGCGCCGACTGCGTCAGGTCACAGGTTGAAGCGGCGCTGGGGGGCCAGCAGACCGCCCTCATCGACCTGCCCCAGACCCTGGATCTGGCCCTCCGGCCCGTATACGGCCACCCCGCCCTGCGCCCAGTCCGCATTGCGCAGGCGCTGGCCCATGCAGAAGCGTCGCGCCTGTTCAGCATCCAGTTCGACGCGGGGGTAATGCGCCAGACCTTCCGACAGCGGCAGCAACAGCGCGTCCATGGCGGCCTCGTCGCCTTGCTCCACCATGGCCCGCAGCGTATCCAGGGTCACCATGGGCGCGTCGCGGAACGGGTCCACCCACAGCCGCCGCAGGCCGGCGATATGCGCGCCGCAACCCAGGGTTTCGCCCAGGTCACGGGCAATGCTGCGGATGTAAGTACCTGAACCGCAGGTCACGCGCAGTCGCAGGCGGTTGGGCTGCTGGTCCAGCACCTCGATGGCGTGCACCTCGACCTCGCGCTCGGGAGCCTCGATGGCCTCCCCGCGGCGGGCCTTCACATACAGCGGCTCGCCGCCCTGCTTGAGCGCAGAATAGATCGGTGCGCGCTGTCGTATACGACCCCTCAAGGGAGCCAGCGCCGCCTCCAGCTGCTCCGGCGAGATCACCGGGACCGGACGCTCACGCAGCACGGTGCCGTCGGAATCGTCGGTGTCAGTGGTCTGGCCAAGCACCACCTCGGCGTCATAGGCCTTGGCCGAGCCCAGCAGCAGGCCGGCGATCTTGGTCGCCTCGCCAAAGCACAACGGCAGCAAGCCGGTGGCCAGCGGATCGAGGCTGCCGGTATGGCCGCCCTTCTCGGCGCGGAACAGGCGGCGGGCCACCTGCAGTGCGGCGTTGGAACTCATGCCGGTCGACTTGTCGAGCAGCAGAATGCCGTCCAGACGGCGGAACGTGATTCGATTCATAGAATAAGTGCAATACAAAAACGCCGGGCGGTGCCCGGCGTGGTATCAGTTTTCTTCGTCTTCGGCCTTGCGGCTCTTTTCCGCCGCAACGGTGTCGGGCAGGTCGCGCAGCAGGTTGTCGATATGCTCGCCGCGATCCACCGAGTCATCGTAGTGGAAGTGCAGCTCCGGCACATGGCGCAGCTTCATCGCACGCGCCAGCTCCATGCGCAGGCCCCAGGCGATTTCCTTCAGGCCCTTGACCGCTTCAGCGGAACGCTCCGGCATCAGCGCGGTGACGAAGACTTTGGCATGTGCCATGTCACGGGTGATTTCCACGTCCGAAACACTTACCGACGGCAGGCCGTGTTCGCGCACCGCGTTGTGCACGAGGGTTCCCAGTTCACGACGGAGCTGGGCGGAAACACGGTCAGTTCGATGGAAGGTTTTGGGCACGGGGATCTCTGGATTCGATAGCAGGTAAAAGGGGCCCGACCGTGGTCGGGCCCCGGGGCATTACAGGGTACGCGGAACTTCGATACGCTCGAAGCATTCGATCTGGTCGCCGGCCTTGACGTCGTTGTAAGCCTTCACGCCGATACCGCATTCGGTACCGTTGCGGACTTCCTCGACGTTCTCCTTGAAGCGGCGCAGCGATTCCAGTTCGCCTTCGAACACCACCACGCTGTCGCGCAGGACGCGGATCGGCTTGCTGCGCTTGACCACGCCCTCGATGACCATACAACCGGCCACCGCGCCGAACTTCGAGCTGCGGAACACGTCGCGGACCTGGGCGATACCGATGATCTCTTCGCGGATTTCCACGCCGAGCAGACCGGAGGCCACCTGCTTCACCTGGTCGATCACGTCATAGATGATCGAGAAGTAACGCAGGTCCACGCCATTGGCTTCGATGATGCGACGCGCGGAGGCGTCGGCACGCACGTTGAAACCGATCACGGTGGCCTTGGAAGCCACAGCGGAGTTGGCGTCCGACTCGGTGATGCCGCCCACGCCGGAGTGGATCACGTTGATGCGGATGTCTTCGTTGGACAGCGCGACCAGTGCCTGGCTCAGAGCCTGCACCGAACCCTGCACGTCGGCCTTGATCACCAGGTTCAGCACCTGCTGGCCATTGCCCTTGCCCAGGGTCGCCATGATGTCTTCCATGCGGCTGCCGGCGGACTGGACCATGCGCGATTCACGACGCTTGGTATCACGCTGCTGCGCGACATCCTTGGCCAGGCGCTCGTCGTCGACGACCACGAAGTCATCGCCGGCATCCGGCACGCCGGACAGACCCAGCACCTGCACCGGAATCGACGGGCCGGCGCTGTCAGGCTGCTTGCCGGTTTCGTCGAACAGCGCACGCACGCGGCCGTACTGGATGCCGCACACCAGGTAGTCGCCCTTCTTGAGCTGACCCTGCTGCACGAGCACGGTGGCAATCGGGCCGCGGCCCTTGTCCAGCGAGGACTCGATGACCACGCCACTGGCGCGACCTTCGGACACGGCCTTCAGTTCCAGCAGTTCGGCCTGGATCGAAATCGCGTCAAGCAGATTGTCGATACCGGTACCGGCCTTGGCGGAGATTTCCACCATCTGGATGTCACCACCGAAGTCTTCGGCCACGACCTGCTCGCCGAGCAGTTCGTTCTTGACCCGCATCGGGTCGGCACCGGACTTGTCGATCTTGTTGATCGCCACGATCAGCGGCACACCGGCCGAACGCGCGTGCTGGATGGCTTCCTTGGTCTGCGGCATGACGCCGTCGTCGGCTGCCACCACCAGCACCACGATGTCAGTCAGCTTGGCACCGCGGGCACGCATCGAGGTGAACGCGGCGTGGCCCGGGGTATCCAGGAAGCTGATCACGCCCTTCGGCGTTTCAACGTGGTACGCACCGATGTGCTGGGTGATGCCACCGGCTTCGCCACCGGCGACCTTGGTGCGGCGGATGTAATCCAGCAGCGAGGTCTTGCCGTGGTCGACGTGACCCATGATGGTCACCACCGGCGGACGCTGCACGGCTTCGCCCTGCGCGCTGTCGGTGGCAGCCAGCAGCGCGTCTTCGGCGTCGTTGCTGTCGGCACGCACGGCCTTGTGGCCGAGTTCTTCGGTCACCAGGGCGGCGGTGTCGTGGTCGATGGTCTGGGTGATGGTGGCCATCACGCCCATCTTGAACAGCGCCTTCACCACTTCGCCGCCCTTCAGGGCCAGCTTCTGGGCCAGATCGGCCACGGTGATGGTCTCGCCGATGGCGACTTCACGCACGACCGGTGCGGTCGGACGCTCGAAGCCATGGCTGCCCGAGCCGCCACGCGACTGCTCGTTGCCACGACGGCCCTGCTGACCACGCGCGGCCGGACGGCCACGCGAGTTGCTGTTGTTGCCACGGCGGGCACGGTCGGCAGCGGACAGATGCAGCTGGCCGGCGAAGCGGTTGCCACCGTCGTCGTCGCGCTTGTTGCCGCCACGGTCGTTGGCACCGCGATCATTGCCACGGCTCGGGCGATCATCCGCGCGCGGAGCCGGGCGCGCAGGCGCGGCCGGAGCCGGACGTGCGGCACGGGCCGGCGCTTCTGCAGCCGGAGCCGGCTCCGCCTTGGCCACCGGCGCGTTGCGGGCGGCTTCAGCAGCGGCTTCAGCGGCCTTGCGCTCGGCTTCGATGCGGTCCTTTTCAGCCTGCTCTTCCTGGCGCTTGCGTGCGATTTCCTCGTCACGCAGGCGGTCCTTCTCGGCCAGGGCACGCTGTTCGTCCAGATTGCGCTGGCGGGATTCCTCCAGCTTGCGCAGGATGTCGGCACGCTCCTCATCCGGCGTCATCGCCTTGCCACTGGCGTCCTTGGTGTAGGTGCGCTTCTGGCGGACTTCGACGTTGACGGTGGTCTTGCTGCGACCGGCACTCACCGTCACTTCCTGCAGCTTGCGACGGTTCAGGGTGATCTTCTTGGCGGCTTCGTCTGCGGTTTCGGCCGGCGTTTCCGCCTTGCCGTGCGAACGACGAAGGAAGCCCAGGAGCTTCACCTTCTCGGTGCTGGTCACGACCTGGTCGGGACCGCTGAACTTCATGCCGGCTTCGGCAAGCTGTTCAAGCAGTTTCTCGACCGGCGTGTTGACCAGTTCGGCGAGCTTGCGGATGGTGGTTTGCTGCGACATTCGGATCCTATGATCTGGTTGGCGCGCCTCCGAAACGGACGAAGGCAGCGCGGAGTCTAAGCCCTGAGCGGGTCAGGGCACTGTTCATCGCTGGCTCATTCGCCGCGCTCCAGGCGGGCGATCTCCTCGGCTCGGGCGGCCATCACCAGGGCGGCGGCGCGCTCCTGGTCCATGCCTTCGATGCCGAACTCGAGGATCTCGTCGGTCGCCAGGTCCGACAGGTCCTCACTGGTGCGCACACCGTGGCTGGCCAGGGCGTAGGCGGTGGCCTCGTCCATGCCGTCCAGGGCGAGCAGGTCGGCGGCCGGCAGGCCGTCTTCCAGTCCCTCTTCCACCGCCAGCGCTTCATTGAGCAGCGCATCGCGGGCACGGGCGCGCAGTTCTTCCACGATGTCTTCGTCGAAGCCTTCCACGGCCAGCAGTTCGCCCACCGGAACGTAGGCAATTTCTTCCACCGTGTTGAAGCCTTCGGTGACCAGGATGGCGGCGATTTCCTCGTCCACTTCCAGCTTGTCCATGAACAGCTGGCGGGCCACGCCCTGCTCGGCTTCGGACTTGGCGGTGACCTGGTCCTGGGTCATCACGTTGAGCTGCCAGCCGGTCAGGCGGCTGGCCAGACGCACGTTCTGGCCGCCCTTGCCGATGGCCTGGGCCAGACGCTCTTCAGCGACGGCCAGATCCATGGAGTGCTTTTCTTCATCGACGATGATCGACTGCACTTCGGCCGGAGCCATGGCGTTGATGACGAAGTTGGCCGGGTTGTCATTCCACAGCACGATGTCCACGCGCTCGCCATTGAGCTCGTTGGACACGGCCTGCACGCGCGAACCGCGCATGCCGATGCAGGCACCGATGGGATCGGTACGGGCGTCGTGGGCGAGCACGGCGATCTTGGCGCGGTCGCCCGGATCACGGGCACAGGCCTTGATTTCCACCAGACCCTGGCCGACTTCCGGCACTTCCAGCTTGAACAGCTCGATCATGAATTCCGGCGCGGCGCGGCTGATGAACAGCTGCGGGCCACGCGGTTCCGAACGCACTTCGGCCAGGTAACCGCGGACGCGGTCGCCAGCGCGCAGCACATCGCGCGGAATGCCCTTGTCCTTCGGAATGAAGGCTTCGGCGTTGCCGCCCAGGTCGACGTAGATGTTGCCGCGCTCGGCGCGCTTGACCACACCGGTGACCAGTTCGCCCACGCGGTCCTTCCACGCATCCACGACCTGCTGGCGCTCGGCTTCGCGCACGCGCTGGACGATGACCTGCTTGGCGGCCTGCGCCGCGATGCGGCCGAAGTCCGGGTTTTCGATCTGTTCTTCGATGTAGTCGCCCACTTCGACGCCGTCGGCTTCGTCGATCGCGTCCATCAGACGGATCTGGCGGTCCGGCGATTCCATCACGACGTCATCGGCCACCACTTCCCAGCGGCGGAAGGTTTCGTAGGTACCGTCCTTGTGGTCGATCGACACACGGGCCAGCACTTCCTGGTCCGGGTAACGCTTCTTCGCGGCCGAAGCCAGAGCGGCTTCGATGGCCTCGAAGATCACTTCACGCGGCACGCCCTTTTCATTGGCGACCGCATCCACTACCAGCAAAAGTTCCTTGCTCATCGGCTGCTTACTCCGCGCGCGGCTTCTTGGCCGCCGGCTTGTTGGTTGGTTTCTTGCTCGCCTTGTCACCCTGCTTGGGTGCCGGGCCAGTCGGCTTGCTCGGAGCCAGGCCAAGGGCGGCCCAGTCCGGCATGATGCGTGCCTTGTCGATGTTCTCGACATCGGCGGTGAACTGGAAGTTGTCGACCTGGAAGGTGACCGTGCCCTGTTCGGCGTCCACGGCGAGGATCTCGCCCTGCAGACGACGGCGGCCGTCCTGCGGCAGCTTCAGGGTGACCTTGGCCGATTCGCCGATGGCGCGCTCGAACTGCTCCAGGGTGAACAGCGGACGGTCCACGCCCGGCGAGGAGACTTCCAGCGTGTAATTGGCGCTGATCGGGTCTTCCACATCGAGCTGCGCGGAGACTTCACGGCTCACGCGTTCGCAGTCGTCGATGTTGACGATGCGATCGGGCTGTTCGGCCACCGGCACGTCGATATACAGGCGCAGGGTGGCACCACCGGGCGCGGTGAGATACTCAACGCCCAGCAGCTCCAGACCCAGCGACTCAACGGTCGGGCCGAGCAGGTTCGCGATTTCAGTTGCCTTGTCGCTCACGTTCTGCCTTGATTCTTAAGAAAAATTGGGTCCAACGACCCGCTTCCGGAAACAACAAAGGGCCCGCAGGGCCCCTTGTCCGAAACAACGCCGGTCCTGCTGGAATCCGGCAGCAGCATCGCCTGTTGCGATGCTGCGAACCCAGCAGACCGGGGGGTCACGACTACCTGGGGGTAAGTCGCACGGCCCGGGAGCCGGTCGCGGCCCGGGCCACATTCCGGGGAATAGGTCCAGTCAGGTAGTCCGCTAAGCTACTGATGATAGCCGTTGTACCGTCCTGGCGCAACGGGTCGGGTGCCGCACTTCCGCACGAGCCAAGCCCACCCGACACACAGGCAACAAAAAAGACGATCCGCTTCCGGATCGCCTTCTTGTCTTGGTAGCGGGGGCAGGATTTGAACCTGCGACCTTCGGGTTATGAGCCCGACGAGCTGCCAGACTGCTCCACCCCGCATCAGGAGCGGAATTGTAAAACGGTTCTCCTGGGAGTGCAAGGCCGTCGTTCGGCGCACCTGTCTCTGGGTGGCCGCGAGGAAGGTGGAGGCACCCTCCACAGCGTCCACGGCGAGGATGCCGCCCTCCCCAACGCACATCGGCAGACGGACCATACGACTCAAGCCCGTGCAACTCTGTACCACCAGCTTGGTTCGTCGTACCGGATGCAGATGGAATGTGTGCTCCCGTAAATATCGAACACCGTGCAATTCACTCTGGTCCTGTTACTCCAGTCAAAATCGGCGTCGCAAAATACAGTGAGAAAAGACTGCACCCCTGGCTCAAGATTTATCCGGTTGCAGTGTCCATCCCTATACGCTTGGACAAACCCTCGAAGATCAGCATCTTGGAAATTCGGAAGCACGTCACCTTATCAGCTTCAGGTATTGATTCAGGTACTCGGGAGGTACTGCCACCACCTCCCCACTCTGGTTGCGCGCCTCAATATCGATATGGAACTTGGCCTACTGCTGCCCGTTGCGAAACATATACGCAATTGCGGTGTTATTGTTGTTATCGTCCGGATCTTGAACTTTGTTGGCGACACGCAGTTTGGATCGATCGTTGGTACCGGTGCATACCGCCCCGGATCAACCGATGGATCACATTAAGGAGTCACCACGATCAGGGCGCTCCTCAGCCGCAGGTACGCTTGCGTTGTTGCCATCCATGAGAAGCCCTCCAAAGGACAATCAGCACTTCTCCGCGGATCGGTCATTGCTCCAGGTCCTATCGCCCAGCGCCGCTCGATCAGCGTTCCTTCCCCCGATGTAAGTTGCCACGCCCGCCCTCACAGTGGCCGTCCGCGCAGCTCCATTGAAGGCGCAACCTAAATGTAGTCAGAAGCCGTCCGCATACGCCGGCACGCGTTGCACGCCCGGCGATGCAGAAGGCAGCGGTAGAGGTAGAGGTAGACGCGCCACACTACTCAGGCCCGTTCGACTATGTACCACCACGATGACTCGTAGTACTTGATCCTTATCGCATGTACGGTACCGTAGATATCGGTCAGCTTGCCATTCAAGCTAGTCCTGTTACTCCAACCAACGTTCGCGTCGCAAAAAGTGGTAATAAATGATTGCGCCCCCTGCTCCGGATTTATTCTGTCACAGAGCCCGTCTTTATACGCCTTGACACGCGCCTGAATGTCAGGATCCGAGAAACTACCAAACCATGCACTCCCGGGAGCATCGCACTGCATGAGCGTATGCGACTTTCCGCCATGCGAACCCCACATCTGGTATGGCGGTCCCGACGACGCATCGCTCCTGACGATCCTGATCGGAACATTGTGCCCATGCAGCTGAATTGTGAGCTTGTAATGATAAAAACGCCACCGCCCCCAAACGGTACCCAAAAACGTTTCAGTGTAGTTGTACTTGATAGCATCAGGATACAGCGGCAGTGAAACAAAGCGGACGTAACTTCTAAACTTTCCCGGAGTACCTCCCACCTGGTCATTTGTTGTGAAAAGCGTTATCCCATTAGGCGCCAGCAGAGAAACCGCCACCCATTCGCGAATTTCCGACGTCGTGCCGGCCGTGATCACATATTCCTGCAAAGGCCAATAGCTCCCGTCATCAACTGGCAGCCATCGAAAGTAGGGTTTGTCTTCCCCGCCCGCATCGGGCGCTTCCGCGCTTGCGCTTGAGCATTTTTCCATCTCCTCGTCAGGCGCATGTACAGACCAGGCTGCCCCCAGTTCTTCACTTTGTTCCACATAAGATTCGAGACTGGGCCACCAACTAGGAACAGGAGAATAGTCGGCAGGCACCCCGGGATCGAAGTTGAATGGTGCCCCACCGTCCCGCCTGATCAACTTCAGGTGCTTCTCCAAGTACGCGGGTGGAACCGCCACCACTTCTCCATTCTGATTGCGCGCCTCAATATCGATATGGAACTTGGCCTGCTGGCGGCCGTTACGAAATACATACTCAATCGCAGTGTTATTGTTGTTATCGTCCTTTGCCGTCCGGATCTTGAACCTGGTCAACGACACCCAGTTTGGATCGATAGTTGGTACCGCTGCATACTTCCCAGGATCGACTGATGGATCGAATGCGGAATCACCGCGATCAGGGCGTGTATCAGCGGCAGTTGCGTTTTCGTTGTTACCATTCATGAGAAGTCCTCCAAAGGACAATCAGCACTTCTTCGCGGATCAGGCGTTGCCCCGGTGCCTATCACCCAGCGCCGCTTGATCAGCGTTCCTTCCCGCGATTTGAACTGCCACGCCTCACAGTGGCTTTCCGTCCAGCGTCATTGAAAGCGCAACCCGGATGTAGTCATCAGCCGGATCCCGACTCCGCATCAGCAATGCCACATCGGCTGGATCGGCCGCTGGAATTCGACTCGTCTCCCGGATGAATTCGTCCGGATACACAATCCTGTCGACCTCATGCACCTCCACTTCAGCGGCAAAGCGCACCCTACGCGGTGGGTTGGAGGCCGGGGGCGTGGTGGGGCGGCTGAACCTGGGCTGCGGTGAAGCCCCCCATGCCGGGCGGCCCAGGTGCGCCGGTCCCGGGGTGGCACCAAACCTTACGTTTGGGTTCACAGCCGAGACATGGCCGCCGCGTGGTCCGAAGCGATTTGGTATGAAACCGTCCATTGACGACGGCATGCGACGAACGGTCTGCGGCGAATAAGGCGGCGGCATCATGCCTTGGCCGGAGCGCGCGGCAGGACGTGCCCCACGCACCACGTTGGCGGACGCCCGCTGCGTGCGAACACTGCCGAGACGCTGACTGAATCTGGAAAACTTTGCCGCGCCTCTGGTGGCTGCCTTTGCGATGGCCGGGACCGCCGCCACTATTCCCAAGGCCAGACCCACAACGCCGAGAATTGTCGCTGTCTTCGTGTCACCCGACAGTTGGGCCGCTATCGCACCCACTTCCGCGCCGACCGCTGCCATACCCAACGTAGTCGACGCGATAGCACCGGCAGCTGACTTCGTAAGCGCTGAAATGCCTACCGTCGCTACCGCGGCCACCGCCTTGCTGGCCGCACCGAACGTGACCGCCACGGCCGCCACACCCACCGCGAGACCCACGGCGGCCACGATCCACTTCCAGAAGTGACCAGTGGGGTCGCTGCGATTGACCGGGTCGCCGGCACAGTAGGCGTACGGATTAAGCCCACCCGCGCCGAACGGACTGAGTCCATCCGCGGCCAGGAAGATCCCCAGCCGCGGGCTGTAGGGCCGATGGTGGCCTGCACCCAGCAGGTAACATCCGCTGGCCGCGTCCAGCAGCTCGCCGTTGAACGCAGGTTCGGCCTCAGCGGCCCCCACTGCCTGTTCGCCATCTGGACGACTGCCATGCGGCGCATAGGTGACTGCCCGCACGGCAGTGTCCGCTTCGAGCAGCACTGAGCCGCTGATCGCGGTCGCCAGCAAGGTCGTGCGGGTAACCGCTCCAGTGACCTGCTGGATGATCGGCTGACCCGCTGCACGCAGCCAGGTCAGCTGCGTACTGCCGCTGGCCGACGTGCGCAGTTCGTTGGCCGCGCAGGTGCCGCGCCAGAAGCGCTCACCTGTCTGACCCGGGACGGCGATGCGCGCCAGCAGACCGGTGGCGTCGTAGGCGTACTCACATGCCAGCAGCGCCACTCGGGAAAGTGGTGCGACATGATCGTGTCCCGCGGACGTTGCCATGGTGCGCTCCTCCTTCTCTTGAAGATTCAGGGAAAGCCATGCGAGTCGTAACTAGGCGGAAGCGTCGACTCATAACTCGGCAACGTCGCCTGGTCATAGCTCGGCGGCTTGACTGCCGCGGCGCGCCTCACCGCTCGCGAGCGTCGCGCAGCTTCTGGCACAGTCTGAATCATGTAATCAATGTGGGAATTGACATTGATGTTTGAAGGTGAGCCAGCACTTTCAACTGCAACACCCCAGTGTCTGGTCGTCCAAGGAGGTGAAAGAGGTGCCTTCGTCGGATCTCGAGGTGGAGGCTGAAAGTCCGGAACCTCTGGGCTGGCGCGCCGCTGACGTACAAGGCTCAAGCCCTCGGACTCTCGAAGTCGGGTCAGGAAACCATCGCTCAGCACGCTTGACCGCGGCGCAGCGTCTGGTACAGACGTAGCACCGTTGGCCAGCGGGTTACGGAAGCGGCCCGCGGTCATGCGCTGGACTGCCGCCCGTCTTGCTGAAGCGGGAGAAAGCTCCTGAGCCCTGTTGGCAGCAGCGCGCCCCGCTCCTCTGCCCGACAGTCCCTGACTGCGTATCGTGGCGATACGCTTGGTGAATCTGGAGAACTTTGCCGCGCCTTTGGTCGCTGCCTTCGCGATGGCCGGGGCCGCCGCCACTATTCCCAAGGCCAGACCGACAAAGCCGAGAATTGTCGCTGTCTTCGTGTCACCGGATACTTCGGCCGCTATCGCACCCACTTCCGCGCCGACCGCTACGATACCCAACGTAGTCGACGCGATAGCACCGGCGGTTGACTTCGTAAGCGCTGAAAATCCTACCGTCGCCACTGCTGCCACCGCCTTGCTGGCCGCACCGAACGTGACCGCCACGGCGGCCACACCCACCGCGATACCCACGGCGGCCACGATCCACTTCCAGAAATGACCGGTGGGGTCGCTGCGATTGACCGGGTCGCCAGCACAGTAGGCGTACGGATTAAGCCCACCGGCCCCGAACGGACTGAGTCCATCCGCGGCCAGGAAGATTCCCAGCCTCGGGCTGTAAGGCCGATGGTGGCCTGCACCCAGGAGGTAACAGCCGCTGGCCGCATCCAACAGCTCGCCATTGAACGCAGGTTCGGCCTCTGCGGCCCCCACGGCCTGTTCACCGTCTGAACGACTGCCATGCGGCGCGTAGGCAACCTGCCGCACGGCAGTGTCCGCTTCGAGCAGTACTGAACCGCTGATCGCGGTCGCCAGCAAGGTCATGCGGGCGACCGTCCCACTGACCTGCTCGACGATCGGCTGGCCCACTGCACGCAGCCAGGTCAGCTGTGCGCTGCCGCTGGCTGACGTGCGCAGTTCGTTGACCGAGTAGTTGCCGCGCCAGAAACGCTCACCGGTCTGGCCCGGAACGACGATGCGCGCCAGCAGACCGGTCGCGTCGTAGGCGTACTCGCATGCCAGCAGCGCCACTCGGGAAAGTGGTGCGACATGATCGTGTCCCGTGGGCGTTTTCATGGCACGCTCCGCCTTCTCAGGAAGCGGGAATGAGCGTAGTAACTGGGCGGAAACTCGTAAGAAGGCGGAACCGGCCGAGGCGGCACGCTCTCAAGCCTCATATATGGCGACTCGTCATAGCTCGGCAGCCTCACCGCCCACTTATCATGCGGGGGCTGGAATGATTCTGCTTCTGGCAGAGGGGAAGATCGCTCTCTCAGCACGTACTCCTGCACTTCAGGAGATGAATCACCGTCGGACACATAGCGGGTGCGGCGCTGCGAATTTACAAAGCCCCCATCTTGGGCCCTCTGAAGTCGGGCCATGTCATCAGCGCTTAGAGCGCTTGACCGCGTCGCATTCCCTCCAAAAGGCGTATCACCGTTTGCCAACGGGTTACGGAAGGTGCCCCTCATGCGTTGGACTGCCGCCCGCCTTGCTGAAGCGGGAGAAAGCTGCTGAGCCATGTCGGCACCCGCGCGCGCCGCTCCTCTGCCCGACAGGCCCTGGCTGCGTATCGTGGAGATACGCTTGGTGAACTTGGAAAACTTTGCCGCGCCTTTGGTCGCTGCCTTTGCGATGGCCGGGGCCGCCGCCACTATTCCCAACGCCAGACCGACAAAGCCGAGAATTGTCGCTGTCTTCGTGTCACCCGACACTTGGGCCGCTATCGCACCCACCTCCGCGCCGACCGCTGCCATACCCAACGTAGTCGACGCGATAGCACCGGCAGCTGACTTCGTAAGCGCTGAAATGCCTACCGTCGCCACCGCTGCCACCGCCTTGCTGGCCGCACCGAACGTAACCGCGACGGCCGCCACACCCACCGCGATACCCACGGCGGCCACGATCCACTTCCAGAAGTGACCGGTGGGGTCGCTGCGATTGACCGGGTCGCCGGCACAGTAGGCGTAAGGATTCAGCCCTCCTGCGCCGAACGGACTGAGTCCATCCGCGGCCAGGAAGATCCCCAGCCTCGGGCTGTAAGGCCGATGGTGGCCTGCACCCAGGAGGTAACAGCCGCTGGCCGCGTCCAACAGCTCGCCATTGAACGCAGGTTCGGCCTCTGCGGCCCCCACGGCCTGTTCACCGTCTGAACGACTGCCATGCGGCGCGTAGGCAACCTGCCGCACGGCAGTGTCCGCTTCGAGCAGCACCGAGCCGCTGATCGCGGTCGCCAGCAAGGTCATGCGGGCGACCGTCCCACTGACCTGCTCGACGATCGGCTGGCCCACTGCACGCAGCCAGGTCAATTGCGCGCTGCCGCTGGCTGACGTGCGCAGTTCGTTGACTGCGTGCTTGCCGCGCCAGAAACGCTCACCGGTCTGGCCCGGAAGCGCGATGCGCACCAGCAGGCCGGTCGCGTCGTAGGCATACTCACATGCAGAGGGCCGCCGGACGGTGCTCGTGGTACTGCTACGCGGTTGGGCAGAGACTGTCATGTCGTTCTCCTGTCGTGTCGACACATAGATGCTCAGACGACCGCAGCGGGTGCAGATATCTCGATCAGCTGGTTCTGCGCATTCCACACCAGCGTGCGTCCGCGCTCATCCCTGACCACGCGCCCGGCACCATCCCACTGCAGGTCCTGCAGGTCCTTTGGATAGTCGGCATGGCTGTGCACGATACGACTCAACTGCGCAGGGTCGGTCTCCTCATAGATGTACCGGGCCTCATTGACGCCGCCAGGAAAATGCGTGGTGATGCTTTTGATGCGGTCGAAGGCGTCGAAGTCGAACTGCTGCCGGTTGATCGGCTTGCCCCAGGGATCACGCGGCACTTGGGTGCCGGAGCACGTATAGAGGGTCAGCCGCCCACGCGCGTCGTACTCGAAGCCCTCATCGCGAACCATCACGGCACCCTGCTCCAGCGTTCGCCGATCCAGCTGGTCGCCCTGGTTGTAGTACATGGTCAACACCTGCGAGACCGTCTCGCCGCCGATGGCACTCGCGGTGAATTGCCGACTTGTCTCGCGCCCGAAATCATCGAAGGCGATGGTGGTCAGCATGGAATGCAGTCCCTGCCAGGCTTTGATGGATGTCACACGACTCAAGCCGTCGTATTCAAGCTTGGTCGATACCCCTTGGCACTTCAGCTGCTCCGGACGGTCCAGCGCATCATAGGTAACGACCTGCTCCACCCCGAACACATCGGTGTAGGACTGCGAACGGCCGGCCAACGAATGCGTGTATCTCGCCATGCGCTCAACGCCGCTCTCATTTTTCCAGCGCTCAATACTGATCAGACCAGATTTGTAGTACTCCATCGTTTTTTCCAGTCCGTCGCGTCCCGCATAGGTGAGCTGCGCGCGCTTGGGGTCGTACTTGAACGTGGATGCGCTGGTATCGGTCCGGCCCACCAGCTGCATGCCCAGCTGCGGCTCATACGTGTACTTGATGACCTCATTCAACGGTGTGGTCAGTGTCTCGGGCAGCAACCCGCCACCTTCGTAATCGAAGCGGGTGGTACGCCCGCCCACGGTGCTGGTCACCCGACGCGAGAGACCGTCGTAGCCCTGCTGCCCGACACTCAGACCTTGGCCCAGGCTGGCATGTGCGATGCTGATCTCGACCGGCAGTTCGCCACCACTGTGTTCCGCGAAACGGGTCGTCACCTTGGCACCGTCGGCAAGTGTGGTCTCCACCGCGCGATCAAAGGCATCGTAGAGGTAGGTGGTCTCACGGCCGAGGCGATCCGTCTCCGACACGCAGCGACCAATGCCGTCATACAAGAACAATGCATGGCCGTGCGCCACGCCGGACGCGTCGAAGTACTCGATCCGGTCGGGCTTGCCGAACACGTTGCTGTGCGTCACCGCGCTGGAAGTCTTGATGCCCGACGCATCCTCCATCCAGGTCTTCTCGACGAGACTCACCGGGTCGGCCTCGGTGATCGTCCGGCTGCCATCCGGATGGATCACCACCGATGGCTGTCCCCAGTGATCATAGGCGTAGCGCGTCACCAGGCGCGGCCGTGCAACGCCGGCTACCCAGTCCGTTGTGGTCTGCTCGACCAGTTCGCCCAGCGCATTGTAGGAACGGGTCCAGATCTGCCGGAACGTGCCTGGGGCGTGGTCCACGTCCTCGTCTTCCGCCCTGATCTCGCGACCCAGCCCGTCCAGGTGCACCCGGCTCCGCACCTCGGCCACGTCGCGGGTCTCGACATACACATCGTCACCCGGCAATACAGCCAGCGTGTATGTGGTGTTACGCACCGCCGCGAGCGGGGAGCCTGGCGACGCAGTCTCCGCCGTTACCCGACCGAGCCGATCATAGGCATACGCCACGGCGACGCCCTCCTCGGCTTCTTCATGGACGGTCATGCCATTCAACAGGGACTGCTTCTCGATTCCGTGCCGTTGGGTGCCGTCGTATCCCGTCACTGTGGTGTCCACCGTCAGCACCATATCCTCGACGGTGTAACTGTAGGCAGTCGAGGTGGTTTTCCCGTTGAGCGATTCCTGCGTCTCTTGGATGCGGCCAAAGTGCGGGTCTGCCGTGGATTCCACGTAAACCGTGTTCTCCTTCCCAAGGTCAATGACGGTACCGTCCTGCAGGGCCACCTTCTCTTCCTGGGTCATGACCAGATAGGGCGGGTCACCCGCCACGCGCGATGGCAGCGTCTTGTAGCGGCAGCGCGTCTCGACCACGGCAGCGCCTGCCTCCCGGCCGGTCATGGGCACGGCGCGGAGGGTCTTCAGGGAACGTACAAACCCATGCGGATCTGCAGGACACCCGTCGCCCCCTGCCGCGGGGTAGTACTCCCGTTCCTCGACCAGCCCGGTTTCGTCCACCTGTCGGATCAGGTTGCCATGATCGTCGTAATCGGTCAGCACCACCTCGTCGCGGCGAATGCCCGGCGTTGCCCCCAGGTACCACGACGTGGTGGCATTCTTGGGCAGCTGGAAATAAGGCTTCTGCTGGGCGAAGCCGACAGCCGGGTCATCGTGGAAGACGGTCACCTTCTCCAGCACATGGCCGTTCTGCGTGGTCCGTTCCAACGTCTGCAGATGGAGACGGTTGTACTCGGATCGCACCGTTCGGACCACCGCTTGGCCGTCGACGGTGGTCTGCGTCGTCGCAGTCGAACCGTAGATGTACTGCTGACCCGCAGGCATCACCACACGGTACAGGTTGTCTTCGCCGGGCTGCCACTGCAACCCCGTGCCGTAGCCGAGGTAGTTGCGTGTGTCGTAGGAGTATGTGGTGGACATGACGGGCTGCATCTGCCCGGGGGTGCGCGTGTGCGTGGTTACGAAGGGAAGATAGGCCTTGGGTGCCCCCGTCAGGCATCGGTGACCCTGCTGCTGATAGGTCACCGTTTCGAACCCGCCCATCGGCAGGTCAACGCGGGTCACGTAGTTGATGCCATCGATCATCCGGTACTGGATACGCCATGACGCGTTGTTCTCGGGCAGCATCACACTGGACAGCAGGCCGTTCTGCAACATCAGACGAAACTCAACCGGTGTGGCCGTGTCAGGATGCAGGGTGATGTCCACATTCACCGCGCCATTGCGGGTGACCGTCAGAAGGGGGCGGTTCTCATCGCGGATGGACCGTAGCTTGGGCGCGGCTTCTGCCGAGTACTCCAGGTAGATGCGTCGACCTTCCGGCGAGCGGATCTCGACCGGCACCGCGATCTGGGCCACGCCATTCAGCGTCGACAGCTTCTCGATGACGCCGCTCTTGTGGGTCACCCAATAGACGCCGGTGACTGTCGTGTCACGCCGCATGTGAAACGTCACCAGCTTGCGGTCCTTGTAAGTGAACTCGCCAGCGGTGTAATCGGCCACGAACCGTTCACCGGTTGCCAGTGAGATGACTTTGGTGGCCGGGTGGAAGCTGCTCAGACCACTCAGGGCCCAGCCGATACCGTAGCCCAGGTTATCCAGTAACTGGCCACTGAAGCCCAACCCCAGCTGCACGGTAGGGCCACAGAGCGCATTGGCTTCCAGCGCAGGCATCCCGAAGGAGCAGGTGAAGTCGCCGGTGCGCGGATCCACACCCGTCTGCATGTGGCTGACGAAGTTCTGCGCATTCGAATAGTTGGGGGCACCAGAGAGTACGTCTTCCCCTTCTGGTGCTGCGTCCTGGCCGTGCGTTGAAGCGTCGGAACTGGTCATGGGAATACTCCCTTGCGTGGCGATGCCTAGGTGGGCGCGGGTGGCCGACGGTGCGGCAGTACCCGCGCGGTGACGACGGTGCCTAGCGTTTCTCAAGCACCAGGTCGAAGCGCCCCTCCGGGCTGCCGGGCTGCTTGAACCGCACGCGCAGGGCGTGTTCATTGCCATATGCGTCGGTGACGGTGATATCGCAGGGACCGGCCTGCTTGTTGGCGCTGTCACTGTGGTAAAGGATGTTGTTGTCTGCCACCAGCAGAATCGTCGCGAAGCTCTGCTTCGGGCTGATCACCACCTTGCTGGGGGAATGCGCACCGTAGTTGATGGCATTGTTGAACAGGGCGACGGTCGAACCAGGGTCGCCATACCCCGTGTAGGAAGCAAAGGTCTCCCCCTGTATCTTCTCTGCCCACTGGATCATGCCGGCAGGCACGGAGGTGATCTTCAGCAGCGGTACCGCGACGTTGCCATTGTCGGCCAGGCCAACGTAGTAATTGTCGATGAACACATCCGATCCCTCCCCCCCCTTCACCCGTGTCTTCTCAAACGAGAAATTGCCGACCGGGAAGTTGGGTATCGGCTGAGGCACCAGCGTGACTTCGAAAGGATTCGAAGGCGTACCTTCTCCATTGCTGATGAACACCTTTCCATCATCACGGGTAATGGCAAGGGCCATCTTGAACCGCTGCCCCGCCGCTGCCGTGGTCGAGACGAACATGTCCACGTAGTGGTTCTTCAACGCGTCGGGTCCGTCATCCCTTTTGCGTGACTGCTCGCCTTCCAGAACCCCCGGGAAGGGCGAATACTCATTCCTTACCCGGCTGATCTTCCATTCCGACGATAGCTCATCGCCCCGGAATGCCACCAACCGGACACTGGCGAGTTCCTTGGCGGACAACGGCACCTCGCCGGGCATTCCATTCTCATCAGGTATCTCGAAGCTGGTGATACGAACGATGGCTTCCACCGCCGCCTGCTGCCGACCGTTCCGGTAGATGTTTTCCGACGTTGAAACAAGCGAGACATCGAACTTGGTGAACTCAAATTGCGTGAGATCGGACCATTTGATATCAGACGACTTGGCCATGACTGAGCACTCTCTCTCGTTGAGCGTTCATGTAACCCCCGATTTTGCGCAACGACCTCATCCCACCAAGAAGCTGGGTACGGCCATACACGGATGAGGAGCTTGCGGTGACGCTAGGACGTTGCCGAGCGCACGGGCATACGGCCGACCCGCCTGCCAGGCGAGCCAGGTGACCGGGCAAGCACAGGGCAACGCGCTGCGCCGTGGCGAACGTCATGCAGAGAAACTGGATTGCGATTCATGTGTAAACCCCACCTACCATCCACACGGGACGAGGCGATGCCTCGCTGAACCGACGGCTCCGCCTGCCCAAGGTGCTTACGCGCCATGGGGTGCAGGTATCGCGTCGAGTTTCCGGTCGAGGACTCGGGAGCGTGAATCAGGCGCCCCCCCCGTTGAGTCGTCGACCGTTTTTCAATCTGAGCGTCAGTATGTACGCCCTGTCCCGTTAATTCGTCGTCAACATTTTCGTGCACGCATGACGAAGTCGGCGCAGGCTGCCGTTACATCCACACATCGCTAACGCCAGTGCTGATGAGATTGCGCCAGGCCGCGATCCGGTTCTGTATCCGACGCGACTGCATCACGGGGGTGATGTCGCCGATGACGCGGGATACGCGTGCCGGCGATCAACAGGCCGCACAGGAATATGCCGATGGTCGCGCAATCACACTTGCAGGCTGCGCCTGCGTTTCTTGCCTGCAGCTACCACTACGATGCCGAAGGTCTGCTGACACGACATGGCACTGCAGTCCATGTGATCGATCGCTTCTGGCGTGGAGACGAGGTCGCCAACGAACTGTACGCGTCGGCCAGCGGAAGCGCGCAGCTGACCTGGCTGCGTGCATTGGGCCAGCCGATTGTCGAGCAGGTCAGCGGGGCGGTCGCCCGCATGACCTTGCTGGCGACCGCGATCAGCGGTTCGGTAATGCTCGAAGCGGACACTGCCGTGCGGCAGGTTGCCTACGCGCCGTATGGCAGTCGTCCAGACGGTGAACAGGCCGTGGGGGCCGCAGAGGCCGAACCTGCGTTCAATGGCGAGCTACTGGACGTGGCCAGCGGCTGTTATCTGCTGGGTGCGGGCCACCATCGGCCTTACAGCCCGAGGCTGGGGATCTTCCTGGCTGCGGATGGACTCAGTCCGTTCGGGGCGGGTGGGCTGAATCCGTACGCCTACTGTGCCGGCGACCCGGTCAATCGCAGCGACCCCACCGGTCACTTCTGGAAGTGGATCGTGGCCGCCGTGGGACTCGCATTGGGTGCGGCTGCCGTGGTGGCCACGTTCGGTGCGGCCAGCGCGGCGGTGGGTGCGGTGGCCGCCGGCGGCATTACAGCGCTGACCAAATCGGGTGCTGCTGCCATCGCGATAACGACATTGGGTGTGGCAGGGGTCGGCGCGGAAGTGGGTGCGGTTGCAGCCGAAGTGGCAGGTGACACGAAGACAGCCGGGATTCTCGGCTGGGTGGGACTGGGGTTGGGACTGGGGCTGGGGATCGTGAGGTCGTCCCCCGCCATCGCAAAGGCAGCGACCAAAGGCGTGGCGAAATTTTCCAGATTCACCAAGCGTATCGCCACGATAAGAAACCAAGGTCTGTCAGGACGAGGGGCGATATCTGCCAGCAAGAAGATGGCAGCCGCTCCCGTGGCGAGGACACTGGAGGTCGGCGATAGCGTTGCCATCGGCAGTTCGCGACTGGATGTCGACGACTTCGTGCATGTTTTCCAGGGACATGGTGCCCCCTTTGCGACTGCCGCCGACGGCATCGTGGATGGCCGCGGGCTGGGCAGACAGATCCGGAATGCTGCGGGCACAAGCCCGCGGATAAGTCGCGTAGAGCTGCAATCCTGCTTTTCGGCAACAGGCGGGAAGTACGCATCGCAGGCGCAAAGCGTCGCCAACGAGTTGCAGGTGCCCACCAGCGGCTTCAAGGGAAAGATGCACGCGGGTAACCCTCTGCAGCGCAACCGTATCGCAGGCGAGCGCTACCTTTACCAGCCGCAACAGGGCCTTGCACGAATGCGTACGACAGCACTGAATGCCTCCCTGCACTACGTGGCGTCCGCGGCAGTACGTGTCCGCCGCCTCGCGCGCAAGGCAGTAGGCGTGCTCTGATCCCGGCAACGAAAAAGGCGACCCCGTTTCCGGGATCGCCTCTTCGCACATTTCCCGGTTCGCACCGGGTCAATATGGTAGCGGGGGCAGGATTTGAACCTGCGACCTTCGGGTTATGAGCCCGACGAGCTGCCAGACTGCTCCACCCCGCAACGGAAGTGATGAGCTGGAATCCAAGGATTCCCAAAGCAACGATCTTCTGGCAAAACCGCTGCAGCAACAACTCAGGAAACGAATATTACACGATTTGTGCAGTTTTGTATCGTTTTTTATGCGAGATGTGCAAAAGCCTGCTGGCACCAGACCATGATCGGGTTCCAGGCAAAGCCCAGGGCCAGCAGCGCCAGGGCGTTCACGCCCAGCACCACGCCCAGCACGCGGTCGTTGTGGGCCGGCAGCGGCTCGCCCACCGGCTCATCGAAGTACATGACCTTGATGACACGCAGGTAGTAGAAGCAACCGACCACGGCGCACAGCACACCCAGAATCGCCAGTTCCAGCATGCCGCCGTCAACCGCCGCGCCGAGCACGGCCAGCTTGGTCCAGAAGCCGAGGAACGGCGGGATGCCGGCCATCGAGGCCATGATGCACAGGACCAGACCGGCCATCCACGGGTTGCGGGCGTTGAGGCCCTTGAAGTCTTCGATCTTCTCGGCCTCAAAGCCGTTGCGCGACAACGCGATGATCGCGCCGAAGCCGGCGGTCGACATGATCGCGTAGCTCAGGGCATAGAACAGCGCGGCAGAGTAACCACGCTCGCCGCCACCAGCAATGCCCAGCAGCAGGAAGCCGATGTGGGACACGGTGGAATACGCCAGCATGCGCTTCAGATTGCTCTGCGCGATGGCCATCAGGTTGCCGATCACCAGCGACAGCGCCGCCAGGCCACCAACCAGGTACTTCCACTCGGGCGACAGCGGACCCACGCCGACTTCCAGCAGGCGGTACGCCATGGCGAACGCAGCCAACTTCGGTGCCGAGCTGATGAACAGTGCGACCGGTGCCGGGGCACCCTGGTACACGTCCGGCAGCCACATGTGGAACGGTGCGGCACCCAGCTTGAAGGCGACACCGGCGATCATGAACACCACGCCGGTGAGCAGCAGCACGCGCTCTTCAGTGTGGGCGATCGAGTCGTGAATCACGTCCAGGTGCAGCGAGCCGGTGGCACCGTAGATCAGCGACATGCCGTACAGCAGCAGGCCCGACGCCAGCGAACCCAGCACGATGTACTTCATCGCCGCTTCGGTCGCCAGCTTGTTGTCTCGGTTGCTGGCAACCAGCGCGTACGAGCACAGCGCCAGCAGTTCCAGACCCAGGTAGACCATCAGCAGGCTGCCGGCCGAGACCAGGATCATCATGCCGGCGGTGGCGAACAGGATCAGCACCGGGATCTCGCCCTGGTACAGATCACGCTCGCGCAGGTAGCTCCAGCCGTAGATCAGGGTCAGGCCGCTGCACAGCACGACCACGGTCTTCATGACGTCGGCGGCGGTGTCGCGAATGAACATGCCATGGAACACCTCGCCCTGCCCGCCCACGCCGGTAGCCAGCATGAACAGCACCACGGCCAGTGCCGCGACCGAGAACAGGTGGGTCCAGATCTTCTTTTCCTTGCTGATGAACAGGTCAAGGATCATCAGCGCGAAGGCGCTGCCGATCAGCACCAGCTCGGGAGCGAGCGGCGGCAGGTCAGCGGCGGTCAATGGCAACAGCGAAGAGGTGGTCATCATCAAATCCTGGAATTACAGCAGCTTGCTGGATGCGATCTGCATCGCCAGCTTCGCGATCGAGGGCTCCATCAGGTCGGTCAGCGGCTTGGGATACAGACCCAGCGCCAGCGTACCCACGGCAAACACGCCCAGCACCAGCCATTCGCGGCCGTTGATGTCCTTCATCTCGGCCACGTGCGGGTTGGCCACTTCGCCGAAGAACACGCGCTTGTACAGCGACAGCGTGTAGGCAGCGGTGATCACCAGGGTGGTCGCCGCGCCCAGTGCCAGCCACGGATTACGCTGGAAGCTGGCCATGATGATCATGAACTCACCGACGAAACCGCTGGTACCCGGCAGGCCAGCATTGGCCATGAAGAACAGCATGGCGAAGGTGGCGAACCACGGCATCACGTTGACCACGCCGCCGTAATCGGCGATGCGACGGGTGTGCATGCGGTCGTACAGCACGCCCACGCAGGAGAACATTGCGCCGGAGACGAAGCCGTGCGAGACCATCTGCACCATCGCACCCTGCAGGCCCAGACGGGCGGCGTCGGCATTGCCGGCGTCACGCACCAGCCACAGGGCAATGAAGGTGCCCAGGGTGACGAAACCCATGTGCGCGATCGAGGAATACGCGATCAGCTTCTTCATGTCGTCCTGGACCAGGGCGACCAGACCGACGTAGATCACCGCGATCAGCGACAGCGTGATGACCAGCCAGGCCCATTCCTGCGACGCGTCCGGGACGATCGGCAGGTTGAAGCGCAGGAAGCCGTAACCGCCGATCTTCAGTGCGATCGCGGCCAGGATCACCGAACCGGCGGTCGGCGCTTCCACGTGGGCGTCCGGCAGCCAGGTGTGCACCGGGAACATCGGCACCTTGACCGCGAAGGCGATCAGGAAGGCGAAGAAGATCCAGGTCTGT
This sequence comes from Stenotrophomonas sp. PS02289, assembly GCF_029960115.1. Classification (GTDB taxonomy): domain Bacteria; phylum Pseudomonadota; class Gammaproteobacteria; order Xanthomonadales; family Xanthomonadaceae; genus Stenotrophomonas. Next base: position 33,279 of record NZ_JASCOZ010000009.1, read on the forward strand.
TCCTTGGCGCTCAGCTGCACCTGGTACAGGTCGGCCAACTGGAAGCTGCCGCTCTTCAGGTACAGGTAGATCAACGCCACCAGCATCAGCACCGAGCCGAGGAAGGTGTACAGGAAGAACTTCAGTGCGGCATAGATGCGACGCGGACCACCCCAGACACCGATGATCAGGAACATCGGGATCAGCATGGCTTCGAAGAACACGTAGAACAGCATCGCGTCGGTGGCAGCGAAGATACCGACGGTGACGCCTTCCAGGATCAGGAAGGCCGCCACGTACTGGTTGACACGCTTGTCGATGGCGCTCCAGGCACCGATCAGGGCCAGCACCGAGACCAGGGTGGTCAACAGGATCAGCGCGATGGCGATACCGTCCACACCCAGGTTGTAGCCGATGTCATACGCCGGGATCCAGGCGCGGGTCTCGACGAACTGCAGTCCGTCGTTGCTGACGTCGTATCCGGTGTACAGGAACAGGCTGGCCGCGAAGGTCAGCACGGCGACGCCCAGCGAGGCCCAACGCGCAGTCTGGGCATCACGGATGGCAAGGATCAAGGCACCGCCGATGATCGGCAGCCAGATGAGAACACTGAGTAGAGGCCAGTTCGACACGTCTTCTTATTCCGTACAGGTCATCAACGCAGGTAATGCATCAGCGCGCCCAGCAGGGCAATCAGGCCGATGATCATCGCGAAGGCGTAGTGATAGAGGAAACCGGATTGGGTGCGACGCAGCAGGTTGGCCGCCAGATCGATCAGGCGTGCCGAACCGTTGACCACCACACCATCGACCAGATTCGTGTCGATCGCGCGGGAAACCTTGCCCAGCTTGACGCCGCCACCGGCGAAACCGCCGATCCACAGCTTGTCGAAGCCGTACTTGTTTTCCAGCACCGAGACCAGCGGGGCGAAGGTCTTGCGGGCCTTCGTCGCCAGTTCCGGCTTCCACAGGTAGAACAGCACCGCCAGCAGGAAGCCCGCCACGGTCAGGAAGAAGGCCGGAGCCATCATGCCGTGCAGGGCGAACGCGACCGGACCATGGAACTCTTCGGCCAACGCGCCAATGGTGTTGCGGGCCGGATCGTAGAAATCAACGATGCCGGTGAAGAACGCATGGACCTGGCCCGGAACCGCGTGCTCGGCGTGGTGGCCGGCCCAGTCGGTGCCGTACAGCATCGGACCGATGCTGAAGAAACCGATCAGGATCGACGGGATCGCCAGCAGGATCAGCGGCAGGGTCACCACCCACGGGGTTTCGTGCGGCTCATGCGGACCGTGGCCATGGCCGTGGTCATCATGCGCATCACCGTGGTGAGCGTCGCCATGATGGGCATCGGCGTGATGCGCATCGGCAGCGTGGTGATCGTCATGGCCGTGACCATGGTCGTCATGTGCGTCGCGGAAGCGTTCCTTGCCATGGAAGGTCAGGAACAGCAGGCGGAAGCTGTAGAAGCTGGTGACGATGACGCCACCCAGCACGGCCCAGTAGCCATAGGTCGCCACCCAGCTCGAGGACATGTGAGCGTGATGCTCGGCCGCCTCGATGATGGTGTCCTTGGAGTAGAAGCCGGAGAAGAACGGCGTACCGACCAGGGCCAGGGTACCGATCCACATGGTGATGAAGGTGATCGGCATGTACTTGCGCAGGCCGCCCATCTTGCGCATGTCCTGCTCGTGGTGCATGGCGATGATCACCGAACCCGCGCCGAGGAACAGCAGTGCCTTGAAGAAGGCGTGGGTCATCAGGTGGAACACGGCGGCCGAGTAAGCCGACACGCCCAGCGCCACGGTCATGTAGCCCAGCTGCGACAGCGTGGAGTACGCAACGACGCGCTTGATGTCGTTCTGCACGATGCCGATCAGGCCGGTGAAGAACGCGGTGGTGGCACCGATGAACAGCACGAAGTTCAGCGCGGTCTGCGACAGCTCGAACAGCGGCGACATGCGGGTGACCATGAAGATACCCGCGGTGACCATGGTCGCAGCGTGGATCAGGGCCGAGATCGGGGTCGGGCCTTCCATCGAGTCCGGCAGCCACACGTGCAGCGGGACCTGGGCCGACTTGCCCATGGCACCAATGAACAGGCAGATGCAGATGATGGTGGCGATCGACCAGATCACCGGCTCCGAAAGCACTTCGATCGAGGTCAGGCCGAACAGGTTGATCGTGCCCGACCACACCTGCAGCTGGGCTTCCGGGTGGTTCAGGATCGGCGCATTGGCGAACACGGTGGCGTAATCGAGGGTGCCGAACACCCACAGCACGCCGGCGATGCCGAGGATGAAGCCGAAGTCACCGACACGGTTGACCAGGAAGGCCTTCATGTTGGCGAAGATCGCGGTCGGACGCTTGAACCAGAAGCCGATCAGCAGGTACGACACCAGGCCCACCGCTTCCCAGCCGAAGAACAGCTGCAGGAAGTTGTTGCTCATCACCAGGGTGAGCATCGAGAAGGTGAACAGCGAGATGTAGCTGAAGAAGCGCTGGTAGCCCGGGTCTTCTTCCATGTAGCCGATGGTGTAGATGTGGACCAGCAGCGACACGAAGGTCACCACCACCATCATCATCGCGGTCAGCTTGTCGATCATGAAACCGACATGCGCCGAGTACTGGCCGACTTCAAAGAAGGTGTAGACGTTCTGGTTGAACGGCTGCGCGCCGCCCCAGAGCAGCTGGTAGAACACGTAGCTGGACAGCGCACAGCTGACCGCGACACCGAGGATGGTGACGGCCTGTGCGCCGAAGCGGCCTACCTGACGACCGAACAGGCCGGCGATGATGCTGCCGAACAGCGGTGCAAGCACCACTGCGATCAACAGACTCTTGGAGAGAGTAATTTCCATCTACGGATCAGCCCTTCAGCGAATCGACTTCGCCGACATTGATGGTGCGGCGGGTACGGAACAGGGTTACCAGGATCGCCAGACCGATCGCCGCTTCTGCTGCGGCAACGGTGAGGATGAAGAAGACGAACAGCTGGCCAGCCGTGTCGCCCAGTTCACGCGAGAACCCGACAAAATTGATGTTGACCGACAGCAGCATCAACTCGATCGACATCAACAGCACGATGATGTTCTTTCGATTGAGGAAGATGCCGGCAAGGCTGATGCAGAACAGCAGCGCGCCCAGCGCCAGAAGATGACCCAGAGTGATCACGGAGCAGTCTCCTCGTTGCTGGAGGGCTTGGTCAGGGTGTGGACCACCGGCTTTTCGGCGTCCATCTTGACCACGCGCAGGCGGTCAGCGCCCTTGACCATGGTCTGGTCGGTCGGGTTCTGGGTCTTCAGACCCTCACGGCGACGCAGGGTCAGCATGACGGCGGCAACCACGGCCACGGTCAGGATGACGGCGGCGAACTCGAACGGCAGCAGGTATTCGGTGAACAGGCTGCGGGCCAGCCAGGTGATGTTGGAGCTGTCAGCGGCCAGCGCGGCAGCGTTGTCGGCCGGGAACGGGTTGACCGCCCTGCCCTTCACGCCGATCAGCACCAGCATCTGCACCAGCATGGTGATGGCGACCACCAGCCCGATCGGCAGGTAACGCACCCAGCCCTCGCGCAGGTTGTTGTCGTCGATGTCGAGCATCATCACCACGAACAGGAACAGCACCATCACGGCACCGACGTAGACCAGCACCAGGGCGACGCCCAGGAACTCGGCCCCGACCAGCAGCCACACGCAGGCGACCGAGAAGAAGGTCAGGATCAGGCACAGCACGGCGTAGACCGGATTGCGCACGCTGATCACCGCCGCAGCGGAGATGCCCGCCACGATGGAGAAGACCCAGAAACTGATATTTACCCAATCCATCATGCGACCTCAGCGGAAAGCGGCATCGGCGGCGCGACGCTCGGCGATTTCGGCTTCAAGCCGATCACCGATGGCCAGCAGCTGCGGCTTGGTAACGATGTTTTCGCCACGGTTCTCGAAGTGGTACTCAAGAATGTGGGTCTCGACGATGGAGTCCACCGGGCAGCTTTCCTCGCAGAAGCCGCAGAAGATGCACTTGAACAGATCGATGTCGTAGCGGGTGGTACGGCGGGTGCCGTCTTCACGCTTGGCCGAGTCGATGGTGATCGCCAGCGCCGGGCACACCGCTTCGCACAGCTTGCAGGCGATGCAGCGCTCTTCGCCGTTGGGATAACGGCGCAGCGCGTGCAGACCACGGAAGCGCGGCGACTGCGGGAACTTCTCCATCGGGTACATCAGCGTGTACTTCGGCTTGAAGGTGTACTTCAGCGTCAGCCACAGACCGCCGAGCAGTTCGAGCAGGAGCAGGCTTTTGAAGTAATGGGTAATTCTGTTCATCACTTAGACGCCCTTCTGGATCACGCCGTAGAACACCATCAACGCCGTTACTGCAATCCACGCGATGGTGAGCGGGATGAAGACCTTCCAGCCCAGACGCATGATCTGGTCATAACGGAAGCGCGGGAAGCTGGCACGGAACCAGATGTAGGCACTGGCGAAGAAGAACACCTTGACGAACAGCCACGGTGCACCGCCCTTCCAGATCCAGTCGATCCACGGCGAGATGTCCGCGGTGACCCAGCCCTGGATCGGGCTCAGCCAGCCACCCAGGAAGAAGATCGAGATCAGGAAGCTGATCAGGATCATGTTGGCGTATTCGGCCAGGAAGAACAGCGCGAACGCACCGCCCGAATATTCCACCATGTGACCGGCGACGATTTCCGATTCACCTTCCACCACGTCGAACGGCGCGCGGTTGGTTTCGGCCACGCCGGACACCCAGTACACGACGAACAGCGGGAACAGCGGAATCAGGAACCAGTCGAAGAAGCCCGAGCTGCCGGCCTGGGCCAGCACGATGTTGCTCAGATTCAGGCTGCCGGAGGCGATCATCACGCCCACCAGGGCGAAGCCCATGGCGATTTCGTAGCTGATCATCTGCGCCGAGGCGCGCATGGCACCGAGGAAGGCGTACTTCGAGTTGGATGCCCAACCGGCCAGGATGATGCCGTAGATGCCCAGCGAGGTCATCGCCAGCAGGTACAGCAGACCCGCGTTGGCGTTGGACAGCACGATCTGCGCGTCGAAGGGCACCACCGACCAGGCCGCGAAGGCCGGAGCCAGGGTGATCAGCGGAGCCAGCACAAAGATCGCCTTGTGCGAACTCGCCGGCTGGATGATTTCCTTGAACAGCAGTTTGAAGACGTCGGCGAAGGCCTGGAAGATGCCCATGCCCACGTACATCGGGCCGTGGCGGACGTGCATCCAGCCGATCAGCTTGCGCTCCCAGACCACGTAGAAGGCCACCGAGATGATCACCGGCATGGCGATCAGCAGGATCTTCAGGATGATCCAGATCAGCGCGCCGATTTCACCGAGGCCAAGCAGCCACTGGTGCAGCGGGTCGACCGCGTTCAACAGCAATTCGTTCATGCAGCCACCACCGTTACGCGTGCGGCACCCAGCGGTGCGGTCGCACCGTGGCCCGATTCAATCCAGACCGAACCCGCGGCGACACGGGCGTCGACCACCACCGGCAGCGTGGCCTTGCCGGCATCGGTGCCGACCTTGGCCATCTGCCCTTCGACCAGCTGCAGGCGGGCGGCGTCGTCGGCGTTGAGCACGATGCGCGGCGCGTTGTTCAGCGGGTGCGACTGCAGCGCCTGCGCGCGGCGAACCACGGCGTCGGTGCGGTAGATCGCGGCGGTGGAAGCCACTTCCAGACCTTCGCCGGTGACCGGCGTTGCCGCGGAAGCGGACACATTGACAGTCACCGGGGCCAGGCTGGCACGCAGGCCGGCCAGGTCGGTGAAGTCGAAACCGGCCAGGGCCAGTTCGCCACCGAGCGCACGCAGCACGCGCCAGCCTTCACGGGCCTCGCCCGGCAGCTTGCCGCCGGCACGGGCCGACTGCTCGCGACCATCGAGGTTGGTCAGGGTGGCGTCGATTTCCGGCAGCGCGCCGATCGGCAGGATCACGTCGGCGACGTCGCGGGTCGAGGCACAGGCGAACTGGCTGAAGGCCACCACCTGGGCACCGGCCAGCGCCTTGCGGGCAGCCGGTGCATCGGCGAAGTCCAGACCCGGCTCGATGCCGTAGATCGCGTACGCCTTGCGCGGCTGGGCCAGCATCGCGGCCACGTCTTTGCCGGCCGGCAGCACGCCGGCGCGGGACAGACCCACGGCGTTGGCACCCTGCGGAATGCGGCACAGCTTGGCACCGGTAGCGACGGCGAAATCACGCGCGGCGGCGCGGATCGCGGCGGCCTGCGGGTGGTTCTCGGCGATGCCACCGACGATCAGCACGGCATTGCCGGTGACCGCCTGGCGCAGCTCGGCATTGCCCAGCGCTTCGACGAACTTCGACGGGGCGACAATCTGCTTGCCGGCCAGCTTGAAGGCGAAGTCGAAATCAACCGGGTTGATCGCGTGGATCTTCGCGTTGCGCGTGGTCTGTGCCTTGCGCAGGCGGGCGTGCAGCAGCGGCAGCTCGTGGCGGATGTTGCTGCCGAGCACGACGATGTTGTCAGCGGCTTCGATCTCGGCCAGCGACAGGCCGAAGGTCTCGGCGATGGCGGCGTCGGAGAAGTCGCGGTTGTTGATGCGGTGGTCGATGTTGCCGGTGCCCAGGCCCGATGCCAGGCGGGCCAGCAGTGCGCCCTCCTCGTTCGAAGCCGACGGGTGCACCAGCACGCCGAGGTCGTCGCCGGTGTTGGCCGACAGAATTTCCTTGGCGGCGGCCAGGCCTTCGGCCCAGCTCACTTCCTGCCATTCGCCGTTGACCTTGCGCAGCGGCTTCACCGCGCGGTCGGCGCTGTACAGGCCCTGGTGCGAGTAGCGATCACGGTCGGACAGCCAGCATTCGTTGACCAGCTCGTTGTCGCGCGGCACCGCGCGCAGCACTTCGCCGCGACGCACGTGCAGGAACAGGTTCGAGCCCATCGCGTCGTGGTAACCCAGCGACTCGCGTGCGGTCAGTTCCCACGGACGGGCGCGGAACTGGAACACCTTGTTGGTCAGCGCGCCGACCGGGCAGACGTCGACGACGTTGCCGGACAGCTCGGTGGTCAGCGGCTTGCCGTCGTAGGTACCGATCTGCAGGTTTTCACCGCGGTACATGCCACCCAGTTCATAGGTACCGGCAACGTCGGCGGTGAAGCGGACGCAGCGGGTGCACTGGATGCAGCGGGTCATTTCGGTGGCGACCAGCGGACCGATGTCCTCGTCCGGCACCACGCGCTTGCGCTCGTTGAAGCGGCTGACCGAACGGCCATAGCCCAGCGAGACGTCCTGCAGCTCGCACTCGCCGCCCTGATCGCAGATCGGGCAGTCCAGCGGGTGGTTGATGAGCAGGAACTCCATCACCGAGCGCTGGAACTTGAGTGCCTTTTCGCTGCGGGTGGCGACCTTCATGCCGTCCATCACCGGCGTGGCGCAGGCCGGAGCCGGCTTGGGCGACTTTTCAACGTCGACCAGGCACATGCGGCAGTTGGCGGCGATCGGCAGCTTCTCGTGGTAGCAGAAGCGCGGGATCGGAATGCCGGCCTTGTCGGCGGCCTGGATGATCATCGAGCCCTTGGGCACGACAAGGGACTGGCCGTCGATCTCGACGGTTACATGTCCTTCCGGCACAACCGCCGGGGTACCGGCGGGATTGTTGGGTTGCGCGCTCATGCAGCGGCTGCCTCCACCTTCTTGCCGTCAACCATCGAATGACCGTTGACGATGTAGTACTCGAATTCGTCCCAGAACTGGCGCAGGAAGCCCTGGATGGGCCATGCCGCCGCTTCACCGAACGCACAGATGGTGTGGCCTTCGATCTGGCCGGCCACGGCCTTCAGCTGGTGCAGGTCTTCCATGGTGGCCTTGCCGGCGACGATGCGCTCGAGCACGCGGTGCATCCAGCCGGTGCCTTCACGGCACGGGGTGCACTGGCCACAGGATTCCTTGTGGAAGAACTGGCTGATGCGGCAGGCGAACTTGACGCAGCAGACGCTGTCGTCCAGCACCACGATGGCCCCCGAACCCAGACCGGTGCCCAGGGCACGCAGGGTGTCGTAGTCCATCTGCAGGCCCTTGAGCTCTTCGGCCTTCAGCACCGGCATCGACACACCGCCCGGAATCGCGCCCTTCAGGGTGCGGCCCGGCTTCAGACCACCGGCCATTTCCAGCAGGTCGTCGAAGGTGGTGCCCAGCGGCACTTCAAAGTTGCCGCCCTTCTGCACGCAGCCGGAGACCGAGAAGATCTTCGGACCGCCGTTCTTGGTCAGGCTCAGGCTCTGGAACCATTCCGGGCCATTGCGGATGATCGCCGGCACGGAAGCGTAGGTTTCGGTGTTGTTGATCGTCGACGGCTTTCCGTACAGACCGAAGTTCGCCGGGAACGGCGGCTTGTAGCGCGGCTGGCCCTTCTTGCCTTCCAGCGATTCCATCAGTGCGGTTTCTTCGCCGCAGATGTACGCGCCAGCACCCAGCGCACCGTAGATGTCGATATCCACGCCGCTGCCGAGAATGTTCTTGCCCAGCCAGCCGTTCGCGTAGGCGTCGGCCAGGGCCTGTTCGAAGTTCTCGAACGGCTCGTGGTGGAACTCACCACGCAGGTAGTTGTAGCCCACGGTGCTGCCGGTGGCGTAGCAGGCAATGGCCATGCCTTCCACCACGGAGTGCGGGTTGTAACGCAGGATGTCGCGGTCCTTGCAGGTACCCGGCTCGGACTCGTCCGAGTTGCACAGGATGTACTTCTGCATGGTGCCCTTGGGCATGAAGGACCACTTCAGGCCGGTCGGGAAGCCTGCGCCGCCACGGCCGCGCAGGTTCGACTGCTTGACCATCTCGATCACCTGCTCCGGCGGGATCTTCTCTTCGAGGATCTTGCGCAGGGCAGCGTAGCCACCGGTCTTGAGGTAGCTCTCGTACGACCACGGGGTGTCGTAGTGCAGCGTGGTGTAGACCACCTGGTGCGGCAGCGGTGCGGGACCGACCGGGCCGGTGGGTGCGTGATGATGTGCCATGGCTTACTCCAACCCGTCCAGCAGCGCGTCGACCTGCTCGACGGTCAGGCGCTCGTGATAGTGACCATTGATGACCATCATCGGCGCACCGGCGCAACCGGCCAGGCATTCTTCTTCACGCTTGAGGTAGATGCGACCGTCCGCGGTGGACTGGCCGGTCTTGCAGCCGAGCTTCTTTTCGGCGTGCGCGACCAGGTCTTCCGCACCGTTCAGCCAGCAGCTGATGTTGGTGCAGAAGGCAACGTTGTGGCGGCCGACCTTTTCCAGCTCGAACATCGAGTAGAAGCTGGCCACTTCGTACGCCCACACCGGCGGCAGGTCCAGGTACTTGGCCACGCCGGCGATCAGTTCGTCGGTCAGCCAGCCCTGGTTCTGCTCCTGCGCGGCATGCAGGCCCTGCAGCGTGGCAGAGCGCTTGCGGTCCGGCGGGAACTTGGACAGCCAGTGATCGATGTGAGCACGGGTCTTGTCGCTCAGCACCACCATCGGGTCGACGTCGCGCGCCGCCTCGAAATTACCTGTCGCCTTCATCGGCCGACCTCAACGAATACCAAATCGTGGAAAACCAGAACCTGCAGCGCCGGCAGCAGCCGGCGGGTGTCAGGCATCGTGCTTGCGGCCGGACTCACCGGTCGACCTCGCCGAACACCAGGTCGTAGGTGCCGATCATGGCCACCACGTCGGCGAGCATGTGCCCGCGCACGACCGAGTCGATCGAGGACAGATGGGCGAAGCCCGGCGCGCGCAGGTGCACGCGGAACGGCTTGTTGGCGCCATCGGACATCAGGTAGCAGCCGAACTCGCCTTTCGGGGCTTCCACCGCCGAATAGGTTTCGCCGGCCGGCACGCAGTAGCCTTCACTGAAGAGCTTGAAGTGATGGATCAGCGCTTCCATGTCGTCCTTCATGTCCTCGCGCTTGGGCGGAGCGACCTTGAAGTTCTTCACCATCACCGGGCCCGGATTGGCCTTCAGCCACGCCACGCACTGCTTGATGATGCGGTTGGATTCGCGCATTTCCGCGACGCGGACCAGGTAACGGTCGTAGCAGTCGCCTTCCTTGCCCAGCGGGATATCGAAGTCGACGGCGTCGTACTTGGCGTACGGCTGCTTCTTGCGCAGGTCCCAGGCAATGCCCGAGCCGCGCAGCATCACGCCGGTCATGCCCCAGGCATGGGCCAGTTCCGGGGTGACCACGCCGATGCCGACGGTACGCTGCTTCCAGATACGGTTGTCGGTGAGCAGGGTCTCGTATTCGTCAACGCGGCTGGGGAACTCATTGGTGAAGTTCTCCAGGAAGTCCAGCAGCGAACCTTCGCGCGCGGCGTTGAGGTTCTTCAGGGCTTGGCCCTTGTGCCAACGCGATTCCTTGTACTTCGGCATCTGGTCCGGCAGGTCGCGGTAGACGCCGCCCGGACGGTAGTACGCCGCGTGCATGCGCGCGCCGGAGACTGCTTCGTAGCAGTCCATCAGCTCTTCGCGTTCGCGGAAGGCGTACAGCATGACCGCCATCGCACCCAGGTCGAGTGCGTTGGAACCCAGCCACATCAGGTGGTTCAGGATGCGGGTGATTTCGTCGAACATGGTGCGGATGTACTGCGCACGCTCCGGCGCTTCGATCCCCATCAGGGTTTCGATCGCGCGCACGTAGGCGTGTTCGTTGCACATCATCGACACGTAGTCGAGGCGGTCCATGTAACCGATGGACTGGTTGAACGGCTTGGACTCGGCCAGCTTCTCGGTGCCCCGGTGCAGCAGGCCCACGTGCGGGTCGGCACGGACGATGGTTTCACCGTCCATTTCCAGGATCAGGCGCAGCACACCGTGCGCGGCCGGATGCTGCGGACCGAAGTTCATGGTGTAGTTGCGGATTTCCTGGCGCGATTCGGCCGGGTTGCTCGCAAACGCCTGGTGGGACTGATGGATCTGGCTCACTTCACTGCCTCCGACTGCGCGGTTTCACCGGCAGCGGTCTGGAAACGGGCGTCGTCACGGATCACGCGCGGCACGCCGACGCGCGGTTCGACCGAGGTCACCGGTTCATAGATCACGCGCTTCTTTTCTTCGTCGTAGCGCACTTCGACGTTGCCGATCAGCGGGAAGTCCTTGCGGAACGGATGTCCCACAAAGCCGTAGTCGGTCAGGATGCGGCGCAGGTCCGGGTGACCTTCGAAGATCACGCCGAACAGGTCGAACGCTTCACGCTCGAACCAGTTCAGGCCCGGCCACACGGGGGTCAGCGAGGCCACCACCGGCAGTTCTTCGTTCGGCGCGAAGCAGCGGATGCGCATGGTCAGGTTGTGCTGGTAGGAGCGCAGCTGCGCGACTACGGCAAAACGCTGCTGCGGCACCGGCTGCGGCTGGGCACCGTCGGCGGTTTCGCGGCTGGGGAATTCACCCCAGGCGAAACGACCAGCACCCTTGCCTTCCACGCCGCGGCTGAAGCCGTGCGAGGAGACATCAGCGGTGTCCCATTCGTCGTCGCCGTAACCGAGGTAGTCCAGACCACACAGGTCAACGGACTGCTCGAAACCGAATTCGTCGCGCAGCGCCACCGCCGTCGCCAGCCAGTCAGCAGCGGGCACTTCCAGCGTCACTTCGCCGCGGGGTTCGACCACGAAGACCTGCGCACCTGCGAAACGTGCGGAGAGTCGGTCGATGAAGGATGCTTGCTCTGCCATGGGGGCTTGGCGTGCTCTTGTCAGGAGGAATGTCAGCGGGCGATGGTCTGCGTACGCCAGATCTTCTTCTGCAGCTGCAGGATCCCGTACACCAGCGCTTCGGCGGTTGGCGGGCAGCCCGGGACGTAGACGTCCACCGGCACCACGCGGTCGCAACCACGCACCACTGCATACGAGTAGTGGTAGTAGCCGCCACCGTTGGCGCAGCTGCCCATGGAGATGACCCACTTCGGGTCCGGCATCTGGTCATAGACCTTGCGCAGCGCCGGGGCCATCTTGTTGACCAGGGTACCGGCCACGATCATCACGTCGGACTGACGCGGCGACGGGCGGAACACCACGCCGTACCGGTCAAGGTCCAGACGCGCCGCACCGGCGTGCATCATTTCGACCGCGCAGCAGGCCAGACCAAAGGTCATGGGCCACATCGAGCCGGTACGTGCCCAGTTCAACAGCGCGTCGACGCTGGTGGTCACGTAGCCCTTCTCGAGCAGCGGGTTGTCACCTTCGGGGCGCAGGATGTCGTCGACCCGCCCTTCCGGGACCGGGTTGTTCATCAGGCCATCGAGAGTCTGAATTACTCCCATTCCAGCGCTCCCTTCTTCCAGACGTAAATGAAACCGAGGAAAAGCATGCCCACGAACAGGCCCATCGTGACCAGGGAACGCGCCCCCAGCTCCATGAACACCTGGGTCCACGGCACGATGAAGATGATTTCCAAGTCAAATACGATGAACTGGATCGCGATCAGGTAGTAGCGCACATCGAACTTCATGCGCGCGTCCTCGAAGGCCTCGAAGCCGCATTCGTACGGCGAGAGCTTCTTCAGATCTGGACGCCGGGGACCGAGGAACCGACCGACCGCCATCAGCGCAACGCCGATACCGGTGGCAACAATCAGAAACAGCAGAGACGGCAAATATTCGGCCAGCACAGCGATTCTCTCTTGCCTCTGCCGCCACGCCTGCAGGCGTTTTGGCATGGGGGAGTGGACGGAACGCAGATCTGGCGCATAGCGCGCCAGACCGCAAACCGCTTACAAACAAATGGTGCCCAAGAGGGGACTCGAACCCCTACGACCTAAGTCGCTACCACCTCAAGGTAGTGCGTCTACCAATTCCGCCACCTGGGCTTACGATCGCGCCGGGGGTTGCCCGATGCGCCGCATATTGTAACCGTCTTCAGGGATTCTGGGAGCCTTCTGCAGGCTTTTCTTCACCAGAATTCGACGTTTCCGCCTGAGCCGGCACAGTGGCCGGGGCAGCAGCGGCCGGAACCGGCTGCGGCGCAGCGGCTTCGGGAGCCTTCGGCACGGCCGGCAGCTCACCGGCCGGCACTGCCGGAGCACTCTGGACCGGGGCGGACATCACGCCAAGGCCTGCATCGACGGTCGGACGGGCACCATGGCTGGCGTACCAGGCCATGAAGAGGCTGATGCCGAAGAACACCACGGCCAGCCACTTGGTGGTCTTGGACATGAAGTTGGACGCGCCGCGCGCACCGAACACCGTGCCCGAGGCACCCGCGCCGAAGCCCGAGCCTGCGGCCGCACCGGAACCACGCTGCATCAGGATGAGCGCGATCATGGCCACCGATACCAGCACGTAGACCACATTGAGGATCAACATCAGCATTTCGAATCCGTCCTCGGATTATTCATTTAACGCCCGGTCGCCGCCTCGACGATGGCCAGGAAATCTGCGGCGACCAACGAGGCGCCACCCACCAGCCCACCATCGACATCGGGCTGCGCGAACAGTTCCCCAGCGTTGTCGGGCTTGACGCTGCCGCCGTACAGGATCGGCAACGAATCGGCGATTCTAGCATCCCGCTTGGCCACTTCGCCACGGATGAAGGCATGGACTTCCTGCGCCTGCTCCTTGGAGGCGGTTTTACCGGTCCCGATGGCCCAGACCGGCTCATAGGCGACCACGGCGTGCTGGAAGCCGGCGGGACCGACCAGGTCCAGGACCGGGGCCAGCTGGCTGGCAATGACCTGTTCGGTCTGCCCGGCCTCACGCTGCTCCAGCGTTTCGCCGACGCACAGCACCGGAATCAGGCCGGCATGGATGGCAGCGGCAAACTTGCGGGCAACCAGCTCACTGCTTTCATGGTGGTACTGGCGACGCTCGGAGTGACCGACCAGCCCGTAGCGGGCACCGACCTCGGCCAACATGGCGGCAGACACCTCACCGGTGTAGGCCCCCTTTTCATTGGAGCTGACGTCCTGCGAGCCAAAGGCCACCGCCCTGCCCTCGAAATCATTGACCAGCTCGCCCAGGTACGGCAGCGGCGGCAGGATGACCACCTCGACACCGTCCTTGGGCAGGCTGGCGACCACGTCACTGACCAGGTCGGTCGCGAATTGACGGCTGCCGTGCAGCTTCCAGTTACCGGCGACGATCTTGCGGCGCATGGCGGTCTCCTTTGGGTATCAGCCCGCAATGATACCGGATGTAACGAATCCCTGTTCCACCGAAAACGCTTACATTTCAATTGGATAATTCACAGGAGCGGGCCTGTACCTGGATTGCATGCTATCCGTAGAGCCGGGCTCGCCCGGCTGCTGTTGGATTCGGGCGAACAGCCCTCGGTTCACGGGTTCCCTGGCTTGGCGGGTCGGGGTGGGCTGGAGGGGGCGTGAGCCGCATGGATGCGGCGACCGAGCTTACATGGACGTACTTGCAGCGTCCCCCGGAACGCCCATTCCGACCCGCCAAACCAGATATGCCGTGAACCACCGGCTGTTCGCCTAAATGCGAAAAGGCCACCTTGCGGTGGCCTTTTCGGGTTACTTGAGCTTGATCTCGCGAAGGCGCTCTTCCAGGAAGCCGTGGGCGGTGATGGCTTCGGGGTAGCGGCTGGGGTTGTCCAGGGTGATGCAGGTCGGCAGCACGTCGATCAGGAAGTCCGGGTTCGGGTGCAGGAAGAACGGCACCGAGTAACGCGGCTGGCGCGCCTGTTCGCCCGGGGGGTTGACCACGCGGTGGATGGTCGACGGGTACACGTGGTTGGTCAGACGCTGCAGCATGTCGCCGATGTTCACCACGATGGTGTCGGCGTCAGAGGTGAACGGCACCCACTTGCCATCGTGCGCCTGCACTTCCAGACCCGCCGCGCTCGCGCCCACCAGCAGCGTGATGAAGTTGATGTCGCCATGCGCGCCCGCACGCACGTTCGGGATGTCGTCGGCGGTGATCGGCGGGTAGTGGATCGGGCGCAGGATCGAATTGCCGTTGTTGGTCTTGTCAGCGAAGAAGTCGATCGGCAGACCGATGTGCAGCGCCAGCGCCGACAGCACCCGCGAACCCAGATTGTCCAACGCCTGGTACAGGCCGTAACCGCGCTCACGGAAGCCCGGGACCTCGGTCGGCCACAGATTCGGGGCCATCACGTCACGGTACTTGGAGTCGTCCGGAATCTCACGGCCAATGTGCCAGAACTCTTTCAGGTCGAAGTGCTTGGAGCCCTTCGCCGTCTCCACCCCGAACGGCGTGTAGCCGCGCGCACCGCCCGCGCCCGGCACGTGGTACTTCAGCTTGGTCTCTTCCGGCAGCGCGAAGAACGCCTTGAACACATCGTAGGCCGCGTCGATGTCCGCCTGCGGGATGCCATGATTGCGAATGCCCGCAAACCCCCATTCACGGTAAGCCGCGCCCAGTTCCGCGACGAAAGCGTCACGGTCACTGTCGAAACGGGTGATGTCGAGGGTGGGGATCTGGCTCACAGCGGTTCCTGGGGTTTCGGGTTGGGGACAGGGCCGCAGCTGTGGCCCGGCTGAATATTGTGCCAGATCGGACGGTAATCGCCGCCGATACATTGATACAAACCGATACAATGCGCGCCGCCCCGCCGTATCCCAGGCCGGGCGGCCACGGACGCCGCCGCCGCCACGTCTTCAACTCCCTCTTTCGCGCGCTACCAGTTACATGGACGATTCGCTTTCCGCCCTGCCCCCGCCTTCCGCCGTGCGCTGGCAGCGCCTGGGCTGGCTGACCCTGTTCACCGCCATCAACGCCTGCGTGGCCATCGCCATCGTGCTGGGCAACACCCCGCTGCAGGACAATCCCGGCGGCACTCTCGGACTGGGCTACCTGGCCCTTGCCCTGCCCGGCCACTTCCTGTTTTTCGGTGCGCTGGTGTCGCTGCTGCCACTGGCCATCGGGCTGTGGTCGCGGTCGCCTCGCCCGCTGCAGGTCAGCGCGGAGGTGCTGCAAGGCCTGTGGCTGTGCCTGCTGCTGGTCGATGCCAAGGTGTTTGAATTGTATCGCTTCCACCTCAACGCCATGGTCCTGAACATGGTGTTTGGCGGAGCCCTGCAGGACCAGGTCGCGCTGTCCTGGCAGACCTGGCTGCAGGTCGGCGGCGTGCTGCTCGCGGTCGCTGCGGCCGAGGTCCTGCTGGCCTGGGCCTGCTGGCGACTGCTGCCGGCCGGTCATCGACGCCGACCGGTCCTGCTGGCGTGGACCGCCGGCATCGTGCTGATGCTCACCGGACAGGTGGCCACGGCCTATTACGACGCACGCGGCGAACGCGCTGTCACCAGCCAGTGGGCCTATCTGCCCTGGGCCCAGCCGATCACGGCCAAGCGCCACATGCACAAGCTTGGGGTGCGCAGTGCACCACAGGCCAACCTGCCCGACCCGCGCATGAGCCAGCTGGAATACCCGCTGCAGCCGCTGCGCTGCCAGAGTCACACCCGCCCGAACGTGCTGGTGGTGGTCCTGGAGTCACTGCGCCACGACGCGCTCGATGCCACCACCATGCCCAACACCTGGGCGATGGCACAGCGCTCGGAAACCTTCGACCGTCACTACAGCAGCGGCAACGCCACCCGCTACGGCCTGTTCGGCCTGCTGTACGGCCTGCCGGGCGGCTACTGGCAGAGCATGCTCACTGAGCAGCGTGGATCGCTCCTGTTCCAGGTGCTGGGCCAGCAGGGCTACTCCCTGCACCTGTATGGCAGCGCGCCGCTGTACAGCCCGGAGTTCGACCGCACCGTGTTCGCCCAGGTCCGCGACCAGCTGCACATGGCCCCGTCCGATCTGCCGGTGGCCGAACGCGACCGTCACATCGTCGAGGCGATGCAGGGCGATATGCTGAAGCCCACGAACTCCCCCTGGTTCGGCTTCGTGTTCCTGGACAGCACCCACGCGCCTTATCACCTGCCTGCGGACTATCCGCCGCTGGCCACGCCCATGGCGAAAGAGATCAACTTCCTGGCGCTGGACAAAGACCACGACCCCACGCCCGAGCTGAACCGGTATCGCACGGCCACACATTACGCCGACAGTCTGGTTGGACAATTGCTGCAGACCCTGCACGACAGCGGGCAGGCCGACAACACCATCGTGCTCATCACCGGCGACCACGCCGAGGAGTTCAACGACCTGGGACTGAACTACTGGGGCCATAACGGCAACTTCTCCGACTACCAGATGCAGGTGCCTTTCGTGCTGCACTGGCCGGGCCGTGACGCCCAGGCGCACGCCACCACCAGCAGCCACGAAGACTGGGTGCCCACGCTGATGCGTCATGGATTGGGCTGCGAGAATCCGCTGGCCGATTTCAGCACCGGTCACGACCTGTTCGACGAGGAACGCGCCAACCGGCCGGTGCTGGTGGAAAGCTGGTCGCAGCGCGGCATCCGCGACGGCGACAACACCTACGTGTTCGACAAGTTCGGCAACGCCACGGCGCTGGACCGCCACTACCTGCCGTTACCCGAACAACAACCTGATCCTGCTGCGGTGAAAGCCGCGTGGGACGCACTGACGCATTTCCGCAAGCATTGACGCCTGGAACGTTCATCGATGAACACGCCCCTTGACCGCAGACCCTTGAAAATTCTGCACACCGAAGCCGCCAAGGGATTTGGCGGCCAGGAAATCTATATCTACCGCCACATGCTGGCCATGCGTGAGCGCGGCCACGATGTGTCGCTGCTGTGCCAGCCGGGTTCGCGCCTGGGCGACATTGCACGCGATGCGGGGTTCACCGTGCACTCGCTGAAGATGGGCGGGCTGCTGCGCCTGGTGCGCGGCGTCTGGTCGGTCTCGCGACTGGTGCGACGCCAGCGTTACGACGTCGTCAACACCACCAGCCGGCGCGACGCGCTGATCGCCGCCGCGGGTGCGCGGCTGGCACATGCACCGCTGGTGGTCCGTTCGCGCCATCTGATGAGTCCGGTCAACTCGCTGCTGACCTACACGGGCCTGCCGCACCGGGTGCTCACGGTCAGCAGTTTCGTGAAGCAGATGCTGGTCAAGCGTGGCGTGGCTGACGCGCATGTGGGCATCGTGCCGCCGATCGCGGTTCCGATGCAGTGGACCGAGAACAACGACGGCGACGCCTGGCAGTGCCGGCAGCAGACCCGCGCGGAGGTCCGCCGCGAGCTGGGCTTCACCGACGATCAGATCGTGGTGGGCTGCGTGGCGGTGCTACGCGAACCCAAAGGCCACGTCGATCTGCTTCGTGCCATCGCACCGCTGTGCCGGCAGCACCCGCAGTTGCAGCTGGTGGTGGTGGGTGATGGCGAGCCCATGATGGAGCGGCTGAAGCACTGCGCGCCGAGCTTGGGATCGAATCGCAGGTGCATCTGCTGGGGTACCGGACGGGCGCGTGCCGGTTGATGACGGGCTTTGACATCTTCGCGCTGGCCACGCACAAGGAAGCGGCGGGCACGGTGTTCCTGGAAGCGGCGTACGTGGGCGTGCCGATCGTGGCCACACGCGTGGGTGGGGTGCCGGAGATGGTGGTGGAAGGCAGCAATGCGCTGCTGGCCCCGCTGGGCGACAGTGCTGCACTGACCACGGCATTGCAGACGCTGGTGGAAGACCCGACGCGCCGTGCGCAGATGGGCCGGGCCGGCTGGGACTGGATGCGCAGCGCGCATCGTTTCACCCCGACTGGACACACCGAAGCCACCGAGCACTACTATCACCAGTGGCTGAAGGAGCTGGGACATGGCAAACGCTAGAACGGTACCGGTGCTGATGCACCACCATGTGTCGCCGTCGCCGGGAATGATCACGGTGTCGCCGGAAAACTTCGAGAGCCAGATTGCGTGGCTGGCGAACAACGGCTGGACGTCGTTGACGCTGGACCAGTACGCGGATTTCCTGGCGGGCAAGCCGGTGCCGCGCAAGTCGATCGTGATCACGTTCGACGATGGGTATCTGGACAACTGGGTGTACGCGCATCCGATCCTGAAAAAGTACAACATGCATGCGGTGGTGTTCGTGGTGACGGGCTGGATGGGCGAAGGCCCGGTCCGCCCGCACGCGGGCGAACCGGGTGCGGTACTGCCGGCGACGCCGGACCATCGCGGCTGCGAGGCGGCGATCCTGCGCGAGAACCGCCACGACGAGGTGATGATGCGCTGGAGCGAGGCCCGGGCGATGATCGCCGAGGGCACGTTCGAGGTGCATTGCCACACGCACACGCACACGCGCTGGATGAAGCAGGACATCAGCCGCGACGAAAAGCGCGCGGGCATCCGCGGCGATCTGTCACGCGCGCGCGAGGTGCTGCAGGAAAAGCTGGGCGAGGTCTCGGACACGCTGTGCTGGCCGTACGGCGACTTCGACGAGGACTACCTGCCGATCGCCCGCGAGCAGGGCTTCCGCTACCTGCACACCACGCACCCCTTCGGTCGCAACGTGGTGGGCGGCGACCCGGAGCACATCTACCGTTTCGCGATCCGCAACCGCCCGGCCAGCTGGCTGCGCAAGCGCATCGCCTGGAGCTACCACCCGCTGATCGCCCCGGTCTTCAACCGGTTCAAGGCGCGGCAGAAGAAGATGGCTCCCGGTCCCTGATTGCGATTGCACGATTTGTGCGACGCCGCGTTATCGCTGCGATTGCACGATTTACGTATCGCCGGGCTCTGCCCGGCTGCTGTTGGATTTGGGCGAACAACCCTCGGTTCACGGCTCCATTGGGTTGGCGGTTCGGGATGGGCGTTCCGGGGGACGCCGCAAGTACGTCCATGTAGGCTCAGTCGCCGCATCCATGCGGCTCATGCCTCCTCCAGCCCACCCCGACCCGCCACGACAGTGTGTCGGTGGCCATCGAAAATCAAACGCACGTAAACCCGGTAGCGTCGGTCGACAGACGACGGCCGTGAACGCACCAACGTTCTTTAACGCATGAACCAAAATCTCAATCGCATCTCGTGATGCCACATTCCACGCGGCTCAATCACGACACCCCTGCACCACCCAAAACTGCAACAGACGTCACGCATCCACACAGCGGCGATACCGTGCCACAAACGCCATAACCGTGCCTGACCCGTCAATGCCTCCGGTGTCATGTGTCGATTGCGACGCGCAAATTGCGCATATGCGCTGATATCGCAAAAATTGCTGCACGACATCAATCACTCGCTGATGTCCGTTCGATGCAGACTCATCCCAACGGAGCGTAGCAACTCCAGAGAGATCTCCAATTGATGTCCTTCGTCGGGCCCTGGTCCTGCGTCGGGAGTGTGGCTAATACAACACCTCTTCGGAGGAAATCCGCCACGCCGTTCTCTTTGGAGATCTTTCACGGTTGCTAACCTCCCGACCTCCTCGCCATCCCGGCGAGGAGGTAAACCGTGGAGAGGTTTGCCATGCAAAAGCACTGGGCGGACATGCCCGACGTTACGACACGCCAAATCCCCTGCCCCGCCGTGGGCACGCATTCGCCTTGTTTGCGTGCGATGCGAGAGGAGGCCTGCCGATGAAAAGGCCAGCATGGGTGCGAGTGAAGGTGGAACATGATCTGCGCCGTCGGTTCAAGAAGGTGGCGCGACATAGAGGCCAGTATCCAGCCGAGATGATCCGGGGGTACATGCAGCGGTGCGTGGATGAAACGGCCGAGGCATCGAAGGGTGGCGTGGATGGTCCCCGGCGCGATGGCTGAAATTCGTCCTTACGTGAGCGGTATTGGCAGGTCAGGAGCGGATTCGTTCCGGGGTCATGCGTTACCGGGTGTGGGTGATTTCAGGGCGATCGTCTGTCGACCGATCCCACCAAAGCAAGTCCACGCACGGAGAAGCGAGCCGTTGGTTTTGATCTTCCGTGGCCACCGGCGCACTGTCGTGGCGGGTCGGGGTGGGCTGGAGGGGGCGTGAGCCGCATGGATGCGGCGACCGAGCTTACAGGGACGTACTTGCAGCGTCCCCCGGAACGCCCATCCCGTCACGCCAACCCAGTGGAGCCGTGAACCGAGGGTTGTTCGCACGAATCCAACAGCAGCCGGGCAGAGCCCGGCTCTACGTAGGTCATGCAATCACAGGGATCCATGCGAGAGGTCATGCAATCGCAGGGGTCCGTGCGAGAGGCCGTGCAATCGCATGGATCCGCGCACGCGAGATGTCGGGTAAGAAAAAACCCGGCCGGAGCCGGGTTTTCAGGTCAGGCTGCAGCGGCTGCTTTTACCGCGCCGGACAGGCTGTCCAGCGTGGACTGCATCAGCTCGGCGCTGTCGGCCTCGACTGTGACGCGGACCACCGGCTCGGTGCCGGAGGGGCGCAGGAACGCGCGGCCGCGGCCCTTGACCGCCTGCTGCGCGTCGGCGAGCGCCGACTGCACGCCTTCGGACTGCACGATCGCCTTGGCCGACACACCAGCCAGACGCACGTTGACCGTCTTCTGCGGCACCTTGGTGATGTCAGACAGCGCCGCGCGCAGGGTCTTGCCCTCGCGACGCAGCACTTCCAGTACCTGCAGCGCGCTGACGATCGCATCGCCCGTGGTCGCACGGTCCAGACACAGCAGATGGCCCGAGGCTTCACCGCCCAGCACACCGCCGCCTTCCACCAGCGCCTGGTGCACGTAACGGTCACCCACGTTGCTGCGCACGAACGGCAGACCCAGACGCTCCAGCGCCTGTTCCAGACCGAAGTTGGTCATCAGCGTGCCCACCACCGGGCCACGCAGACGGCCGTTGCGCTGCCAGGAGGCCGCCAGCACGTACAGCAGGTCGTCACCGTCCACCGGGTTGCCCTGGTCGTCCGCCATCAGCACGCGGTCGCCGTCGCCGTCAAATGCAATGCCCAGGTCCGCACCCACTTCGCGCACCTTCGCCGCCAGGTTGTCGATGTGCATCGACCCCACGCCGTCGTTGATGTTCACGCCGTTCGGCTCGGCACCAATCGCCGTCACCTCTGCTCCCAGCTCGCGGAAGAGCAGCGGTGCGATGTGGTACGTCGCGCCGTGCGCGCAGTCGAGCACGATCTTCAGCCCGCGCAGATCGAACGCGCGCGGCACGCTGGCCTTGCAGAATTCGATATAGCGACCCACCGCGTCACGCGCGCGTGCCGCTTTGCCCAGGCGGTCCGATTCGGCCGTGGTGAATTCGCTGTCCAGCGCCGCTTCCAGCGCCAGTTCGGTCGCGTCATCCAGCTTCTCGCCATCGGCCGAGAAGAACTTGATGCCGTTGTCGTAGTGCGGGTTGTGCGACGCGCTGATCACGATGCCCGCGTCCGCACCCAGGGTGCGGGTCAGGAACGCCACTGCCGGCGTCGGCATCGGGCCCAGCAGCTGCACGTCGGCACCGGCTGCCACCAGCCCGGCTTCCAGCGCCGCTTCAAACATGTAGCCGGAAATGCGCGTGTCCTTGCCGATCACCACCACCGGGCGGTGGCCCGGGCGGTGACCATTGCGCTCGGTCAGCACGCGACCCAGGGCATTGCCCAGGCGCAGCACGAAATCCGCCGAGATGACGCCCTGGCCGACCCGACCGCGGATACCGTCGGTGCCAAAGTACTTGCGCGCCCCCATCAGGCAGCGTCCGCCGGCGACTGGCGACCCAGCATCGCGAGCAGGTCGGCCAGGCGGTCGCGCATTTCGCGGCGGTCGCAGATCTGGTCGATCG
This sequence comes from Stenotrophomonas sp. PS02289, assembly GCF_029960115.1. Taxonomy (GTDB): domain Bacteria; phylum Pseudomonadota; class Gammaproteobacteria; order Xanthomonadales; family Xanthomonadaceae; genus Stenotrophomonas. The sequence continues at coordinate 55,802 of NZ_JASCOZ010000009.1, forward strand.
CACCGTGCTCCAGCAGGAACTCCGAACGCTGGAAGCCTTCCGGCAGCTTTTCGCGCACGGTCTGCTCGATCACGCGCGGGCCGGCAAAGCCAATCAGCGCCTGCGGTTCGGCGATGTTGATGTCGCCCAGCATCGCGAACGAGGCCGACACGCCACCGGTGGTCGGATGGGTCAGCACCGAGATGTACGGCAGGCCGGCGTCGCGCAGGCGACCCAGCGCAGCCGAGGTCTTGGCCATCTGCATCAGCGAGAACAGGCCTTCCTGCATGCGCGCGCCGCCGCTGGCGGAGAAGCACACGTAAGGTGCGCCGATTTCCAGCGCCTTTTCAGCGGCCAGCGAGAAGCGCTCGCCCACCACCGAACCCATCGAGCCGCCCATGAAGGCGAAGTCGAAGGCCGAAGCCACCAGCGGACGGCCCTTGAGCAGACCCTGCATGGCGATCAGCGCGTCGTACTCGCCGGTGTTCTTCTGCGAGGCCTTGATGCGCTCGCCGTATTTCTTCTGGTCCTTGAACTTCAGAAGGTCGGTCGGCCCCAGGCGGGCGGCGATTTCCGTGGTGCTGTCGGCGTCGAACAGCGAGGCCAGGCGCGCGCGTGCGCGGATCGCCATGTGGTGGCCGCACTTCGGGCAGACCTCCAGGTTTTCTTCCAGCTCCGGGCCGTACAGCGCGCTGTTGCAGTTGCTGCACTTTTCCCACAGGCCCTCGGGGACGCTGCGCTTCTTGCTCGGAACATTGTCGGTGCGGATGCCCGACGGCATCAGTTTGGTCAGCCAACTCATGCGGGTTGATACGTCCATTCAGGGCGGCCCGAAGACCGCAAAGGCGGACAGTCTAGCTCACCCGGTCCAGAGCCGGGATCCCTACGGGGGCGTGTGGAGGGCGCGTGAAAACCGCTCGCGGCACGCATCGCGTGGGCCGGCCAACGGCCGGCGCTACCG